>NZ_CP107970.1:5824609-6159512 GCF_036090055.1 Nocardioides sp. NBC_00368
CGACAGCAGTGTCTCGCACGCCGACCCGGACACGCCGGGGTCTGCCGAGAACGACTCTTCGACATCGATGTCGAGGTCGCAGTCGTCGCTGTCCAGCCAGCCGAAGCCGCCGGGCAGATCTCCGCCCGAGGGGCTGCCGGGACAGGGGATCGGGTCGCCGCCGTCCGCCTTGACGGACAGGACGCGCTCGTAGCTGCCGGCCACGACGGTGGGCGGGGCAGGAGCGAAGCTGACGCCGTCCTGGGTGGCGTACTGCCACTCGCAGAACGAGATCGTCAACGGGAGTGTGGAGGCGGCTTTCGGGCCGCCCCAGGCTGCACGGGCGCAGGCGAGCACGCCACGGCCGTCGTAGTCGTCGCCGAGCAGGATCTGCCCGAACACCGGGGGCAGCACCGTCGAGTCGTCGTCCTGTCGGGTGGTGGTGCGGACCTCGACGAAGTTGCCCGGGGCCGGTGGACGGGTGCCCAGGCACGCATCGGACGCTGCGCCCTCTGCCGGGCACGGGGCCAGGAATCCGACGGCGGTGCGTCCGCACACCAGGCTCGCGTCGGCCTTGCCGTCGCTCGCATCGTTGTCCGCGGCGTACCTCTCGGCCACCTGCTGGGCATCGGGGGCGCAACCCTCGGCGTCCCCGCAGTCCTGGGCGACGGCGAGGGCCGCCGCGTCGGCTCCGTTCTGGAGCTCGGCCCGCTCGACGTAGAGCTGGCCGGTGTCGATGACCAGGGCACCGATGCCGAGCAGCAGTCCGACGCCGAGGACGATCGCGACCACGGTCGCCACCGCTCCTCGGTCGTCGCCGTGCCGCCGGGTGCGGTCGATGATGCGGTCGATGATGCGATCGATCAGCCGAGGCATCGCATGACTCCTCTACCGGTGAGCTGGACCGAGGATCCGACGCCGCCGCCGAACATGCCGGCGATGCTGTCGATCGGGGTGACCAAGGTGAAGTTCTGTCTCGCGAGGACGACCGCGTCGTCGGTCGGCCCCGGATTCGCCGGGCAGGCCGCGACCGAGACGGTCACGCCGGTCAGCGGCTCGGCAGCGGCACGGGTCCTGTCCGCGGCGCCCGGCTGTTCGAGGGCGGCGAGACGTACGCCTTCGCGTGCTGCCTGGGTCAGTGTGATCTGTGCGTTCAGAGCCCGCCCGAAATCGATGAGCCCGAACAGCACGAGCAGCAACAGCGGCAGCACGAGCGCGAACTCGACGGCGGCGGCGCCGCGGTCGGCCCGGTCGGGGCGGCTGAGGAGGCATGGCATCTCGGGGTCTCTTTCTGGGAGTGACGGAGGAGGTGTCGAGGGGCCGGCCGGCTGGCCGGCCCCTCGACCCTGCGGCGGATCAGGCCGCGGCCCCGCCGCCGGGCAGAGCGTTGAGTACGGTCACGAACAGCCCGTTCAGCCGGGGGCCGAGGAGGGCGAGCGTCGCGACGATCGCGACCGCGATCAGACCGACCAGCAGGCCGTACTCGACGGCGGTGGCACCGCGCTCGCGGTCCTCGACCCGACGGTCCAACCAGCTCTGGGCGAATGCGATGAGAGCAAGCATGAGAAACTCCTTGTGTGTCCTTGATGTGAGGGTCCGGGACCGAGTTCCTGGACTGGTTTCGGACGACCTCACGTCGCCCGATGCCCCAACGATCCAGGGTCGGGGGCCGGCCTCGGAAGCGGGCGAACGGTCATGGTCGGACCAGGGCCGGACGACGTCTGTAGACCCGTGTCGGGCGTTCGGGGGACACCTGTCGGCCGCTGACAGACGATCGGCCATTTCTGAGCCGGAGCCCTGTGCCCGCCGGTCCCGCTGCCCTACCGTCGAGGCGTGCACCTGGAGATGGCGATGATCGGTACCGCAGGCGGGGCGCTCGCCGCGCCCTGGCTGCGGGCGCTGGTGTTCCGCCTCTCGGTCCCGTCGGACGAGCCCGACCGGACCCGGTGCCTCGGTTGCGCCCGCGTGCTGGTGTCCGACCAGCTCTGGCGCTCGCGCCTCTCGCCGACCGGCCGCTGCCCCGAGTGCCGGAGCCGGATCGGGCCGCGGACCGGGGTCGTGGAAGGGGCCGCCGCCGCTCTCACCGGCGCCGTCGCGGGTGCCATCGGTCCGCACCCCGAGCTGCTCGCGTTCGCGTTCCTGGCGCTGCTGGCGGTCCCGCTCGCGTTCATCGATGTCGCGGTCCACCGGTTGCCCGACCGGCTGACGCTGCGGGCGTACCCGATCCTCGCGGGCCTGCTCGCGGTCGCGGCTCTCGCCTCCGGCGAGCCGCACCGGCTTCTCGGCGTCCTCGCCGGTGGGGCGGTGGCCGGGCTGGGCTACCTGGCCCTGGTGCTGATCCGCCCCGACCAGCTCGGCCTCGGCGATGCGAAGCTGGCCGGTCTGCTCGGCCTCGCCCTCGGCTGGTGGGGGCTGTCCGCGGTCGTGCTGGCGTGCGCTCTGGCCTTCGTGCTCTCCGGGATCCTCGGTCTGGCGCTGCTGCTGACCAGACGGGTGAAGCTCGACTCCGCCCTGCCGCTGGGACCGTTCCTGGTGGCCGGCGCGTTCGCGGTGCTGCTCGGGACGACCGGCTGGTAGTCAGCCCTCGTGGGCCGAAACAGACCCGCGCCTCCTTCCGATCCCGCTCTCCTCCTGCACATTTTCGTCGTTTGTGGCACCGTTGTCATGAGGAGGGACCACTCGAAGGGGGTCGCGAGACGGAACCATCAGCTGAGCACGCGGACACCAGCGCGAGCGCGGATCCCCTCTCTGACCTCGTCGATCGCGCCACGGTCCTGCTCCACGATGCTGCGGCGGACTCGGACGACGTTGCGGAGTTCGTCGAGGATGTCGCGCGGCTCGACCCCGAAGCCGTGCGCCGGGAACTCGGACCGGGGGAGGGGCCGTACTCGGCCCTGGTGAAGCACGCGCGGTCGGTGGTGGTTCGGATCGGTCTCGACGGGACGTGGTCGGTGCTCTCCGACGCGATCATCGAGACGCTCGGCTATCCGCCCGACATCGAGCTGCCCTCCGGCCTGCGGGACTCGGTCCACCCTGACGACGTCGACACCGCCGCGGATGCGCTGCGGGCCGTGCGCGCCCGCGAGCTGCCGGCGGCTCGGATCGACATCAGGGTGCTCGCCGCCGACGGTCGATGGCGGGAGATGGACACCGTGTTCTACGACATGACCGATGTCGAAGGGGTACATGCCGTCATCGCGTACGCGCTCGATGTGACCGACCAGCGGGCCGCCGAGCGCCGTTCCCGGACCGAAGGAAAGCGGCTCCGGGCGCTCGTGCGGCAGCTCGACGCCGCGGTCCTGGTGGAGGACGAGGACGGCCGGACGGTGCTGGCCAACGAGACGTTCGCGCGGGTCTTCGGACGCACGAGCGCCGAGGATTGGGCAGGCGTCGACCGCACGGAGATCCTCGGTGCGGTGGCCCGGCGCTGCCGCGAGCGAGCCACGGTGCGTGCTCAGCTGGACGACATCGCGACCCTCCGCAAGGCCTGCCTGGGCTACGCCCTCGAGCTGGTGAACGGCCGCTGTCTCAGCCTGGACTTCGTGCCGATCCACGACGGTGACACCGACCTGGGTGCGCTGTGGTACTTCCGAGACGTCACCGAGATCGCCACCACGCAGCACGAGCTCCGGGAGCGGAACCGGGTGCTGACCGAGGCGGCCGAGCTGAAGAACCACTTCGTGGCCGCCGTCTCCCACGAGCTGCGTACGCCGCTGACGGCGGTGGCCAGCTTCACCGAGATGCTGCGCGACCCTGCCTCCGGTTCGCTCACGGAGAGACAGCGGACCGCCGTCGACGCCGTCGTACGCAATGCTGAGCGGCTGACGAGGCTCGTCGACGATCTGCAGCTGATCACCCAGCTCGAGCGGCACACGCTCCCGATCCACGAGTCAGCCGTCGACGTGTCCGAGCTGGTGCGCCTGGCGGTCGAAGACCACCGACCCGAGGCGGATCGGGGCGGACTGACACTGACCGCCGACATCGCCGACGGTCCACCGCTGACCGGCGACCCGACTCGTCTGCGCCAGGTGCTCGACAACCTGCTGAGCAACGCCGTGAAGTTCACGATGCCCCAGGGTTCGGTGGCGGTCCGGGCAGGGTGCGAGGGGTCCCGGTGGACGATCGAGGTGACCGACACCGGCATCGGGATTCCGGACGAGGAGGTGCCCGCCGTCACCGACACCTTCATCCGGGGCTCGAACGCCGTCCGGCGGCGGCTGTCGGGCAGCGGGCTCGGTCTGGCGATCTGCAAGACGATCACCGAGCTGCACCACGGATCACTCGCGGTCGAGAGCACCGAAGACCGCGGCACGACTGTGCGAATGGCCGTCCCGCTGAAGCGGGAGGCTCGATGACCAGGATCCTCGCCATCGAGGACGAGCCGGACATCGCGCTCGCCCTACGGATGCTGTTCGAGCGCGGCGGCTACGGCTTCGAGCTGGCGACCAACGGCCGGGTCGGGCTCCGCACGGTGCACGATGTGCGCCCGGACCTGGTGGTTCTGGACGTGGGGCTGCCCGAGATGGACGGCTGGACCGTGCTCGAGCGGGTGCGCGACTTCGCCGACGTACCGATCCTGATGCTGACCGCCCACGGCGAGGAGTCGGAGAAGGTCCGCGGCCTCCGTGGCGGCGCCGACGACTACCTCACCAAGCCGTTCAACAACAACGAGCTGCTGGCCCGTGTCGAGGCGCTGCTGCGTCGTGCGCGGGCGACCGGGCGAACGGCGGACCGCATCGGGTCGGGGGTGTACGACGACGGTGTCGTCCGCATCGATCGCCGGATCCGTCAGGTCGAGGTCGAGGGACGACCGGTCGACCTCACGCGCACCGAGTTCCGGCTGCTCAACGTGCTGGTCCAGCACGCCGGCGCCGTACTCTCGCCGAGCCAGCTGCTGGAGCAGGTGTGGGACGACCCGACCGGGATCGCGCCGGAGCGGGTCAAGTTCGCGGTGCTCCGGCTGCGTCGCAAGCTCGGCTGGGCGAGTGACGCCTCGCCGATCGCGGCCGTTCGTGGCGTCGGCTACCGCTACCGGCCACCTGCCTGAGCCGGACCACGCCTCGACAGTCCTCGGATAGCCGTGACCCTTGACGGCGCTCTGAGAGCCGTTCTACGATCATTCTGATATATGAGTTGTGTATCATTACCGGCATTCAGGAGCCCAGCATGACCATCAGTCCTCCCAGCTCGACCGCTGTTGCGTCCGTGGCGACCGCCGCCCCCGCAGCGACGACCAACGTGCTCACGCTCTCGTGCCAGGAGCGCCCGGGGATCATGCAGGCGGTCACGAGCTTCCTCTACGACCGCGGGTTCGACATCCTCGAGCACCAGCAGCACGACGACCGGATGGGGGAGCTGTTCTTCCTCCGGACCGCGTTCGCCTCCGCCGACGGGGCCGACGTCGACGAGCTCACCGCCGCTTTCGGGCCGATCGCGGACCGCTTCGGGATGTCGTTCACCTTCCACGACGAGCGCAAGCCGCGGCTGCTGGTGATGGTCTCCAAGTTCGGCCACTGCCTCAACGACCTCATCTTCCGGTGGCGTGGCGGGACCCTGGGTGGCGAGATCGCCGTCGTCGCGTCCAACCACGAGGACCTCCGCCCGATGGCGGAGGCGGCCGGGCTCGAGTTCGTCCACATCCCGATCACCTCGGAGACCAAGCCGCAGGCCGAGCAGCGCATGCTCGACCTGGTTGACGAGTACGAGATCGACCTGGTCGTGCTCGCCCGCTACATGCAGATCCTCTCCGACGGCCTGTGCCGCCAGCTCGAGGGCCGCGCGATCAACATCCACCACTCGTTCCTGCCCGGCTTCAAGGGCGCCAAGCCCTACCACCAGGCGCACGAGCGCGGTGTGAAGCTTGTCGGGGCCACCGCCCACTACGTCACCGCAGACCTCGATGAGGGGCCCATCATCGAGCAGGAGGTCAACCGGGTCGACCACACGTACACCCCCCAGGCTCTGGCCAACGTGGGTCAGGACGCCGAGTGCCTCGCGCTCTCGCGTGCTGTCCGCTGGCACTGCGAGCACCGCGTCCTCATGCACGGCTCCAGCACCGTCGTGTTCCGCTGACCACCCACCCGAACCACCCCGAAAACACGGAGAAGCTCATGCCATCGTCCCGCAGCACCGTCTCGCCCCGCACAGTCATCATCGGCGCCGGCATCGTCGGCACGAACCTCGCGGACGAACTCGTGTCGCGCGGGTGGTCCGACATCACGGTCATCGAACAGGGCCCGCTCAGCCTGCCCGGCGGCTCGACCTCGCACGCCCCCGGTCTCGTCTTCCAGATCAACCCGTCGAAGACGATGACCCTGTTCGCCAAGTACACCGTGGAGAAGTTCATGGGCCTGGAGAAGGACGGCCTGAACTGCTTCAACCAGGTCGGTGGTCTCGAGGTCGCGACCACCGAGGCCCGCGTCGCGGAGCTCTACCGCAAGCTCGGCTACGCGAAGTCCTGGGGGATCGATGCCCGGGTCATCGGTCCCGCCGAGTGCAAGGACCTCTACCCGCACATCGACGAGTCGCAGGTCCTCGCCGGCCTGCACATTCCGAGCGACGGCCTCGCCCGGGCGGCTCGTGCGGTGGACCTGCTCATCGAGCGTACGCAGGCAGCCGGCGTCACCTACCTCGAGCACACCGCGGTGACCGGTGTCCTCCAGGAGGGCGGCCGGGTCACGGGCGTCGAGACCACGAACGGTGTCGTCGAGGCCGACATCGTCGTCTCCTGCGCCGGCTTCTGGGGTGTCGAGGTGGGGAAGATGGCGGGCACGGACGTGCCGCTCCTCCCGCTCGCCCACCAGTTCATCAAGACCACGCCGGTCCCGGTCCTGGCCGGCAAGCACGACCAGCCCGACGGCGCGACCCTGCCGATCCTGCGTCACCAGGACCAGGACCTCTACTTCCGGGAGTGGGGGGAGGTCTACGGGATCGGCTCCTACGCCCACAAGCCGATGCCGTACGCCGCCTCCGATCTCGGCCCGACCCCGGAGCACGTCGACCACGACAACATGCCGTCCCGGCTCGACTTCACGCCCGAGGACTTCGAGGGCCCGTGGGACGAGTGCCGCAAGCTGCTCCCGTGCCTGCAGGAGGCGGAGATCGCGGAGTCGTCGTTCAACGGCATCTTCTCGTTCACGCCCGACGGTGGGTCGCTCGTGGGCGAGTCCCGCGAGGTCGACGGCTTCTGGGTGGCCGAGGCCGTCTGGGTCACCCACTCCGCGGGTGTCGCCCGCGCGGTCGCCGAGGTGCTGACCACGGGACGCTCGGAGTACGACCTCGCCGACCTCGAGCTCAACCGGTTCGAGGAGACGCAGCTGGCCCCGGCGTACGTCAGCGAGACCTCGCAGCAGAACTTCGTCGAGATCTACGACATCCTGCACCCGCTGCAGCCCAAGGAGTCGCCGCGCGACATCAGGGTCAGCCCGTTCCACGCCCGTCAGGTCGAGCTCGGTGCCTTCTTCCTGGAGGCCGGGACCTGGGAGCGGCCGCACTGGTACGAGGCCAACGCGGCCCTGCTGGACGAGCTGCCGGAGGAGTGGAAGTCGCCGACCCGCGACGACTGGTCGGCGCGCTACTACTCGCCGATCGCGGCGGTCGAGGCGTGGAAGACCCGCACCGCGGTGGCCATGTACGACATGACGCCGCTGCGCCGTCTCGAGGTCTCCGGTCCCGGCGCCGAGACGCTGCTGCAGCGGCTCACCACCGGTGACGTGAGCAAGAAGCCCGGTGCGGTGACCTACACCCTGTTCCTCGACGAGCAGGGCGGGATCAAGAGCGACATCACCGTCGCCCGCCTGGAGGACGAGCTCTACCAGGTCGGCGCCAACGGTCCGGTCGACCTGGCCTACCTCCGTCGCGAGGCGCGCAAGCTGCGGGCCGAGGACCCCGCTCTCACCGCCGAGGTCCGCGACACCACCGGTGGCACCTGCTGCATCGGCCTGTGGGGTCCGCTGGCCCGGGACCTGATCGCCAAGGTGAGCGCGGACGACTTCACCAACGACGGTCTGAAGTACTTCCGCGGCAAGCGGGCCACGATCGGCGGGATCCCGGTGACCGCGCTGCGGCTGTCGTACGTCGGTGAGCTCGGCTGGGAGATCTACGCCTCCGCCGAGAACGGCCAGAAGCTGTGGGACGTCCTCTGGGAGGCAGGCCAGGAGCACGGCGTCATCGCTGCCGGGCGGGCCGCGTTCGGCGCGCTCCGCCTGGAGAAGGGCTACCGGTCCTGGGGTGCCGACATGACCACCGAGCACGACCCGTACGAGGCCGGCGTCGGCTTCGCGGTGAAGACCGCGAAGGAGGACTTCGTCGGCAAGGCCGCGCTCGAGGGCCGCTCGGTGGAGACCTCGGCTCGCCGCCTGCGCTGCCTCACCATCGACGACGGTAAGTCCATGGTGCTCGGCAAGGAGCCCGTGCTGTCGGGGGAGACCGCGGTCGGGTACGTCACGAGCGCTGCCTACGGGTTCACGATCGGCAAGCCGATCGCCTACGCCTACCTTCCGGCGGAGATCGGGGAGGGCGACCAGGTCGAGATCGAGTACTTCGGGCAGCGGATCCCGGCGACGGTCACCCCGGAGCCGCTCTTCGACCCGAGCATGAGCCGCCTGCGGGGCTGATCCGACGGATCGAGATCGGGCGCCGGCCGGGTGGGCCGGCGCCCGATCGCCTTGTTGTGGAGAAACGCGGTCAGAGGACCCGACGGATCTCGGTCGCGAAGCTGTCGACGTGCTCGCGGGTCAGCCGCTCGGCGCGCTCGGCGTCGCCGTCGGCGATGGCATCGAGGAGCTGCGCGTGCTCGCAGATGTGGGACGCCAGGTCCGGGACCTTGTCGACGACCAGGCACCAGATCCGGGTGGCCAGGTTGTCGTACCTGATCAGGACGTCCTCGAGGTGCTTGTTGCCCGTCGCGCGGTAGATCATCCGGTGCACCGACATGTCGAGGCGCATCAGCGTGGGCCGGTCGTCGCCGACCGCGTCGAGACCCCGGACCCTCTCCGCCATGGCGCGCAGCTCGGCTCGCATCGCGTCGGTCGCCGCCGTCGCGGCCCGGCCGGCGGCGAACGGCTCGAGCTGCTCGCGCAGATCGGAGATCGCGCCCAGCTCGGTGACGTCGACGGGTGTCGCGAACGTGCCGCGGCGCGGGTAGGAGACGACCAGGTGGTCGGTCTCCAGGCGCTTGAGCGCCTCGCGTACGGGTGTGCGTCCGAAGCCCAGGGAGTCCGCGAGCCGGCCGTCGTTGATCGGCTCGCCCGGCCTGATGTCGAGCATGATCAGCCGGTCCCGGATGCGCTCGTAGGCCGCGTACGCCAGCGAGGTCACGGGGCTGATCGCTGAGCCGCTCGTCAGCACGACGGGGGCAAGTACGTCGGTCATTCCATGTCACCGCTTTCTGATCTGGGCCGTTGACAGGTGTCTTCGCCACCAAGCATACTGGTGATCCGGAACTGATATATCAATCGTACTTCAAGAGTTTGGGAGCTCACCGTGGTTGACGTCCTGACTGCCTCGCTCGCGGACCTCGATCCCGAGGTTCGCGAGCAGATCGACGCCGAGCTGAGCCGCCAGCAGACGACGCTGGAGATGATCGCCTCGGAGAACTTCGCCCCCGCCGCCGTCATGGAGGCGCAGGGGTCGGTTCTCACCAACAAGTACGCCGAGGGCTACCCCGGCCGTCGCTACTACGGCGGCTGCGAGCACGTCGACGTCATCGAGCAGCTCGCCATCGATCGCCTCAAGGCGCTGTTCTCCGCGGAGTACGCCAACGTCCAGCCGCACTCGGGCGCCCAGGCCAACGCCGCCGCGATGTTCGCGCTCCTCGAGCCGGGCGACACCATCCTCGGCCTCTCGCTGGCCCACGGCGGCCACCTCACCCACGGCATGAAGATCAACTTCTCCGGCCGCCTCTACCAGGTCGTGCCGTACGAGGTCTCCCGCGAGGACTTCCTGATCGACATGGCCGAGGTCGAGCGCCTCGCCCTCGAGCACCGGCCCAAGCTGATCGTCGCCGGCTGGTCCGCCTACCCGCGCCAGCTCGACTTCGCGGAGTTCCGCCGGATCGCCGACCTGGTCGGTGCCCGGCTCATGGTCGACATGGCCCACTTCGCCGGCCTGGTCGCGACCGGCCTGCACCCGAACCCGGTGCCGTTCGCCGACGTGGTCACCTCGACGACCCACAAGACCCTGGGCGGCCCGCGCGGCGGCGTCATCCTCACCAACGACCCCGCCATCGCCAAGAAGATCAACTCCTCGGTCTTCCCGGGCCAGCAGGGTGGGCCGCTCGAGCACGTCATCGCCGGCAAGGCGGTCGCCTTCAAGGTCGCCGCGGAGCCGGAGTTCCGCGAGCGCCAGGAGCGTACGCTGCGGGGCGCCCGCATCATCGCCGAGCGGCTGCTCGCCGACGACGTCGCGGCCGCCGGCATCTCGGTGGTCAGCGGCGGCACCGACGTCCACCTCGTGCTGGTCGACCTGCGCGCCTCCCAGCTCAACGGCCAGGACGGCGAGGACCGGCTGCACCGCATCGGCATCACCGTCAACCGCAACGCGGTCCCGTTCGACCCGCGCCCGCCGATGGTCTCCTCCGGCCTGCGGATCGGCACCCCGGCGCTGGCCACCCGTGGCTTCGGCGACACCGACTTCCATGAGGTGGCCGACATCATCGCGGCGGCGCTGAAGGACGACTTCACCGAGGAGACGGCCGACGCGCTGCGCGCGCGGGTCACGAACCTCGCCGAGAAGCACCCGCTCTACCCCCACCTCATCGAGTCGAACGGAGCCGAGTGATGGCAGACCTGCTGCCCGAGCACCCCGACTTCCTCTGGCGCAACCCGGAGCCCAAGTCCTCCTACGACGTCGTCATCATCGGCGGCGGCGGCCACGGGCTCGCGACCGCCTACTACCTGGCGAAGAACCACGGCATCACCAACGTCGCCGTGCTCGAGCGGGGCTGGCTCGCCGGCGGGAACATGGCCCGGAACACGACGATCATCCGGTCCAACTACCTGTGGGACGAGTCCGCGGCGATCTACGAGCACTCCCTCAAGCAGTGGGAGGTGCTCCCCGACGAGCTGGACTACGACTTCCTGTTCAGCCAGCGCGGCGTGCTCAACCTCGCCCACACGCTGCAGGACGTACGCGACTCGGTGCGGCGCTGCGAGGCCAACCGTCTCAACGGGATCGACGCCGAGTGGCTCGACGCGGACCAGGTGAAGGAGGTCTGCCCGATCATCAACACCAGCGACAACATCCGCTACCCGGTCCTCGGTGCGACCTACCAGCCCCGCGCGGGCATCGCCAAGCACGACCACGTCGCCTGGGCGTTCGCCCGCAAGGCCGACGAGATGGGCGTCGACCTGATCCAGGACTGCGAGGTGACCGGGATTGTCAAGGACGGCAACCGGGTGGTCGGCGTGCAGACCACCCGCGGCACCATCGCGGCCGGGAAGGTCGCGCTCTGCGCGGCGGGGCACTCCAGCGTCCTCGCCGAGATGGCCGGCTTCGACCTGCCGATCCAGTCGCACCCGCTCCAGGCGCTCGTCTCCGAGCTCCACCAGCCGGTCCACCCGACCGTGGTGATGTCGAACCACGTCCACGTCTACGTCTCCCAGGCCCACAAGGGCGAGCTCGTCATGGGTGCGGGCGTCGATGCGTACAACGGCTATGGGCAGCGCGGCGGGTTCCACGTGATCGAGGAGCAGATGGCCGCGGCCGTCGAGCTGTTCCCGATCTTCGCCCGCGCGCATCTGCTCCGGACCTGGGGTGGCATCGTCGACGTCACGCCGGACGCCTCCCCGGTCGTGGGCAAGAGCCCGATCGACCAGCTCTACGTGAACTGCGGCTGGGGCACCGGTGGCTTCAAGGGCACCCCGGGTGCCGGCTGGACGATGGCGCACACGATCGCCCACGACGAGCCCCACGAGTACAACGCCCCGTTCGCACTGGAGCGATTCAGCACCGGTGCCCTCATCGACGAGCACGGCGCAGCGGCCGTGGCCCACTGAAAGGAGCCGACGATGATCCTCATCAGCTGCCCCGACTGCGGGCCCCGCGACGAGACCGAGTTCCACTACGGCGGTCAGGCGCACGTCCCCTACCCGGAGGACCCGAACACCCTCAGCGACGAGGAGTGGGGTCGCTACCTCTTCTACCGCGAGAACACCAAGGGCATCTACGCCGAGCGCTGGGTCCACAGCTCCGGATGCCGCAAGTGGTTCAACGTCCTTCGTGACACCGTCACCTACCGCATCGCCGCCGTCTACCGGCCCGGCGAACCACGCCCGACCCTGGATGGAGGCTCGCAGTGAGCACGACGTCGCACCGCCTCACGGACGGCGGCCGCATCGACCGATCGACCCGTCTCACCTTCCATGTCGACGGTCAGGAGTACGCCGGCCACGCCGGTGACACCCTCGCCTCCGCGCTGATCGCCAACGGCGTGCTCGAGTGCGGCCCCTCCCTCTACCGGCAGCGCCCTCGCGGCGTCCTCGCCGCCGGGGTCGAGGAGTCCAATGCACTGGTCAGGCTGCGTCGCCCGGGTGACGCCGTCGCCGAGTCGATGCTGCCGGCCACGGCCGTCGAACTCGTCGACGGGCTCCAGGCCGACTACCTCAGCGGCCTCGGCGAGCTCGACCCCGCCGACGACACCGCGATCTATGACAAGAAGTACGTCCACACCGACGTGCTCGTCATCGGCGCCGGCCCGACCGGGCTCACCGCGGCTCGCACCGCCGCGGCCTCCGGCGCCCGGGTGATCCTCGTCGACGACCAGCCCGAGCTCGGTGGGTCGCTGCTCTCCGCCCGCGACCTCGACATCGAAGGCGTCGACAGCGAGACCTGGCTGCGCGGCGTCGCCGAGGAGCTCTCCGCCGCCCCCGAGGTCACCGTGCTCACCCGCACCAACGCCTTCGGCAGCTACGACGCCAACTACGTGATCGCGCTCCAGAGCCGGCTGGACCACCTCGACGCGGCCGCCAAGGCGACGCTCGACGGGCTGTCGCGTCAGCGCCTGTGGCACATCCGGGCCCAGCAGGTGATCATCGCGACCGGCGCCCATGAGCGTCCGCTGGTGTTCGCCAACAACGACCGCCCCGGTGTCATGCTCGCCTCCGCGGTCCGCACCTACCTGAACCGCTACGGCGTCGCGGCGGGCTCCGACATCCTGCTCGCGACGACCAACGACAGTGCCTACGAGGTCGCCGCCGACCTGGCCGACGCCGGGGTCGCCGTGGCGGCCGTCGTCGACGCCCGCCCCGAGCGGTCGGAGGCCGCGCGTCGCGCCGAGGAGGCCGGCATCGAGGTCGTCCTCGGCTCCGCCGTCCTCGACACCGCCGGTGACCCTCGGGTCACTGCCGCGATCGTGTCGGCGATCGACGCCGACGGCGCCGCGGTCGGCGAGCGGCGAGAGATCGCCTGCGACACCGTCGCCGTGGCCGGCGGCTGGAGCCCGGTCGTCCACCTGCACAGCCAGCGCCAGGGCAAGGTCCGCTGGGACGAGAACCTAGCCGGGTTCGTCCCCGACGGCGAGGTCGCCGACCAGCAGATCGTGGGGTCTGCCCGGGGCAGCTACACCCTCGAGGCGTGTCTCGCCGAGGGCCGGTACGCAGCCGCGACCGCGCTGCGCGCCACCGGCTTCATCGGCTCGGCAGAGGCCCCGGCAG
The DNA here is from genome assembly GCF_036090055.1 of Nocardioides sp. NBC_00368. Taxonomy (NCBI): domain Bacteria; kingdom Bacillati; phylum Actinomycetota; class Actinomycetes; order Propionibacteriales; family Nocardioidaceae; genus Nocardioides; species Nocardioides sp. NBC_00368. The sequence continues at coordinate 5,838,241 of NZ_CP107970.1, forward strand.
ACCCGCTTCCCGCGGCGACCGGCAGCGGCACCACCCGCGCCCTGTGGCTCGTCGCCGAGGACGGCGTCGCGCTCGACGATCTGGTCGACCACTTCGTCGACCTCCAGCGCGACCAGACCGTGCACGACGTACTGCGTGCGACCGGCGCCGGCATGCGCAGCGTCGAGCACATCAAGCGCTACACCTCGATCAGCACCGCCAACGACCAGGGCAAGACCTCCGGGGTCAATGCCATCGGGGTCATCGCGGCCGCCCTCAACGACGGTCGCAGCCCCGGCGAGATCGGCACGACGACGTACCGCGCTCCGTACGCTCCGGTCCCGTTCGTCGCGCTCGCCGGTCGCGAGCGGGGCGACCTGTTCGACCCGGCCCGGCTGACCTCGATCCACCCGTGGCACGTCGCGCACGGTGCCGAGATGGAGATCGTGGGGCAGTGGCTGCGGCCCTGGTACTACCCGCAGGACGGCGAGTCGCTCGACGAGGCCGTGCTCCGTGAGTGTGCCGCGGTCCGCGAGTCCGTGGGCATGATGGACGCGACCACCCTGGGCAAGATCGAGGTGTGGGGGAGCGACGCCGGTGAGTTCCTCAACCGGATCTACACCAACGCCTTCAAGAAGCTCGCCCCCGGCTCCGCCCGCTACGGCGTCATGTGCACGCCCGACGGGATGATGTTCGACGACGGTGTCACGCTCCGCATCGACGAGGGTCGCTACTTCATGACGACGACCACCGGCGGCGCCGCCAAGGTCCTCGACTGGCTCGAGGAGTGGCACCAGACCGAGTGGCCGAGCCTGGACGTCAGCTTCACCTCGGTGACCGAGCAGTGGGCCACCGTCGCCGTCGTCGGCCCCAGGTCTCGCGAGGTGATCGCCAAGATCGCGCCGGACCTCGATGTCAGCAACGAGGCGTTCCCGTTCATGACGTTCCGCGAGACCACGCTCGCCTCGGGCATCCCGGCGCGGGTGTGCCGGATCTCCTTCTCCGGCGAGCTCGCCTTCGAGGTCAACGTCGAGACCTGGTTCGGTCCGCAGGTGTGGAAGGAGATCCACGCCGCCGGTCAGGAATGGGCGATCACCCCGTACGGCACCGAGACCATGCACGTGCTCCGGGCCGAGAAGGGCTACCCGATCGTCGGCCAGGACACCGACGGCACGGTCACCCCGCAGGACGCCGGCATGGAGTGGATCGTCTCCAAGGCGAAGGACTTCGTCGGCAAGCGCTCCTACAGCCGGGCCGACACCTCTCGCACCGACCGCAAGCACCTCGTCTCGGTGCTGCCCGTCGACAAGTCCTTCCGGCTGCCCGAGGGCACGCAGCTCGTCGAGGCCGGTACGCCGATCACCCCTGCCGACGGACCGGTGCCGATGCTCGGCCACGTGACCTCGAGCTATCACAGTGCCGCGCTCGGGCGCTCGTTCGCCCTGGCACTCATCAAGGATGGCCGCAACCGCATCGGCCAGACCCTCGTCGCGCCGGTCGGAGACCGACTGGTCGACGTCGTCGTCGCTGAAACCGTCCTCTACGACCCGGAAGGAAGCCGCCGCGATGGTTGAGACCACGATCGAGCCGCTCGACAAGACGATCTCCGGTCTGCGCGTCAGCCCGGCCCAGCACCTCCACGGCGCCTTCGTCGACGCCGGCGTCACCGGAGCCCTCGGGGTGCGGGTGCGCGAGGAGCAGTTCCTCACCATGGTCGGCCTGCGGGTGCCGGTCGGCTCGCCCGACCGGGCGCGCCTGGCCAAGATCCTGGGTGCCGAGCTGCCCGAGCGATGCGGCGAGGTCGCCACCGGCCACGACGTGGTCGTCCTGTGGCTCTCGCCCGACGAGTTCCTGGTCATCTCGCAGAGCGTGGCCGGCTCCACCCTGGTGTCGTACCTGCGCGCGGGCGTCTCCGAGGGTGGCGCCGCGGTGGTCGACCTGTCGGCCAACCGCACCACCCTCCGGCTCGAGGGCCCGTCCGCGCGGGCCGTCCTGGAGAAGGGCTGCCCGCTCGACCTCCATCCGCGGGCCCACGCGTCGGGCACGGCGGTCGTCACCAACATCGGACGTGTCCCGGTGATCCTCTGGAAGGTCGAGGCCGACTCCTACCGGATCCTGCCGCGTGCCTCGTACGCCGACTTCCTGGGTCGCTGGCTGATCGACGCCATGGCCGAGTTCAAGGTGATCTCGACAAGCTCGATCCGGCGTCTGGGATCGGGCTGATGGCACTCAGCGTCTTCGACATGTTCTCCGTCGGCATCGGGCCGTCGTCGTCCCACACGGTCGGCCCGATGCGCGCGGCGGTGCAGTTCACCGATGCGCTGAAGGCGGGGTCGCTGCTCGACGCCGTCGCCCGCGTCCAGGTGGAGCTGTTCGGTTCGCTCGGTGCCACCGGCCACGGCCACGGCTCCGACAAGGCGGTCATCCTCGGTCTCGAGGGCAACCGTCCCGAGACCGTCGACACCGACAACGCGGACGCTCGGGTGGCCGAGGTCCGTGCCACCCGCCGGCTGCGGCTGTCGGGGGCGCGGGACATCGAGTTCGAGGCCGACGACGTGGTCATGCACCGCACCCGGACGCTGCCCGCACACCCCAACGGGATGATCTTCCGAGGGTTCGGCGCCACCGGGGACGTGCTTCAGGAGAGCACCTACTACTCGGTCGGCGGCGGGTTCGTCGTGGACGAGGACGCCGCCGGCGCCGACCGGATCGTCGAGGACTCGACCCCGATCCCGTACCCGTTCACCACCGGGGCCGAGCTGCTCGCGGTCTGTGCCGAGTCAGGCCTGGGCATCAGCGACGTCATGCTGGCCAACGAGCTCGCGTGGCGTACCGAGGACGAGGTGCGCGGCGAGCTGCTGCACATCTGGTCGGTCATGCAGGAGTGCGTGCACAACGGCTGCACCCGGGTCGAGCCCACCCTGCCCGGTGGGCTGAAGGTCCCGCGACGTGCCCCCGGCCTGTACGCCCACCTGCACGCCTCCACGGACGAGACCGACCCGCTCCGGGCGATGGACTGGGTCAATCTCTTCGCCCTGGCCGTCAACGAGGAGAACGCCTCGGGTGGCCGGATCGTGACCGCCCCGACCAACGGTGCCGCGGGCATCGTCCCGGCCGTGCTCCACTACTACGAGAAGTTCGTGCCCAGCGCGGACGAGGACGGGATCGTCAGGTTCCTCCTCGCCGCCGCTGCCATCGGGATCCTGTTCAAGATCAACGCGTCGATCTCCGGCGCCGAGGTCGGCTGCCAGGGTGAGGTCGGCTCGGCCTGCGCGATGGCCGCGGGGGCGCTGTGCGAGGTGCTGGGCGGCACCCCGGAGCAGGTCGAGAACGCCGCCGAGATCGGCATCGAGCACAACCTCGGCCTCACCTGCGACCCCGTCGGCGGTCTCGTACAGATCCCCTGCATCGAGCGCAACGCCATCGCCAGCAACAAGGCCATCAACGCCGCCCGCATCGCGGCCCGCGGCGACGGCAGCCACCGGGTGTCCCTCGACGCCGCGATCAAGACCATGCGCGAGACCGGGGCGGACATGAAGATCAAGTACAAGGAGACCTCCCGCGGAGGCCTCGCCGTCAACGTCATCGAGTGCTGAGGGCCTCGCGAGAAGGAGAAGCGCATGACGACCGCAGCAAAGATCGACGGCAAGCGCGTCGCTGCCGAGCTGAAGGCCGGGCTGACCGTGCGGGTGAAGGCCCTGCACGAGGCCGGGATCGACCCCGGTCTCGGCACCATCCTCGTCGGCGACGACCCCGGCTCCCACTCCTACGTCGCGGGCAAGCACCGCGACTGCGCCGAGGTGGGCATCGCCTCGATCCGGATCGAGCTGCCCGCGAGCGCGACGCAGGCCGAGATCGAGGCCGCGGTGCAGCAGCTCAACGAGGATCCGGCCTGCACCGGCTTCATCGTCCAGCTGCCGCTCCCGCCGCACGTCGACACCCACCGGGTCCTGGAGCTCATCGACCCGGACAAGGATGCCGACGGCCTCCACCCCACCAACCTCGGCAAGCTGGTGCTCGGCACCCCGGCCCCGTTGCCGTGCACGCCGCGCGGGATCATCGAGCTGCTGCGGCAGCATGACGTGCCGATCACCGGCCAGCGGTTCTGCGTCATCGGATGCGGCCTGACCGTCGGCCGGCCGCTCGGGCTCATGCTCACCCGACCCACCGAGCACGCCACCGTCACCCTGTGCAACATCGAGACCCGTGACGTCGCCGCCCACGCGCGCGCCTCGGACGTCATCGTCGCCGCGGCGGGCGTGGCGCACCTGGTCAAGCCCGACTGGGTCAGCCCCGGTGCCACGGTTCTGTCCGTCGGCATCACCCGCACCATCGAGGGCATCCTGGGCGACGTCGACCCGAACGTCGACGTCGTCGCCGGCAAGATGACCGGCGCCACCGGCGGGGTCGGGCCGATGACGCGCGCCATGCTGCTGACCAACATCGTCGAGATCGCCGAGCAGCAGCTGGCTGCCAGGGAGGCGATCGTCGGAGCGCTGACATGACTGCCACCCAGCTGGCCACCGACACCGCTCAGCGGTGCCAGGTGATGGGCATCATCAACGTCACCCCCGACTCCTTCTCGGACGGTGGCCGGTTCCTCGACGTCGACGCCGCCGTACGCCGGGGCCACGAGCTCGTCCGCGACGGCGCCGACATCCTCGACGTCGGCGGCGAGTCCACCCGGCCCGGCGCCCAACGGGCCAGCGAGGCCGAGGAGCTGGCCCGCGTCGTCCCGGTGGTCGAGGGCCTGGTCCGGAGCGGGTTCCCGGTCTCGGTCGACACCATGCGCGCCTCGGTCGCCCGGCAGGCGGTCGCGGCCGGAGCGGTCATCGTCAACGACGTCTCGGGCGGGCTCGCCGATCCCGAGATGCTGCCCTTCCTCGCGGAGGCGGACGTCACCTGCGTACTCATGCACTGGCGGGCGCACTCCACCCGGATGGACGACTTCTGCTACTACGACTCGGTCGTCGACGACGTCTGCACCGAGCTCCGCGGCCGGGTCGAGGCCGCACTCCGCGCCGGAGTGCGCGCTGAGCGCATCGTCCTCGATCCGGGCCTGGGTTTTGCGAAGAACGCCACCCAGTCCTGGGAGCTGCTCGCCTCCCTCGCGAGGCTGCGAGATCTCGGCTTCCCGATCCTCGTCGGAGCCTCCCGCAAGCGCTTCCTCGCCGAGGCCGCGTCGTACGGACGACGTTCCCCGGACGTGCCGGCCGACCGTGACGAGGCGTCGGACGCCGTCGCCGCGATCGCGGCGGCCGAAGGCGCCTGGGGCGTACGCGTCCACGCGGTCTCCGGCGCCGCGGCCGCCTCCAGGGTGGCTGCGCGCCTGCGTACCTCCGCGGTCGCCACCGGGCTGGTCGGAGCCCGAACGGGGGAGCGGTGAGCCGCCGCTCGGCCGCCGCGGTCGTACGTCGCCTGCTGCTCGACGCGCGCTACGAGATCCTGCCGACCGCGACGATCGAGGAGGTCGTCACCACCGCGCTTCCCACCGGCCGGACCGTCACCGTGACCGCCTCCCCGGCCAAGGGCCTGGAGCGGACCGTGGACCTCTCGATCCGGCTCGCCGGACACGGCTACGACGTGGTGCCCCACCTCGCCGCACGCATGGTCTCGAGCCGTGCCGAGCTCGCCGACATCACCGGCCGCCTGAAGGCGGCCGGCATCGAGAAGGTCTTCGTGCCCGCCGGTGACGCGGAGCAACCCGGGCCGTTCCCCGGTGCGCTGGAGCTCCTCGAGGCCCTCGTCGACCTCGGCGACCCGTTCCGCCACGTCGGCGTCGCCGGCTACCCGGAGGATCACCCGACGATCATCCACGACCGGCTGGTGCAGGCGATGTGGGACAAGCGCCACCACGCCACCGAGATCGTCAGCAACCTCACCTTCGACGACCGAGCCCTCACCGACTGGGTACGCCGCGTGCGCGCTCGAGGCGTCACGACGCCGATCATCGTGGGGCTGCCCGGCCCCGTCGAGCGCGCCAAGCTCCTCACGATGGCCACCAAGATCGGTGTGGGGGAGTCGACGAGGTTCCTCGCCAAGAACAAGCGGATCTTCGCGCGCATCGCCGCGCCCGGCGGCTACTCGCCGGAGCGGTTCCTCATGCGCGCCGCCCCGGAGCTGGCCGGTGCCGAGGCCGCGGTCTCCGGACTGCACCTGTTCACGTTCAACCAGGTCGCCGAGACCGAGGCCTGGCGCCGGGACCTGCTGGCCCGCCTGGGTGGTGATCCCCGATGACGGACACAACGATCGACCTCGATGTCGCCGAGGTGGAGCGCCGACTCCTCGCCCGCTGGCCCGAGACCCGGATCGCTCCCTCCCTGGAGCGCATCCGCGCGGTGACGGACGCGCTCGGCCGGCCGCAGCGCAGCTACCGTTCGATCCACATCACCGGCACCAACGGCAAGACGAGCACCGCGCGGATGGTGGAGGCGATCCTGCTCGAGCTGGGCTCGACGGTCGGCAGGTTCACCAGCCCCCATCTCACCGACATCCGGGAGCGGATCAGCATCGGCGGCGGGCTGATCCCGCCCGACGCGTTCGTCCGGGCCTACCTCGACGTCCTGCCCGCGGCCGACGCGGTGGATCGGGGGAGTGCCACACCGCTGTCGTTCTTCGAGATGACGGTCGCCATGGCCTACCAGGCGTTCTCGACCGCTGGCATCGACGTCGCTGCCGTCGAGGTCGGCATGGGTGGCATGTGGGACGCGACCAACGTCATCGACGCCGAGGTCGCCGCGATCCTCCCGATCGGCCTCGACCACGTCGACCACCTGGGCCCGACCAGGCTCGACATCGCCGCCGAGAAGGCGGGGATCATCAAACCCGGTGCCTTCGCCGTGACGGCACGTCAGACCCCCGAGGTCGAGCAGCTCCTCCGGGCCCACGCCGACGCGCATCTGGCGAGACTCATGGTCGAGGGGCGTGACTTCGGACTGCGCGGACGCCGGGCCTCCGGCGGCGGCCAGGTCATCTCGGTCGACGGCCTCGCGGGTCACTATCCCGAGATCCCGCTGTCCCTGCACGGGCGCCACCAGGCGTACAACGCGGTGGTCGCCATCGCGAGCGTCGAGGCCCTCCTGGAGGACGCGATCCCGCTGGACGTACTGCGACGGGCGCTGGGGTCGGCCAGATCGCCCGGCCGGCTGGAGGTGCTGCCCGGAACACCGGCCGTGGTCCTCGACGCTGCCCACAACCCCGACGGCGCCCGGGCGCTGGCAGCAGGCCTCGCCGACCTGGGCCACCGACCGACCGTCGCCGTGGTCGCCGCGATGGGCGACAAGGACCTGGCCGGCATGCTCGCCGAGCTCGAGCCCGTGGTGACCACGATGATCTGCACCCGGAACAGCAGCCCGCGGTCGCTGTCGGCCCAGGACACCGGTGCCGCCGCACGAGCCGTTCTGGGTTCGGATCGGGTCGTGGAGATCGGGCATCTCGGCCATGCCCTCCTCGAGGCCGTCCGGACGGCCTCGGCGCTGTCCGAGGAAGGTGGAGCTCAGGTGCTGGTCACCGGCTCCGTGGTCACCGTGGGTGAGGCACGCGGCCTGTTGGGCCTGTGAAAGGCGGGACCTGGAAATCGGGCCTGTGAAATCGGTTCTGCCCCTGGCCGTCGTGGCCAGGGGCAGAACCGTCATGCTCTCCGGTGGCGTCAGCTCACCATGCCGTGCGGGTCGATGACGTACTTCGTCGCCGCGCCCTGGTCGAAGGCGGCGTAGCCGGCCGGGGCCTCGTCGAGGCTGATCGTCTTCGCGTTGACGGCGTCGGCGATGTGGGCCTTGTCCGCGAGGATCAGGTTCATCAGCTGGCGGTTGTACTGCTTGACCGGGCACTGGCCGGTCACGAACGTGTGCGACTTGGCCCAGCCCAGGCCGAGCCGGACGCCGATCTGGCCCTGCTTGGCGGCGTCGTCGACGGCGCCCGGGTCGCCGGTGACGTACAGGCCGGGGATGCCGAGCGAGGCGCCGGCACGGGCGACGTCCATGATGTCGTTGAGGACGGTGGCGGGCTGCTCGGCGGCGTCGCGGCCGTGGCCGCGTGCCTCGAAGCCGACCGCGTCGACGGCGGCGTCCACGACCGGCTCGCCGAGGATGTCCGCGATGATGTCCGCCAGGGCGTCACCGGAGGACAGGTCCGCGGTCTCGCAGCCGAAGCTGGCGGCCTGCTTGAGCCGGTCCGCGTTCATGTCGCCGACGATGACGGTCGAGGCGCCGAGCAGCTGGGCCGAGTACGCCGCGGCGAGCCCGACCGGGCCCGCGCCCGCCACGTACACCGTCGACCCGGTCGTGACACCGGCGGTGTAGGCGCCGTGGTAGCCGGTCGGGAAGATGTCGGAGAGCATCGTCAGGTCGAGGATCTTCTCCAGGGCCTGGTCGCGGTCGGGGAACTTCAGCAGGTTGAAGTCGGCGAAGGGGACCATGACGTACTCCGCCTGGCCACCGAGCCAGCCGCCCATGTCCACATAGCCGTACGCCGCGCCGGCCCGCGCCGGGTTCACGTTGAGACAGATCCCGGTCTTGCCCTCGTTGCACATGCGACAACGACCGCACGCGATGTTGAACGGGACCGAGCAGATGTCGCCGACCTCGTGGAAGAGGACGTCGTCGCCGATCTCGACGATCTCGCCGGTGATCTCGTGGCCGAGGGTCTGGCCGACCGGGGCGGTCGTCCGGCCGCGCACCATGTGCTGGTCGCTGCCGCAGATGTTGCTGGTCACGAGCTTGAGGATCACCGCGTGCGGTGCCGCACGCTTGATGCCGAGACCGCTGACGACATCCTGGGGGAGCTCCAGCTTCGGGTAGTCGATGGTCTCGACGGCCACCTCTCCCGGCCCCTTGTAGACGACGACTCTGTTGTCTGCCATGGCGTCTCTTCTTCCTGCCCCCGGATGGGGGCGTCCGGCGTACTCAGGTTGCACGGATGTTTCTCATAGCGAAACAGCAGCGCTATATGAAACAAACTAGACCGTCGAAGGCGTCGGCATCAAGACCCTGATCCGTTCGATTTCGGAGGCTCGAGAGGCGGTACCCGGGGCGCGCGCGTCGGCTGCCCGGCGGTGGGTGGCCGAAAGCAAAATGTCCAAGGGAGGCATACTGTTTCAGCATGAGCAACACGAGCGAAACACGGAGCACGACCGTTCACTCAGTGGACCGCGCCATCTCCATCCTCCAGGTGCTCGCCCGTCGGGGGGCTGTCGGTGTCACCCCGATCTCGGAGGAACTGGGGGTGCACAAGTCCACCGTCTTCCGATTGCTGGCGACGCTCGAGGCGCGCGGACTGGTGGAGCAGAACGCGACTCGCGGGCACTATCAGCTCGGTTACGGCGTCATCCAGCTGGCCGCCGGCGCGACCCGCAAGCACGACATCTCGGTCACCAGCCGGCCCATCTGCATGGCGCTGGCCGACGCGGTCGGCGAGACCGTCAACATCGTCATCAACGACGGTGAGGAGGCCATCACGATCGACCAGGTGATCGGGAGCGCCGAGATCACCTCGGTCAACTGGGTGGGTCAGCGCAGCCCCCTGCACACCACCGCCTCCGGCAAGGTCTTCCTGGCGACCATGTCGCCGGAGGATCGCCGGCGGATCCTGGAGGGTGGGCTCGAGCGCTACACCGAGGAGACCGTGGTCGACCCGGTGCTCCTCGAGGAGCAGCTCGCCGAGTTCAGGAAGCTGGGCTACGCCTACTCGGCCGACGAGCACGAGATCGGTCTCACCGGAGTGGCCGCGCCGATCCGTTCGCTCGGTGGCGGGGTGATCGCTGCTGTGGTGGCCTCGGGCCCGTCGTTCCGCATCACGTCCGAGAAGGTGCCCGAGCTGGCCGAGCACGTGCTCGCCGCCGCTGCTGCGATCTCGGAGCGGAACGGCTTCCCCAAGGCCGAGTGATCTGCGCCTGCCGAGGCGACGAATCGGCACCTCGAAGTGGCCCGCATGCCTCGTGCATGCGGGCCACTTCGCGTGCGTCGTGAAGCGCGTGTAAATCCTGCGGACGAATCCAGATCGACCCGTTGACAGCGTCTTCTTCAGCGCGGCAGAATCGTTTCACGCTACGCAGTAGTTGTGCAGAGTGAAACAACTACTGCCTGGTGAACCGCCGTATCTGAACCCGGAAATCTGCCCGGTTTGAGCGTGGGAGACATCAACGTGACGCGAATGAGCATCGAAACGACGCCTGGGGAGCTGGCGTCCCTGGCGGACAAGCGAGCAGCCGGCTTCGGCCTCGAGGCGCCCTTCTACACGAGCCCGGAGATCTACGAGCAGGACCTCGATCTCATCTTCGGTCAGCACTGGATCTTCGCGGTCGCCGAGGCGGAGATCCCGGACCCCGGCGACTACGTCACCGTCGACCTGGGACCCCACTCCGTGATCGTCGTCCGCGACGACGACGAGAACGTCCGCGCCTTCCGGAACGTCTGCCGCCACCGCGGGTCTCGACTGCTCGACTCGGGTTGCGGCTCGATCGGCAACATCGTGTGCCCCTACCACCAGTGGACCTACCGGGTCGACGGCAGTCTGATCTTCGCCGAGTCGCAGGCCGACACGTTCGAGTACGGCAAGTTCGGGCTGAAGCCGGTCAACGTCCGCGCGGTCGGCGGGCTGGTCTTCCTCTGCCTGGCCGACGAGCCGCCGGCCGACTTCGACGAGGTCAGTGAGCTCATCGAGCCCTACCTGAAGCCCTACGGCCTCGCCTCGGCGAAGATCGCCCACCAGACCGACATCGTCGAGGAGGGCAACTGGAAGCTGGTGATGGAGAACAACCGCGAGTGTCACCACTGCGACGCCTCGCACCCGGAGCTGCTCACGGCGTACTTCCCGATCAGCCGCTACGAGGCCGAGGACGTGCCGCCCCGCCTGCAGCAGGTCTTCGAGCGCTACCAGGAGGCGCAGGCCGAGCTGGAGAAGGCCCGCGAGGTCATCGACTTCCCGAACGGGGACGTCTGCCAGCTGGAGGGCAAGGCGACGGGGTTCCAGATCTCCCATCTCCCGCTCGACGGCGCCGGCGCCTCGTTCGGCCCCGACGGTCAGCAGCTCTGCGCGAAGCTGATGGGGTCCATCGAGGACCCGCGGTTCGGCGACCTGTCGCTGCACATGCAGCCCAACTCGTGGTTCCACTTCCTCGGTGACCACGCCGTCGTCTTCTCGGTGATCCCGCTCGCCGTCGACCGGACCCTGGTCCGGACGACCTGGCTGGTCAACCCGGAGGCTGTCGAGGGCGTCGACTACTCGGTCGAGTCGCTCACCTCCGTCTGGCGTGCGACCAACGACCAGGACCGGGTCCTGGTCGAGGGCACCCAGCGAGGAGTGACGGACCCGGGCTACGTACCTGGTCCGTACTCAGAGGTCGAGGGTGAGGTCGATGCATTCGTCACCTGGTACGTCCAACGCATCCAAGCCAACGCCTAGCCGGAGTCCGGGAGGAGACATGACCATCATGGAGACCGACATCCCCGAGGTGTCGGAGCCCAACTCGTTCGGCCTGCAGAACGGTCGCCCGGCGCCCGTACGCAGCCGGCGGATGCTGGAGCCCTGTTGGGCCGAGAGCGACGTGATGGACCTGGTGTGCAGCCAGGTCCTGGCGGTCACCCATGACGTGAAGACCTTCGTCTTCACGACCCCCGAGCGCCGTCCCTTCGACTTCGAGGCGGGCCAGTTCATCACCATCCGGGTCGAGATCGACGGCGAGCTGATGACGCGCTGCTACACGATCGCCTCGCCGCCGACCCGGCCCGACCGGCTGGCCATCACGGTCAAGCGGGTCCCCGACGGTGTGGTGTCGAACTGGCTCCACGACAACCTCGAGCCCGGCAACTGGATCTCGATGCACGCCCCGGCGGGTGCGTTCGTCCTGCCGGAGGAGGACGCGCCGAAGTACCTCTTCCTCTCGGCCGGGAGCGGCATCACCCCGGTGCTGTCGATGACGAGGACGCTCTACGACCTCGGGTCCGAGGCGGACATCCTCTTCGTCCACAGCGCTCGTACGCCGGCCGACATCATCTACCGAGGTGAGCTCGAGGCGATGGCGCGGCTGATGCCGAACCTGCGGGTGGTGGAGATCTGTGAGGGTGACGCCCCCACGGAGCGCTGGATGGGGCTGCAGGGACGCATCTCCAAGCCGGTTCTCGAGATCCTGGCCCCTGACCTCAACGAGCGCGAGACGTTCATCTGCGGTCCGGCGGGCTACATGGCCTCGGCGAAGTCGCTGCTCGAAGAGCTCGACTACGACATGGACAAGTACCACGAGGAGAGCTTCGACTTCGGCGCTCCGCAGGTGCCTGCTCCGACGGCCGCGCCGCCGATCGAGCAGGGCTCCGAGGAGGAGGCTGCTGCCGGGTTCTCGATCGAGTTCGCGCGCAGCGGCAAGATGATCACCTGTGGACCGGACGAGACCATCCTGGAGGCGGCGATCGCCGCCGGCATGCGTCCGATGTCCGCCTGCGGCCAGGGCATGTGCGGCACCTGCAAGGTGTCGATGCTCTCCGGTGAGGTCGACATGAAGCACAACGGCGGCATCCGGCCTAAGGAGGTCGCCAACCAGAAGGTGCTGATCTGCTGCTCCAAGCCGCTGGGCGACATCCAGCTGGACTGCTGAAGCGGAGCAGCGCCGGTGGCTGTCGGGTCGGCGACCCGATCCGGCAGCCACCGGGCCGTCAGAGGACCTGGCGGATCTCGCGCTCGAAGCTGCCGATGTGCTCGAGGGTGAGCTTCTCGGCCCGGTCGGCGTCGCCGTCGGCCACGACGGTGAGGAGCTGAGCCTGCTCGACGACGTGGTGGGCCAGATCGGGAAGCCGGTCGATCACCATCCACCAGATCCTGATGGCGAGGTTGTCGTACCTGATCAGGATGTCCTCGAGGTGCGGGTTGCCGCTGGACCGGTAGATCAGGCTGTGGGCGGCCTTGTCGACCTGCATCAGTGCGGTGCGGTCGCCGTCGCCCAGCTTGCCCTTGCCGATCTGGGCCGCGAGGTCGCGCATCTGCTCCCGTTGCTGGGGCGTGGCGCGCTCGGCGGCGGCGCGGGACGCGAAGGGCGCGAGCTGGCGCCGGATCTCGGCGATCGCGCTGAGCTCGGTCGCGTCGATGGTCGTCGCGAAGGTGCCCCGGCGGGGGAAGGAGTGGACCAGGTGGTCGGCCTCGAGGCGTTTGATCGCCTCGCGGACCGGGGTGCGGCCCATGCCGATGGCCGCCGCGATCTGGCCGTCGTTGATCGGTGCCCCCGGACGGATGTCGAGCATCACCAGGCGATCGCGGATGTAGAGATAGGCCTGCTCGGCTAGTGAGGTGGCGGGCGGGTTCGCCGTTGATGCCAGGATCTCGTCAACCGTCATTGAGTCGTGCCCCACTTGTCCGTTCCGGCCTGTGCGTTTTTACCATCCTAGTCTGATACATCAGTCTTCTGGTAGCGGCGGGGCGAACACCTGGAGCAGCCGCTCGGCCTTCCAGCCGGTTTCGGCGTACTCCTCCGCGGGGGTCGAGTGGACGGTGATCCCGCCTCCGGTGCCGAGCTCCCAGGCGCCGTCGCCGGTGGTGGTGAGGCTCCGGATGACGACGCCGAGATCGGCCCGGCCGTCGGGCGCGATCCATCCGAAGGCGCCGGAGTACACGCCGCGGGCGGTGGTCTCGACGCGTCCGATGATCTCCATGGTGCGGAGCTTCGGTGCGCCGGTCATCGAACCGGCGGGGAAGAGGGCGCGCAGCGCCCCGATGCCGGTGACGTCGTCACGCAGCCGGCCGCGCACGGTCGTGACGAGCTGGTGGACCGATGAGTACGACTCGACCGCCATCAGCGAGGGGACCGTCACCGAGCCGGGTTCGCACACCATCGCCAGGTCGTTGCGCAGGAGGTCGACGATCATCAGGTTCTCGGCGCGGAACCTGGGGTTCGAGGCGAGGTCGCGGCGCAGCTCGTCGTCCTCGGCGGCGCTCTTCCCGCGTGGCGTGGTGCCCTTGATCGGCCGCGTCTCGATCGTCCGGTCGCGGTCGATCGTGGCGTAACGCTCGGGTGAGGAGCTGAGCAGCCGGAAACCGTGGTGCTGGATGAAGCCGGCGTAGGGGGCGGGGTTGAGCTCACGCAGGCGCAGGTACCCGACGGCGGGGTCGAGATCGTCCTGCACCTGGATCCGGTGGGTCAGGTTCACCTCGTACGTGTTGCCGGCCCGCAGCTCTCGCTGCACCGCGTCGAAGGCTCGCGTGTAGGGGTCCGGGGTCTCGCCGGCGGGCCGCACCGCCTGGTGTCGCGCCGCCTGGTGTCGCGCCGCCCGGTGTCGCGCCGCCCGGTGTCGCGCCGGGCCGGCGGCCTGCGACGCCGGCGGGCCGACCGTGGTGGTGTGCCGCGTACGCATCCAGATCGCGTCGGGCATCGCAGGCTGTCCTGCCCGGGGTGCCCGAGCCGGGAGGTCCGGGCGACATGCGTAGCCGAGGTAGCCCACCCAGATCTCGTCCGGTGGCGTGCGGGCGAGCTCGTCCTCGAGGACGGTGAAGACGTCAGTGCCGACCAGACGGGTCTCTCCGTCGGCGTGCCGGTGCACCTCGCGCCGAGCGGCGTCGTAGGTGAGCGAGACGTCGTCGTCGCGCAGAGCGCCCATGATCGGCCGGTGGACGGCCCCGTCCCCGGGGCCGGCGTCCAGCCAGAAGCAGCGCGGACGGGTGCTCGCCATCTCGGCGAACAGGTCCGCGGCGGTCGATGCCATCGCCTGGGTCATGCGTTCGCTTCCTGAAAGTCAACCTATCGACAACTAGTATATCAGTGTTAGTATCCCGGCCATGTCGGATCGAGGGAGCAGGGTTCTGCGGCTGTTGAGCCCCCGGAGGTCGAGTGCTGCCGTGCTCGGTCCGGACGCCGCGCTGCTCGACCTCGGTCTGACGGTCGCCGAGACCGCGCCGCCCGTCGTGACCCATGTGCCGGCGGTCCGCGCGGGGAGGCTCGTCTTCACCTCGGGGCAGCTGCCGATCCGCGATGGAGAGCTGATCGCCCGCGGGAGGGTGGGGGACACTCTCGGTCTCGCCGATGGCCAGGCGTGTGCGCAATGGTGCGCGCTCAACGCGCTGGCCGCGATCAAGTCCGAGGTCGGCGATCTCGGGCAGGTGAAGCGCGTCGTCAAGGTCGTGGCGTACGTCGCCTCCGGCCCGCTCTTCACCGACCAGGCTCTGGTGGCCCATGGTGCCTCGGAGCTTCTCGGCAGCGTTTTCGGCGACGCGGGGCGGCATGCGCGCTCCGCGGTCGGCGTCTCGGTGCTGCCTATGGACTCGCCGGTCGAGCTCGAGCTCGTCGTCGAGATCTGATCCTTGCCTGTGTGATGCATCACATATAAGGTGACTAGTATATCAGCGTCTGACCGCGTAGCGCCCCACTGAAGTGCCGCCACCCGGAGCCTCGTTGGCACCACCAGATGCTGCTCATCCCAAGAGCTCTCGATCGGAGTGCGTCATGAGATCATCTGCAGACGGCGGAGACCTTTCGCCGGTTGTATCCCCGCGCCACAAGTCCCTCGGCCAGAACGGGGCCACCCACCCGGCCCTCGACTGTCCACCCGAGGAACCCGCCAAGAACGCCGGGGGACTCGACCGCGTCGTCTTCGGCGTGACCGCGGTCATCGCGATCGGCTTCCTGGCCTGGGGCTTCGTCAGCACCGACTCCCTGGCGACGGTGTCGGGGAAGTCGCTGTCCTGGGTGATGGCCAACCTCGGGTGGCTGTTCGTCACCGCGGCCTCGACGTTCGTCGGGTTCGTGCTGTGGCTGGCGTTCGGCAAGTTCGGCAACATCCCGCTCGGCCGGGACGGTGAGGAGCCCGAGTTCCGTACGGTCTCGTGGGTCACGATGATGTTCAGCGCCGGCATGGGTATCGGCCTGATCTTCTACGGCGTCAGCGAGCCGATCAGCCACTACATCTCACCTCCTCCGGGCTCGGTCGGCGACGGCCAGTCGGAGAAGATCCAGACGGCCATGGCCACGACCCTCTTCCACTGGGGGATCCACCCCTGGGCGATCTACGCCCTGGTGGGGCTCGCGATCGCCTACAGCGTCTTCCGCAAGGGTCGCGGCCTGCTCATCAGCTCGGTCTTCGAGCCCATCCTCGGCCGTCATGCGCACGGTGCCGGTGGCAAGGTCATCGACATGCTCGCGATCTTCGCGACGCTCTTCGGGTCGGCCGCGTCGCTGGGCCTGGGCGCGCTCCAGATCCGCAGCGGGCTCGAGATCGTCGGCGGTCTCGGCCGGACCGGCAACGGCATCCTGGTCGCGATCATCGCCGTGCTGACAATCGGTTTCGTCTTCTCGGCGGTCTCGGGTGTGGCCAAGGGAATCCAGTGGCTCTCCAACATCAACATGGTGCTCGCCGTCGGGCTCGCCCTGTTCGTCTTCGTGGCCGGCCCGACCGTCTTCATCCTCAGCCTGGTCCCGACGACCGTCGGCAGCTACTTCCAGGAGGTCGCGATGATGTCGGCGCGTACGTCGGCCGAGGGCTCCGAGACGGCCTCGTGGCTGTCGAGCTGGACGGTCTTCTACTGGGCCTGGTGGCTCTCCTGGACTCCCTTCGTGGGCATGTTCATCGCGCGGATCTCGCGTGGCCGGACCATCCGCCAGTTCGTGACCGGGGTGCTCCTCGTCCCCTCGCTGGTGAGCCTCGCCTGGTTCGCCGTCTTCGGTGGTGCGGCGATCGACCTGCAGCTGGACGGTGTCGACATCGCCGGTGCGGGTGGCGTGGAGACCCAGCTGTTCACCACCCTCGAGTCCTTCCCGCTCGCCACGGTCGCGAGCGTGGTGGTCATGATCCTGGTCGCGCTCTTCTTCGTCTCCGGCGCGGACGCCGCATCGATCGTCATGGCCACGCTCTCCGAGCGCGGCTCCATCGAGCCGGGGAAGCCGACGGTGATCTTCTGGGGCGTCGCCACCGGTGCGGTCGCCGCGGTGATGCTCCTGGTCGGCGGCTCCGACGCGCTGAGCGGGCTGCAGACCATCACGATCGTCGCGGCCGTGCCGTTCGTGCTGGTCATGATCGCGCTGTGCGTCTCGCTGGTGAAGGACCTCCGTGAGGACCCGCTGGTCGTGCGGGCCCAGTACGCCTCCCGGGCCGTCGAGCAGGCGGTCGTCTACGGGGTCTCGGAGCACGGTGACGACTTCGTCATCAGGGTCTCCCGCGATCCCGATGCGCCCGCCGACGAGCTGAACGACGAGCTGAACGACGAGCTCGACGACGAGCTCGACGAGCTGGTCGACGAGGCCGGCGAGGAGGCCGAGCTGCCCAGGTCGGCCGGTTAGCACGAGTCCCCGAAGGAGCGGTTGTGGTGAAGCGAGACGCGGACGGCGCGTACTCCGTGGAAGATGCGGTGGACGCGCTCAGCGTCACCGAGCCGAAGACGTGGGCCGCCGGAGTGCCGGCGGTGCGGAAGGCGATCGAGTACTCGCTGACGCAGACGTCGGTGCGGCGTACGGCGTTGACGTTGCTGAACCTCAACCAGGCCGGCGGGATGGACTGCCCGGGCTGCGCCTGGCCGGAGCCCGGGCACCGGCACAAGAACGAGTACTGCGAGAACGGTGCCAAGCACATCGCGGACGAGGCGACCTCGCGCCGGGTGACGCGCGAGTTCTTCGCGCGGCACTCGGTCGAGGAGCTCGACGGGAGGTCGGACTACTGGCTCAACCAGCAGGGCCGGCTGACCGAGCCGATGGTCAAGCGGCCCGGGGCGACCCACTACGAGCCGATCAGCTGGGAGGACGCGTTCCGCACCATCGGTGCGGAGCTCAACGGCCTGGACTCTCCCGACGAGGCGATGTTCTACGTCTCGGGCAGGCTCAACAACGAGGCCGCCTTCCTGCTGCAGCTCTTCGCCCGGGTGTACGGCACCAACAACCTGCCGGACTGCTCGAACATGTGCCACGAGTCGAGCGGTTCGGCGCTGAACGAGACGCTCGGGATCGGCAAGGGCAGCGTCCAGCTCGAGGACATCTACAACGCGGACCTGGTGTTCGTGGTCGGGCAGAACCCGGGCACGAACCATCCGCGGATGTTGTCGGCGCTGGAGGAGACCAAGCAGCGCGGTGGCAGGGTGATCGCGGTGAACACGCTGCCCGAGGCGGGCCTGATGCGGTTCAAGAACCCGCAGAAGGCTCGCGGCGTGGTCGGCCGCGGCACCGAGATCGCGGACCAGTTCCTGCAGATCCGCCCGGGCGGTGACCTCGCGCTGTTCCAGATGCTCAACCGTCGTCTGCTCGAGACCGACCAGGAGGCCGGCGGCGGCGTGCTCGACTGGGAGTACATCGCGGAGTACACGACCGGGTTCTACGCCTTCGCCGAGCACGCCCGCACCATCACCTGGAAGGAGGCGCTCGAGGCCACCGGTCTGACCCGGGAGGAGATCGAGGCGGTCCACGAGCAGGTGCTGGCCAGCCGCTCGGTCATCGTCTGCTGGGCGATGGGGCTGACCCAGCACAAGCACGGGGTGCCGACGATCCGTGAGGTGGTCAACTTCCTCATGCTGCGCGGCAACATCGGCAAGCCCGGGGCGGGGGTCTGCCCGGTCCGCGGTCACTCGAACGTGCAGGGCGACCGGACGATGGGCATCTGGGAGAAGATGCCCGACTCCTTCCTCGACGCGCTGGGCGCCGAGTTCGGGTTCAACCCGCCGCGCAGGCACGGGTACGACTCGGTCGACGGTGTCCGCGCGATGCGGGACGGGAGGGCGAAGGTCTTCATGGGCGTCGCCGGCAACTTCGTGCGGGCGATCTCCGACAGCGACGTCGCCGAGGCCGCGCTGAGGAAGTGCCGGCTGACGGTCCAGGTCTCCACCAAGCTCAACCGCTCCCACACGGTGGTCGGCGAGACCGCCCTGATCCTGCCCACGCTGGGCCGCAGCGACATCGACGTCCAGGCCAGCGGCGAGCAGTTCGTCACCGTCGAGGACTCGATGAGCGCCGTGCACGCGACGCGGGGCAAGCTCCCGCCGGCCTCGGAGAGCCTGCTGAGCGAGGTCGCGATCGTCTCGCGTCTGGCGAAGGCCACGATCGGTGACCGTCACGGCATCCGCTGGGCGGACTTCGAGGCCGACTACGCCCGGGTCCGCGACCGGATCGCCCGGGTGGTGCCGGGCTTCGAGGACTTCAACGAGCGGATCAAGGACCCGAAGGGCTTCGTGCTACCGAACCCGGTCAACTCCGGGGTCTACCGCACCCCCAGCGGCAAGGCCGTCTTCACGCGCAACGACCTGACCTGGCTGGAGGCCCCGCCGGGTCATCTGATCCTGCAGACGCTGCGCTCCCACGACCAGTGGAACACGATCCCGTACGCGATGGACGACCGCTACCGCGGCATCCATCACGCGCGTCGCATCGTCATGGTCAACCCGGCCGACATCGCCGAGCTGGGTCTCGCCGACGGTGACCGTGTCGACATCGTCAGCGTGTGGGAGGACGGGGTGGAGCGGCGGGCACCAGGGTTCACCCTGGTCGCCTATCCGGCGAGCCGGGGGTCGGCGGCTTCGTACTATCCGGAGACGAACGTCCTGGTGCCGCTCGACAGCGTCGCGGAGGGCAGCAACACCCCGACGTCGAAGGGGGTCGTGGTTCGCCTCGAGGGCGCCGGAGCGGAGTCGGGCTGACGCGCCACGAGGCTGTAGATTCGTACTCGTGAAGAGGCCTCGAAGTTCCTACCGCTCACCCGCGTTCGACACGAGGGGTGAGCGGGCCTGATGGACAGCCAGACATTCCTCGCGCTCGGGCTGGTGCTGGTCTTCGTGCTGGTCGGCGGCGTCTTCGCCGCGACCGAGCTGGCGCTCGTGTCCCTGCGGGAGAGCCAGCTGGCGGCGATGGAGAGGCAGGGGTCTCGTGGAGCGAGGGTGGCAGAGGTCGCGCGCAACCCCAACCGCTTCCTGGCCGCGGTGCAGATCGGTGTCACCGTCGCGGGCTTCCTCTCCGCGGCCTACGGCGGCTCGACGATCGCTCCGGACGTCGCGCCCTACCTCGAGCGCCTCGGCATGGGGGAGGCGCTCGCCGAGACCACGGCGCTGATCGTGCTGACCCTGTTCATCGCCTACCTCTCCCTGGTGCTGGGCGAGCTGGTGCCCAAGCGGCTGGCGCTGCAGAAGGCCGCCGGCATCTCGCTGGCCGTCGCGCCCGTGCTGGACCGGTTCGCCAGCGTGATGCGACCGGTGATCTGGCTGCTGTCGGTCTCCACCGACGCCGTCGTACGCCTGCTCGGGGGTGACCCCAAGGCCTCGGCCGAGGAGGTCTCGGAGGAGGAGCTGCGCGAGATGGTCTCGACCAACCGGGACCTCGAGGAGGACGAGCGCCGGATCCTCCGTGACGTCTTCGCCACCACCGAGACGACGTTGAAGGAGGTGATGCGCCCACGCGGCGACGTCACCTTCATGCCGTCCTCGATGCCGCTTCCCGAGGCAGCCGAGGCGGTCCGCGACCTGCCCTACTCCCGCTACCCGGTCACCGGTGAGGGCTTCGACGACATCCTCGGGTTCCTGCACGTACGCGACCTGCTCGGTGTCGACGCGACCGACCAGCGCACGATCCGCGACGTCTGCCGTCCGGTGCTCGCCCTGCCCGGGAGCAAGCGGGTGATCCCGTCGATCGCGACCATGCGCGAGGGTGGCACCCACCTGGCGATGGTCGTCGACGAGTACGGCGGCACCGACGGCATCGTGACCCTGGAGGACCTCGTCGAGGAGATGATCGGCGACATCCAGGACGAGTACGACCACGGCGAGGCGCGCATCCGTGACTACGGCGACCTGTCCCGGGTCGACGGAGCGATGACCATCGAGGACTTCGCGGACACCACCGGCATCGAGCTCGAAGACGGCGGCTACGAGACGGTCGCGGGCTACCTCATCTCGCGGCTGGGCCACATCCCGCAGGTCGGCGAGGTGCTGGCTCTTCCGGGCGTCACCCTGGAGGTGGCCGCCCGGAACGGCAACCGGGTCACCGAGATCGCGCTGCACCCCGAGGCGACACCTCCGGCACCGGAGTGAGGACGGTCCCCTCGGCGAGCCAGCGGTCGAGGTTGTCCAGGGTCAGCTGCTCCATGGCGGCACGCGTCTCGACGGTGCCGCTGGCCAGGTGGGGGAGGAGCACCACGTTGTCCAGGCTCATCAGCTCCGCGGGCACCGTGGGCTCGTCGGCGAAGACATCCAGCCCGGCACCGGCGATGCCGCCCTCGAGCAGCAGCTCGACCAGCGCGTCCTGGTCCACCACCGAGCCGCGCGCGATGTTGACGAGGTAGCCCTCGGGCCCGAGCGCCTCGAGCACCGAACGGTCGACGAGGTGCTGCGTACCGCTGCCGCCGGAGGTGGCGAGCACCAGGATGTCGACGTCGGCGGCGAGCTCGGCGGGGGAGGCGGCGTAGGGGTAGGGAGAGCCGGGCACCTCGTGGCGGGAGTGGTAGGAGACCGGGCAGCCGAACGCCTCGAAACGGGTCGCGATCGCCCGGCCGATCCGGCCCAGGCCGAGGATGCCGACCCGCTTGCCCGAGACCTTTCGAGCCAGCGGATAGGTGACGACCTGCGGCCAGTCGCCGCGGCGTACGAACCGGTCGGCGGCGCTGAGCCGGCGCAGGGTGTCGATGGCGAGACCGATCGCGGTGTCGGCCACGCAGTCGGTCAGCACGTCCGGGGTGTTGGCGACCAGCACGCCGCGCGCGGCCGCGGCCTCGACGTCGGTGGTGTCGTAGCCGACCCCGAAGTTGATGACGGCGCCGAGCGCGGGCAGCTGCGCCATCAGGTCGGCCGGTACGCCGGTGCGCCCGGTGGTCACCGCGGCACCGATCGAGGGGCCGTGCTCGTCGAGGAACGCGGCCCGGGTGTCGTCCTCGGGCAGCACCAGGGCGTCGTAGCGGTCGGTGAGCGTGGCGGCCAGCGACGGCTTGAGCGGTCCTACCTGGAGGATGCGGCGGTTCACGGGTTCTCCTGTCGTTCGGATGACCCTCACGAGGCTAGGTAGCGATCGCGACACACGTCCAAGATCGTCACGGCATCGTTCGATGCCGTGACGCATCGGGTTCCGGCTCCGGTCCCGTGCGCAGGCGCTTCTGCCACGCATCGTGGTCCCATGTGGCGGGTGCGGTGCTGCGTATGAACTGCTCCACGGTCATCACGAAGCGCCCGGGGTCGGACCGGAACGGGAAGTGGCCGGCGCCGTGGAACACGTCGAGGGATGCGTACGGCATCGCCAGCCGCGCCTGCCCGGCATGTCGGAAGGGGACGACTCCGTCGCGGTCGCCCCAGACCATCAGCGTGGGGATGTCCTCGACCAGGTAGCTGCGGTCGAGCATCGTGACGACCTGGCCGTGCCAGTCGACGACCGCGCGCAGCGTCCGGGCGAAGGCCTGGCGGGAGCGGGCGTCGGGCAGTGCGTCGAAGATCCGGGCCAGGTCGGTGGCGTCGACGCCGAGGTCGTGATCCAGGCGGCGGAGCAGAGCGAGGGAGGCGGAGAACCCGGTCCGTGAGAACGGCAGCCGCAACAGCGTGAGCAGCTCCGGCGCAAGCGGCAGGCTCGCGAGGCGCAGCCAGGCCGAGACACCCCGCCCGGAGCCGCCGTTGGAGACCAGCACGATCCGCTCGACCAGATGGGGGTACTGGTAGGCGAGCTGCATCGCGACGCCTCCGCCCAGCGAGTGGCCGACCAGGGTGACCCGCTCCACGTCCAGCACGGCCAGGAGGTCGCGCATGCCGTTGGCGAACCCGCCGATCGAGTAGTCGGCGCGCGGCTTGTCGGAGTCACCGTGCCCGAGGAGGTCGGGGGCGATGACGAGGTGGTTCTGGGCGAACAGGGGCAGCACCTCGTCCCACGTCCGTGAGCTGTCGCCGATCCCGTGGATGAACAAGATCGCGGAGCCCTCTCCGCCGATGCGGTAGGCCCGCCTGTAGCCGTGGATCACCCGCGACTGCTCCACGATCGCCCGCGTCATGCCTGCACGCTAGCCGCCCTCGGTTTCGAGCATGTTGCGGCCGCGCCGCAACCATGCCGACGGGGACCGCCCGGTGAACCGGGCGGCCCCCGCGGCTGGGGTGATGTGAGGGATCAGGGATCGATCACGATGGTGCAGGTGATCGTCCGCGGCGACGGGTCGATCGCGATGCCTTCGTGGGTGACCGTGTCGTCCCAGCCGCTTGCTGTGCCGGTGTCCGGCGTGGTGCCGGTGTTCTCGCAGGTCAGCGACGTCAGGCTGGTCTCGCCGGAGCCGCCGTCACGGAAGTTGACCTGGATGTCGGCGAGCGGCGCGTTGGTGAACGTCGCGACCGCCGCACCGGCCGGCTGGTTGTCGGTGCAGTTGGTGCCGGTGACCACGGTGACGGTCTGCGCACCGCCGGGGGCGTCGGCGTAGCCGGGCGGCGGCGACGTCTCGGTGACGTCGTAGTCGCCGAGCGCGAGGCCGGAGACGCAGACCTCGCCGATGTCGGGATCCTCGTCACCGGTGCCGTTGTCGGTCACGCTGGTGCCGTCGTAGGTGAAGACCGCGCCGGCGTTGGCGACCGCTCCGTCCTTGGTGCTGTTCTTCAGGATCTTCAGCGCTCCGAGCTGGAGCCGGTTGGTGTAGGTGCAGTCGAGTACGTCGGCGTCGCTGTCGATCGCGAAGGTCACGGTCGCGCCGTCGATGCTCGGCGTGACCCCGGTACTGGCGTCGCAGTTCACACTGACGAAGGCCCAGTTCGTCGGGATCACGTCCTCGACGACCGTGTAGCCGCTGCCGAAGAGAACGGTCTTGCCGTAGTCCTTGACCCCGTCGTCCCTGAGCGTGAACGTGTTCGCCGAGCTGGGATCGGTGCTGAACGACTTCGTGTAGCCGAAGTCGGTCGAGTTCGGGTCCTCGTGCGGCTGCGTCTGCTTGCGGATGATGACCTGGCCGCAGTTCTGCAGGTTGATCCCGACCGGTGCCACGAAGTCCTTCAGCTGTGAGGTGAAGGAGTCCGAGGAGCGGCTCTTCAGCATGGCGCTGCCGAACGAGGCGCACTTGTCGGGCTGGAACATGAGCCGCAGGTCGATCTGCGCCTCACCGAAGGTCCGTGCCTGCTTCGACCCGGAGGTGATCAGCCCGTCGGAGTCGGCGGCCGGGATGGTCGAGGAGTTGATCGTGCCGGCCGCGCAGGGAGCACCGCCGCACGTGGCGGAGGGCACGTCCAGGTCGGTCGTGGGACCCCAGGCGGAGCCGGTCCACCGGCGAGCGGTGATGTCGGCCCGGGAGCCACCTTGGTCGATGGCGTACTCGATGAGCAGGTCACCGGCGGTGCGGACGACGTTGGGGCCGGAGGCGCACTTGGTGCTGGACTGGTTGAACTCGAAGTCCATCAACGTGGTGCCGCTCGGGTCGCTGACGCGGCTCCAGGCGAGGTTCAGGAATCCGGGGTGTGACCCGGTGCCGGCCTCCCGGTAGACGTGGAAGCTCAGCAGGTCGCTCTTGTTCGGCGGGATCGAGTCGGTCACCTCGCTCGGACACGAGGTGTCCTCCTTGACGCCGCCGGCGTAGGAGTTGTCTCCGGTGCCGTTGACCTTGTCGGTCGCGCGGATCTCGTTGACGCCCGCCCAGTCGGTGGAAGGCGATGGGTCGTCGACCTTGAGGTTGGCGTCGACGTCGATCTCGAAGTTGCTGCCGGCGAGGCTGGCCTCGGGATGGGAAGCCGAGGCGCCGGAGGAGACCAGTGTCGTGACGACGAGGGCGGTGGCGCACAGCGCCGCCAACTTCTTGAAGAACCTCGGCTTACGGGCGCGAGGCATGAGCGGGCTCGGTATCGAGCGCATGGCGTGTCCCCTTTCAGAGACCTCGCGGTCGCTGTCTACGTGGGATGGTGGGCCCGCTTCTCAGATGCGGGCTCCCGTCGGCGCGTGCGGCTGCGGCCTGGACGGATGGTTGCTCCAGAGGTGGGAGGGCGTCGTCTGGGGGCTCGACGCTCGTTCCTCGTTATCCGATCGTTATCCCGCCTGGGGTACCTGCGCATGCCGAAGATCGGGTAACTGCCGAACGGTCGCGCCGGGGGTGGCCCGATGACATCGACCGGGCCCTCGCGGTCGGCGAGGGCCCGGTCGATCTCCGCTGAGAACGCCGCGCTCAGCGGGTGGCGGGAACGCTCGCCGCGTCCTCGGCGCCCTCCGACTCTGCGGCACCACGGCCGAGCAGCGCCCGGGAGCAGACCAGGGAGATCACCGTGGTCACCACACCGAAGGCAACCGGCACCACGATGCTGCCGGAGGTGTCCAGGAGCCACTGCAGGATCATCGGCGTGGTCCCGCACAGGGCCCCGGAGAGGCCGTACGTCACCGAGATGCCGGTGTAGCGGACCCGGGCCGGGAAGGCCTGGGCGAGCATGCCGGCCATGACGGCGTAGAACATCACGTCGGGGATCGTGGCCATCACCGCACCGAGCATCGCGAGGGTCCAGTTGCCGGTGCCCATCAGCACGAACATGAGCGCGAGAGCGGGGATCTCTAGGGCGAGCAGGACGGTGACCAGGGTGCGCGGGTTCCAGCGGGTGGCGAGGATCGCGCCGAACGGCTGCACGAAGAACTGCACGACGCTGGCGATCAGGATGATGGTGAGGAAGGAGTCCTTCTCGAAGCCGAGGTGGGTGGTCGCCCAGGCGAGCGCGAAGGTGTCGCGGGCGTAGACGACCACGAAGACGCACAGGATGCCGAAGACGCCGAGGGTCAGCTCGCGGGAGTTGGTGCGGAACAGCTCGACCACCGGGACGCGTACGACCTCGTTGCGCTCGTGGAGCTCCTTCATCGCCGGGGACTCCTCCAGGCTGAGCCTGATCACGAGCCCGACCACGACCAGCGCGGCGGAGGCCAGGAACGGCAGCCGCCAGGCCCACTCGAGCAGGGCGTCGTCGGGGAGCAGGCCGGTCACGGCGAGGAAGCTGAGGGTGGCCAGGATCCGGCCGGCGGGGGAGCCCTGCTGGGCGAAGGCGCCGAAGAGGAAGCCGCGGTCGGCGCGGGTGTGCTCGGTCGCGATCAGCACCGCGCCGCCCCACTCGCCACCGACGGCCAGGCCCTGCAGCAGCCGGAGGATGATCAGCAGCACCGGTGCGGCGGCGCCGATGGCCGCGTGCGTCGGCAGCAGGCCCACGCCGACGGTGGTGACACCCATCAGCAGCAGGGTCAGGATCAGCGAGCGCTTGCGGCCGATCCGGTCGCCGAGGTGGCCGAAGACCACCCCGCCGAGCGGCCGGGTGAGGAACCCGACGGCGAAGGTCGCGAAGGAGAGCAGGGTCGCGACGGCGGGCTCGGCGTTGCTGAAGAACAGCGGCCCGAAGACCAGCGCGGACGCGGTGCCGTAGATGTAGAAGTCGTACCACTCGATCGTGGTGCCGACGAAGGCGGCGATGCCCGCCTTGCGGGCCATCCGTTCGTCGGGGACGCGCGTTGACTGGGTCATGGGGACTGCTCCTCCGGGGGTTGTGTGTCGTCACGCACCGGAATGCTGTGTGACCGCGTTCACACTAAGAACCCGCGCCATTGCACGTCCAACACCAAATATGGATGGCATTGATACCCGTCCTGCGCTTAATGGTGGACCGGGCATGACGAAGCCGCCGACCGGCCGGAGGGCGGGTCGGCGGCACTCGGGGGACGTCAGGGAAGGACCAGCGTGATGCTCTCCGCGACACAGACCGGTCGCTCGGCCCCCTCGGCCTCGACGGTCCAGGAGACGACCACCTGGGTCCCGGCCGAGACCGGGCGGACCTCCTTGATCCGCGGCGTGGCCCGGATCTTCGAGCCGACCTCGACCGGAGCGGGGAACCGCACCTTCTCGAGGCCGTAGTTGAGCCGGGCGGAGCCGGCCTCGATCGTGTAGAGCTCGCCTGCGAAGCCGGGCAGCATCGACAGGGTGAGGTAGCCGTGCGCGATGGTGCTGCCGAACGACGACGCCGTGGCGCGCTCGACGTCGACGTGGATCCACTGGCGGTCGCCGGTGAGCTCCGCGAAGCGGTCCACCCGCTCCTGCGCGATCTGCACCCAGTCGGTGGTGCCGAGATCCTCGCCGACGGCGGCCTCGATCGCCTCGACGGATTCGAACGTACGCATCAGACCACCCGCTCGAAGACCGCGGCCATGCCCTGGCCACCGCCGATGCACATTGTCTCGAGGCCGTAGCGGGCCTCGCGGCGGTGCAGCTCGCGGGCGAGCGTGCCGAGCATGCGTACGCCGGTGGCGCCGACGGGGTGACCCAGCGAGATACCGGACCCGTGGACGTTGGTGCGCTGGAGGTCCTCGTCGGTGAACTTCCACTCGCGCATCACCGCGAGCGCCTGGGCGGCGAAGGCCTCGTTGAGCTCGATGACGTCCATGTCGGCCAAGGTCAGGCCGGCCTTCGCCAGGGCTGCCTCGGTGGCGGGGACCGGGCCGATGCCCATCACATCAGGACGTACGCCGGCGGCGGCCCAGGACACCAGCCGGACCAGCGGCCGCAGGCCGAGCTGCTCGGCGACCTCGGCGGTGGTGACCAGGCACATCGCGGCGGCGTCGTTCTGGCCGCTGGCGTTGCCGGCGGTGACGGTCGCCTCGGGGTCGGAGGAGCCGAGGATCGGCCGCAGCTTCGCGAGCGACTCCAGCGTGGTGTCGGCACGAGGGTGCTCGTCGGTGTCGACGACCACGTCGCCCTTCCGGGACGGCACCGTGACCGGCACGATCTCCTCGGCGAAGACGCCGCTCTGCTGGGCGGCGACCGCGCGCTGGTGGGAGCCGACGGCGAGCCGGTCCTGCTCCTCGCGGGGAATGGCGTACTCACGGCGCAGGTTCTCCGCGGTCTCCAGCATGCCGCCGGGGACCGGGTGGAACCGGCCGCCCGGCGTCTGCCGGCCGCGGGTGAGGCCGTCGTGGATCTGCACGCCGGTGCGGGCGCCACCCCAGCGCATGTCGAGCGAGTAGAAGGCGACGTTGCTCATCGATTCCGCACCACCGGCCACCACGATCTCGCTGGCGCCGGAGGCCACCTGCATGACCGCGTTGGCGACGGCCTGGAGGCCGGAGCCGCAGCGGCGGTCGACCTGCTGGCCGCCGACGGTGACCGGGAGCCCGGCATCGAGGCCGACGACGCGACCGATCGCGGGCGCCTCGGCGTTGGGGTAGCAGTGGCCGAGGATGACGTCGTCGATCCGCTCCGGGTCGATGCCGGTGCGGGTGAGCAGGCCCTGCAGCGCGGTGACGCCGAGGTCGACCGGGGTCAGGTCCTTGAAGACGCCGCCGTAGCGACCGATCGGGGTGCGGACGGGTTCGCAGATGACCACGTCGCGGGAGGGGTGATTCATGAAGGGTGCCTTTCAGGGGTGGTGGTCAGCTCGGCCGTGAGGCCGGCCAGCGCGGTGCCGTCGGGACGCCGCAGCGCGACCTCGGCGATGTCGGGTGTCGGCGCGTCGATCCCGACGTGGGCGGGGTCCCCACAGAACAGGGGAGCGGTGTTGCGATGCCTCAGCCGGCGTACGGCCCGGTCGGGATGGGCCAGTCGGAGCGCCTCGGCGAGCACGAGGGCCGAGAGCGGGCCGTGCACGACGAGACCCGGATAACCCTCGACCCGGGTGGCGTAGGGCCAGTCGTAGTGGATCCGGTGCGGGTTGGCGGTCGCCGCGCTGAACCGCATCAGCAGCGTCGGGTCGGTGACGAAGCGCCATCCGCCGACCTCGGCGACCAGCGGCGGACCGGCCGGTGGGACCGCCGAGGCGGGCTCCGGGTCGGGGAACGACGTCGGCGTCGGTGCGGCGTCGCGATAGATCAGGTCCTGGCGCTCCTCCACGAGCAGGTCGTCCCGGTCCGCGTCGAGGAGCCGGGTGCGTACCTCGACGATGGCCAACCGGCCGCTCCGGCCCGACTTCTCCTCGACCAAGACGACGTCGGACTGGCGGACGACCCGGGCGCCCGCCCGGAGGTCGCCGTGGAAGATCACCTCGCCGCCGGCGAACATCCGCCGCGGCAGGTCGATCGGAGGCAGGAAGTCGCCGCGCCGCGGGTGGCCGTCGATGCCGATGACCGACGACACCGGCCACCGCGGGAGCGCGACCCAGTGCCACAAGGGCGGGAGTACGTCCCCGGCGGCGGGCACCGGGGCGCCGCTGTCGACGAGCGCGCCGAGGGCGGCGACCGGACCCGTCTCGAGAGTCTCGATCGACGTCATCCGCCGCGGTCGCCAGGTCACATGTACCTTCCGCCGGTCACCTCGGCGACCGTGCCGGTCATGTAGGAGGAGAGCGGGGAGGCGTAGAAGAGGGCGACGTTCGCGATCTCGTCCGGCTCGCCGGCGCGGCCCATCGGGATCTCGGCCATCTTCTCGTCCCAGATCCGCTGCGGCATCGCCTCGGTCATCGCGGAGCGGATCAGCCCAGGCTGGATCGCGTTGACCCGCACCCCGTGGTGGGCCATCTCCTTGGCCGCGGCCTTGGTCAGGCCGACGATGCCGGCCTTCGCCGCCGAGTAGTTGGTCTGCCCGACCATGCCGACCTTGCCGGAGATCGAGGAGATGTTCACGATCGCGCCGGACTTCTGCTCCCGCATCCGGGCGGCGGCGAGCCGGGTGCCGTGCCAGCAGCCCTTGAGATGCACCGCGATGACCTGGTCGAACTGGTCCTCGGTCATCTTCCGCATCGTCGCGTCGCGGGTGATGCCGGCGTTGTTGACGACGACGTCGAGCGAGCCGTACGTCGCGACCGCGGTCTCCAGCGCACGCTCGACGTCCTCACCGCTGACCACGTCGCAGGCCACACCGGTGGCGACGTCGGGGCCCAGCTCCTTGGCCGTGGCCTCGGCGGCGGCGCCGTCGAGATCGGCGATGACCACGCGGGCACCCTCCGCCACGAACCTCTCCGCCACGGCGCGCCCGATGCCCTGTGCCCCGCCGGTGATCACCGCGGTCTTGTTGTCGAGAAGTGCCATGTCAGTTCTTTCCCTTCTGGTCGCGCGCCACCAGCTGGGCGGCGATCACGTTGCGTTGGATCTCGTTGGTGCCCTCGCCGACGATCATCAGCGGGGCGTCGCGGAAGTAGCGCTCCACGTCGTACTCCTTGGAGTAGCCGTAGCCGCCGTGCACCCGCACCGCGTCGAGGGCGACCTGCATGGCCGCCTCCGAGGCGAAGAGCTTGGCCATCCCGGCTTCCATGTCGGCGCGGTCGCCGGCGTCGAGCCGGTCGGCGGCGTCGAGGGTCATCAGCCGAGCGGCGCGCATCTTGGTGCCCATCTCGGCGAGCAGGTTGCCGACCGACTGGTGCTTCCAGATGGGCTTCCCGAAGCTCTCCCGGGTCTGGGCGTAGGCCAGGGCGTCGTCGAGCGCCGCCTGACCGACGCCGACGGCGCGGGCGGCGACCTGGATCCGGCCGACCTCGAGGCCGCGCATCATCTGGCCCCAGCCGAGGTGGGGCGTACCACCGAGGACGGCGGTCGCGGGCACCCGCATCCTGTCGAAGGTGAGCTCGCAGGCCTCGACGCCGCGGTAGCCGAGCTTGGGGATCTTGCCCGAGACGGTGAGCCCGTCGCCCGGCTCGACCAGCACCACGCTCATGCCCTGGTGGGCCGGGGAGGCGGAGCGGTCGGTGATGCAGAGCAGCCCGATCAGGCCGGCGTGCTGGGCGTTGGAGATCCAGGTCTTCGAGCCGGTGATGATCAGGTCGTCGCCGTCGGTGTCGGCGAACGTACGCATCCCCTGCAGGTCGCTGCCGCCGGACGGTTCGGTCAGCGCCATCGTGGCGCGCAGGCTCCCGTCGGCCATCCTCGGCAGGTAGGTCTCCTGCTGCTGCGGGGTGCCGAAGTGGCGTACCAGATAGCTGATCACCGAGTGGCCGCCGATGGCGCCGGCCAGGCTCATCCAGCCGCGGGCGAGCTCCTCGGTGACCCGCGCGAAGCAGGCGGTGCTCACGTCGACGCCGCCGTGCTCGGCCGGAACCAGGAGGCCGAAGAAGCCGAGCTTCTTCATCTCCTCGATGAGTTCCTCGGGGTAAACGTCGTCCGCCTCGAACTCGCGCACGCGGGGACGCACGCGCTCGTCGACGAAGTCGGCGACCAGGCGGACCATGTCCTGCTCGTCGGGGGTCAGGCTGCTCATCTGGCTGCTCCTGGGGTGGGTCGGGTGAGGGAGACGATGCGGCGGGCACGGGCGACGACGGGCGCGTCGACCAGGCGGCCGTCGACGAGCGCGACGCCGTCCTCGGTCGCGGCGGCCAGGACCCGTTCGGCCCAGGCGACCTCGTCGGCGGTGGGTGCCAGCGCCGCGGCTGCCGGTACTACCTGGCCGGGGTGGATGCAGAGCTTGCCGGCGAACCCGAGGGCCGCGGCCGCGGCGACGTCGGCGGTCAGCCGTTCGTGGTCGCGTACGTCCCCGGTGACCCCGTCGACGGGACCGGCCAGCCCGCCGACGGCGGAGGCGAGCACCAGGCTCCCGCGTGCGGGCGCGAGGGCCGGCGCGTGGTCGGGATCGACCCCGAGCTCGGCGGCGAGGTCGAAGCTGCCGAAGGCGAGGCGTACGACGCCGGGGGAGCGGGCCAGGTCGCCCGCCCGGGCCACGCCGAGCGCGGACTCGACCAGCGCCACGACGGCGGAGCCGGCGGGAAGGGCGGACATCACGGCCTCGACCGTCACGGGGTTGTCGGCCTTCGGCAGCACCACGGTCGTCGGACTGCCGAGGGCCGCGAGCGCGGCGATGTCGGCGTCGTGCCAGATGGAGCCGGCGGCGTTGACCCGCACCGCGACGGCGGCCTCGGCCCGGAGGAGCCAGTCGATGACCTGGGCGCGGGCCGCGTCCTTGGCCGCGGGGGCGACGGCGTCCTCGAGGTCGAGGACGACCAGGTCGGCGCCGGCCGCGGCCGCCTTGGCGTACCGCTCCGGTCGGTCGCCGGGGACGAACAGCCAGGTGCGGGCGGTCTCGGCGGCGCTCATCGGGCGACCGCCGAGATGCCGATGACGCCGCGGCCGAGCAGGTCGTCCAGCTGCTCGGTGGCCAGCCCGAGGGCGCCGGCGAGCACCTCGCCGGTGTCCTGCCCGACGGCGGGTGCGGGCCGGGGCGCGCTCCGGTGGCCGTCGACGGTGATCGGCGCGCCGGGGGCGAGCAGGTCGCCGACACCGGGCTGGGTGACCGTCGAGAACAGTGGGTGCTCGCGCAGCAGCCGGGCGTCGTCGGCGGCCAGGTCGCGGAAGCTGCGATAGGGCGACCACAGGATCCGGGTCTGCGCCAGCGCCCCCGTGACGTACGCCGTGTCGTGCTGCTCGAACCAGGCCGCGATCAGGCCGCCGAGCACCGTCCGGTGCCGGAACCGCGAGCCCTCCTCGGAGAAGTCGGCGTCGAGCGCGCGGGCGAGCGCGGCCACCGCCTCGGCGAGGCCGGTGACGCCCAGCAGGTCCGACCACTGCCGCGGGGTGAGCGCCACCAGCATGAACCGGTCGCCGTCCGCGGTGGTGAAGTCGCGGCCGAAGGTGCCGTAGACGTGGTTGCCGGTCGAGCCGCGTTCGCTCGCCGGCCGCAGCTGCGCCTCGGCGAGGTAGCCGAGGTTGCCCGCGACCGCGAGGGCGACGTCCTCCAGGGCGACCCGCACCTCGGCACCCTCGCCGGTGACGGCACGGCGGCGCTCGGCGGCGAGCACGCCGGTCGCGAGCTGGAGCCCGGCGGCGAGGTCCCACGCCGGCACCACGCCGTTGACCGGTGCGGCGTGCTCCTCCGGCCCGGTCACGAGCGGGAAGCCGGTGCCGGCCTGCACGGTGTAGTCGACGGCGGTCCCGCCGTCGTGGCGCCCGGTCAGGAGCACGTGGATGACGTCGTCGCGTCGGGCGCGCAGCGCGGCGTACCCGAGCTCCGTCCAGCGCTCGGTGTTGGTGACCACGATGCCGCCGGACGGGCCGCCGGAGACGACCAGGTCCGCGACCAGACGGCGACCTTCCGGGCGGGTGCAGTCGACGGCGATGGCCTTCTTCCCGGGGTTGAGCCCGTTCCAGTAGAGGCTGGCGCCGCTGTCGCTGAGCGGCCAGCGGGTGCGGTCGGGTGCCCCCTCGAGCGGCTCGACCCGGATCACCTCCGCGCCGAGCTGCGCCAGCGTGGTGCCGCACAGCGGGGTGGCGACGAAGCTTGACACCTCGACCACCCGCAGGCCGGCGAGCGGGCCGGCGAGCTCTTCGACGGGCACGTCGGAAGCGAGGTCAGCGATGGTCATGGAACACCCTTTCTGTCGAGGGCTCGGACGTGGTCGGGCCAGGGCCGGCCAGCACCCAGGTGACGGCGACCGCGGCGACCGGGACGCCGTAGACGAGCGCGAGGTTCCCGGTCGGGTAGGCGATCGCGACCCAGGAGTAGCCGACGGCGAGGCCGGTGAAGCGGAGCATGTTGTGGAGCCCGAGCGCGACGCCGTCGGCGGCCGCGGGGGAGGTCATCAGGCCCAGCGCGGAGGTCGCCTGCACGACGCCGATCGCGGAGCCGGTCACCACGAGTGCGATCACGGTGAGCGCGACGACCGCGCCGGACCCGGAGGCGGTCGCGGCCAGCGGCAGCGCGAGCAGGCCGAGCGCGAGCAGTGCCAGCCCGCCCCGCAGCGTGCGCCGGGCGGTGAACCGCTCGGTGACCCGCGAGGAGAGCGGTGCCGCGAGGGTCATCGCCAGGGCGAGCGCGAGCATCATGATGCCGATGTGTCCCGGCCCCAGCCCGAGGTCGCGGCCCAGGTGCAGGGGAGTGGCGACGATCGCCACGCCCAGGCACCCCATCACCGTGCCGGCGGCCATCGTGCTCGCGATGAACCTGCGCTCGTTGAGCAGGCCGGGCGGCACGAACGGTCCGGCACCGGTGCGGCCGAGCTGGGAGTGCGCGACCAGGGCGAGCACACCGACGGCCGCCATCCCCGCTGCCACCGGGATGCCGCCGTGCTGGCCGAGCCAGCTGATCGCGCCGACGAGGGCCCCGATCCCGATCAGGAGGGTTGCCATGCCGCTGACATGGAGCGGGGCGTACGACGGCGGGACGTCCGGCACTACGGTCAGGCACAGCACCAGCAGCACGGCGCTGAGCGAGGCGTGGGTGATGAAGACCCACCGCCAGCCGAGGGTGTCGGCGACCAGGCCGCCGAGGGGCGGACCGAGCGCCTGGCCGACCCCGATCGCGGCCGCCCACGCGGCCATCACCCGGGCCCGGTTGCCGGCCCAGTGGCGACCGAGCACCTGCTGGATCGCGGGCGGCACCGCCGAGCACGCGACCCCCTGCAGGGCACGCATCACGACCAGGAACGCGAGGTCCTGACTGAAGGCCGCCCCCGCCTGCGCCGCCACCATCAGCACCAGCGACCCGGCGAGCACCCGCCGGGGGCCGAACCGCTGGCACATCCAGCCCGAGACCGGGGCGCACACGACCATCGCCAGGGTGAAGGCGCTGACAGCGAACACGATCCCGCGCGGCGAGGCCCCGATCGCGTGCGCGATCACGTTGATCGGCGCGCTGATGATCGTGCTCGACAGGGTGCCGAGCGTCGAGCACGCCAGCAGGGCGACGTACGCCGCCCGGCGCGGCTCGTACGTGAGGGTGGACGGGCTCATCGCAGGTAGAGCCGCACCGTGTCGATCTCGTCGCGGAGCAGCCGGACCTCCTCCACGGTGGGCCGAGCGGTCTCGCGTACGTCGTCGGCGACCCGGATCTCCCACCCGGTCGCGGCGCGGACGTCGTCGACGGTGAGGCCGGGGTGGACCTCGCTGATCTCGAGCTCGCCGAGCTTGTCCGGGCGGCGGAGCACTGCCATCGGGGTGATCACGGTGGCGACCCCGTGGCCGGGCGGCACCATCCGCGGGTCCTCCTCGTGGGCACGTACCGGGCTGGGGGAGGTGCAGAAGTCGAGCTCGGCCGGCAGGGCGCCGGGGTCGTGGCGGCGCAGCACCACGACGCACTCGCCGGCGTTCGGCATGATCTCCGCCGCGCCGCCGGCGCCCGGCAGCCGCACCGTCGGCCTGTCCCAGTCGCCGATGAAGCTGGTGTTGAGGCTGCCCCAGCGGTCGACCTGGGCGGCGCCGAGGAAGCCGACGTCGACGTGGCCGCGCTGGAGCACGTAGCCGAACAGGGCGGGCATGCTGAGCACCGCGGCGGCGCCGGAGACCAGCACCGAGTCGGCGATGCCCTCCGCCAGGCCCTCGGGCTGCGCGCCACAGATGCCGGACTCGTAGACCAGCTCGACGTCGGGGTTCACGGTGCGCCGCGCCAGGTCGACCGCGAGCGTCGGCAGCCCGACACCGGCGAAGACGCGACGCTTGCCCACCAGCTGCCGGGCGGCGACCGCCGCGAGGAACTCGGTGCTGGACGGGGCCACGTCCGAGAGGGGGACGGTCATGACGCCTCCTGGGCGGCCACTCGGCGGCGGCCGAAGTCGACGGGCTGCGAGGGCCGGGGAGCGACGCCGAGCCCGGCCCAGCGCTGCGCGCCGAGCTTGGCGAGGTAGGTGGCTCGGTCGGGGACGCCGTACACCCACTCCTCGAGCCAGCCGAGCACCGCCTCGCGGTCGCGGCTGATGGGCGTCCACTCGCGGTAGAAGGCGTTGTCGCGGTCGTAGTGGCCCTGCGTATAGGACGGGTGCGCGCCGCCGGGGCACTCCACCACGGCGGTGACCGCGTGCGCGGGCAGCACCGTGCGGTTCGGGTCGGAGCGGACCACGTCCTCCTCGACGATCTCCTCGACGGTCGCGATCACGGTCTCGGCCGCGTACGCCGCCTCCTGCTGTGCCCCGACGATGCCCCACATCTGGACGTTGCCGGAGCGGTCGGCGCGCTGGGCGTGGACGATCGTCACGTCCGGGCGCAGCGGCGGGACCACGTAGATGTCCGGGCCGCCGTACGGATCGGCGACCTTGCGGATCAGGGGGTTGAGCCTGGGGAGGTCGCTGCCGGCGTAGGAGCGGAGCGGGAAGAACGGCAGGCCGGCGGCGCCGGCCTGGTAGCGGCAGACCATGCCGTAGTGGCTGTACTCCTCCACCTCGAGCGGCGCCGGGTCGGCGCTCTCCACGCGGCGCCGGACCTCGTGCAGGGAGCCCGCCGAGCCGCTGGCGAAGAACGAGGCGACCAGCTTCGAGACGCAGCCGGCGGCGATCATCTGGTCGGCCAGCAGGTCGGGGGTCATCCGGCAGAAGGTCAGGTCGCGACGGCCCTGGCGGATGATCTCGTGGCCGGCGGCGAACGGGATCAGGTGGCCGAAGCCCTCCAGCGCGACCGTCATGCCGTCCCGTACGTGGGTGGCCACCGCCGAGGCGAGATCGGTGACCTTGTCGGGCGCGGCCATGCGGGCTCCTCGGGGCAGGCGGGGGTGGGTCGATAGCCCCAGCCTGCCGCCCGCCGCGGGCTGAACTCCAATACTTCTTCCGCCGCCAACTGTTGATGAACAGGTATCAATAGTTAGAGACAGATATCGAAAGTGATGACAAAGGTCGGCACAATGAGCCGGGTGGACACCGCCTCTCCTGCCGCCGACGCCCGCGCTGCCGTGACCCTCGAGGAACTGCTCGACCTGCTCGACCTGAGCTGCGCCGACGACCCGGCCGGCCGGGTCAGTCACTGGGTCGGTCATCCGCAACGGCATCCTGCCGACCGGATCTTCGGCGGTCTGCTGCTCGCGCAGGCGCTGGTGGCGGCCGGTCGCGGCGTCGGTGACGAGCAGCGGATCGTCAGCCTGCAGGCCGACTTCGTCGGCGGGGTGCCGACGGACCGGCCCCTGCACTGGGAGGTCACGGTCGTCTCGGACGCGCCGTCACTGGCCACCCGCCGCAGCCGGCTGCTCGACGCGGCGGGGGAGGAGCTCTTCGGTGCGGTCACCCGCTGGGCGACGGTCCGTGACGACCTGCCGTCCTACAGCGCGGTCCGCCCGTGGCCGGCGCCCGACCCGGAGACGCTGCCGGACCTGGCTGACCGGTTCGGCTCCGACGAACGGATCCCGCCGTGGTGGCGGCTGCAGCGCCCGGTGCACTTCCGGCACGCCGTCGCCCCGCCGTACGTCGCCGCCGCCGAGCCCGGCGACCGGCAGACCACCTTCCTCCGGGCCACCGGCCCGCTGCCGGACGACCCGGTCGTGCGCGCGGCGCTGGTCGCCTATGTGACGGACATGAGCGTGCTCGAGCCGGCCTTCCTGGCGCTCGGATCGGCGCGGCACGTACCGGGTGCGAGGATCCTCAGCCTCACCCACGCGCTCACCTTCCACGCCGCCTCCGACCTGAGCGACTGGCACCAGTTCGACTGCCGGGTGGAGTCGGTCGCGCACGGGCGTGCCCACGGCGTCGGGGACGTGTTCGACTCCGCCGGGCGCCACGTCGCGACCGCGTCGCAGGCCGGCCTGGTCAAGGCGCCGACGGTCCGCTGACCGGCAGGTCCGGGGTCGGCAGGTCTGGGGTCGGCAGGGCCTCCTCCGAGGCGCGCAGCACGGCGTGCAGCGCCGGGCTCCGGTCCTCCTGACGCCAGGCGAGCTGCTGGAACGTGGGCCGCTCGCACTCGCTGATCCGGACCACGTCGATGCCGGTCTGCACGACGTTGGCGATCGCGGTGTCGAGCGTGAACGTGATGCCGACGCCGGCCGCGACCAGCGCGACGGCGGTCCAGCTGTCCGGCGCGGTCTGCACGATGTTGGGCACGAACCCGGCCTGGGACGCCGTCTCGACGAAGGCGTCGCGCACGCTCGAGCCGGGATCCGCCGGCAGCGCCACGAAGGGCTCGTCCCGGCACTCCGCCATGCTGACCTGCCCTCGGCCGGCCAGCCGGTGGCCGGCGGGAACGGCGAGCACGTAGTGCTCGATCGCGATCACCCGGTGCGCCAGTCCCTGCGGCTCGATCCGCCAGCGCGCGATGGCCAGGTCGAGCTCGCCGTCCTGCAGCGAGCGCAGCGCCTCGTAGTTGTAGGTGGTGCTCTGCAGCATCAGCTCGATCCCGGGATGCTGCTCGCGCACGATCCGGCCGAGCTGGCCGACCAGCACGTGGGAGGAGGGGCCGGCGAAACCGATCCGGACCCGTCCGGTCTCGCCCCGGCCCGCCGAGCGGACCGCCCGGCGCGCGGTGCGCATGCCCTCGAGCACCTCCTGCGCCGGCCGCACCAGCGCCTCGCCGGCCGACGTCAGCCGTACGCTCCGGGTGGTCCGGTCGAAGAGCTGGGCGCCGAGGTCCCGCTCGAGCTGCTTGATGGTGCGGCTCAGCGGCGGCTGGGCGATGTGCAGCCGCTCGGCGGCCCGGCCGAAGTGCAGCTCCTCGGCGACCGCCAGGAACGCTTCGAGATGGTGCAGGTCCATGGGGACAACTCTTGCATCAGTTGGAACAATCATCCAAGGATTAGGTATTGGACGGGCATAAGAAGTCGCGCCATGCTTTTCCGCATGACCACCGACACGGCCACCGACCTGCTGCCGCTGGAGGGGATCACCGTGGTGGCCCTCGAGCAGGCCGTCGCGGCCCCGCTCGCCACCCGTCACCTCGCGGACCTCGGTGCCCGCGTGATCAAGCTCGAGCGGGTGGGCGAGGGCGACTTCGCGCGCAACTACGACCACGCGGTGCACGGCCTCGCCTCCCACTTCGTGTGGCTCAACCGCGGCAAGGAGTCGGTGGCGCTCGACCTCAAGTCGCCCGACGGCGCCGAGCTCGCGCGCCGGCTGGTCGCCGGAGCCGACGTGTTCCTGCAGAACGCCGCGCCGGGTGCCGCCGAGCGGCTCGGCCTCGGAGCCGAGGAGCTCGCCGAACGCCACCCGCGGCTCGTCGTCGCCGGCATCTCCGGCTACGGCACCGGCGGTCCGCTGCGCGACCGCAAGGCCTACGACATGCTGATCCAGGCGGAGTCCGGCCTGATCTCGGTCACCGGGACCCCCGAGACGCCGACCAAGACCGGCGTCCCGAGCTCCGACATCGCCGCCGGGCTCTATACCAGCCAGGCGATCGTCGCCGCTCTGTTCCGCCGCGAGCGCACCGGCAGGGGCGGCATCGTCGACGTGTCGATGTTCGACGCGACCGTGGAGTGGCTCGGCCACCCGATGTACATGCAGATGTACGGCGGCCGCCAGATCCCGCGCATGGGACTCAGTCACGCCTCGATCGCCCCCTACGACGCCTACCCGACCGCCGACGGGGAGATCCTCATCGGCGTCCAGAACGACCGCGGCTGGCGGGCGCTGGTGACCGACGTCTTCCTCCGGCCCGACCTCGCCGACCACCCGCGGCTGGCCACCAACCCGCTGCGCGTCGCCAACCGCGAGGAGTGCGACGCGGTCGTCGCCGAGCACACCCGTGGCTTCGCCACCGCCGACCTCGATGCCCGGCTCGCCGCGGCCGGCGTGCCCGCTGCCCAGATCAACGACATGTCCGGCCTCGTCGACCACCCGCAGCTCGTCGGGCGCGACCGGTGGCGCGATGTCGACACCCCCGCAGGGCCGGTCCGCGGCGTACTGCCGCCGATGACGTTCCGCGACGTCGAGCTGCCGATGGGAGCGATCCCC
The DNA here is from genome assembly GCF_036090055.1 of Nocardioides sp. NBC_00368. Classification (NCBI taxonomy): domain Bacteria; kingdom Bacillati; phylum Actinomycetota; class Actinomycetes; order Propionibacteriales; family Nocardioidaceae; genus Nocardioides; species Nocardioides sp. NBC_00368. The sequence continues at coordinate 5,877,598 of NZ_CP107970.1, forward strand.
GAGCTCGGCGCCCACACCGATGCCGTCCTCGCAGAGCTCGGCCTCGACACCGGCACCATCGACCGGCTGGCCGCAGATGGTGTGGTCGGCCGGCCCGGCGACGTACCCGTTCCCACGCCCTGATCCCGCACGAAGGAGCACCCATGGAGCCCGACGAGTTCACCTCGATCCTCGACGCCGTCCGCGCGTTCGTCCGCAAGGAGGTCGTCACGGCCGAGGACGAGATCGAGGAGACCGACCAGATTCCCGACCGGCTCCGCCAGCAGGCCGCGGCCATGGGGCTGTTCGGCTATGCGATCCCCGAGGAGTACGGCGGTCTCGGTTTCACCATGTCGGAGGAGGTCCGGCTGGCGATGGAGCTCGGCTGGACGACGCCGTCGTTCCGCTCGATGTTCGGCACCAACAACGGGATCGCCGGTCAGGTGCTGGTCAACTGCGGCACCGAGCGGCAGAAGCAGCAGTACCTGCCGGGGCTGGCCGGCGGCGACCTGGTGGCGTCCTTCGCGCTGACCGAGCCGGAGGCCGGCTCCGACCCGAGCGGCCTGCGCACGCGCGCGGTGCGTGAGGGCGATGCGTACGTCATCAACGGGCAGAAGCGCTTCATCACCAACGCGATCTGGGCCGATCTGCTCATGGTCTTCGCCCGGACCGGCGACCTCGCCGAGGGCGCGAAGAACATCTCGGTGTTCGTGGTGCCGACCGACGCCCCCGGCGTCACCATCGGGCCGCGCGACCACAAGATGGGTCAGCGCGGTGCGGTGACCTCGGAGATCTTCCTCGACAACGTGCGGGTGCCCGCCGAGAACCTGGTCGGCGAGGTCGAGGGCGAGGGCTTCTCGGCGGCGATGCGGTCGCTGGCCAAGGGCCGGCTGCACATCGCGGCGCTGACCGTCGGCCTGGCCGACCGGCTGATCGAGGAGAGCCTGCGCCACGCCACGACCAACGGCCAGGGCGGCCAGAAGCTGGCCGAGTTCCAGCTGATCCAGGCGATGCTCGCCGAGAGCCGGACCGAGGCGTACGCCGGTCGGGCGATGGTGCTCGAGGCCGCCCGCAGCTGGGACGACGGCAGCGACCGGCGTACGGCACCGTCGCTGTGCAAGCTGTTCTGCACCGAGGCCGTCGACCGGATCGCCGACCGCGCGGTCCAGATCCACGGCGGTCTCGGCTACATGCGCGAGGTGCCGGTCGAGCGGTTCTACCGCGACGCGCGGCTCTTCCGCCTCTACGAGGGCACCAGCGAGATCCAGAAGCTGATCATCGCCAAGCAGATGGTCAAGGAGTTCCAGGGATGACCTCGGCGCGTGCCAGGGCGGTCCGCGTCGAGGACCGGGGCCACGTCCGGATCCTCACCCTCGACCGCCCCGAGCGCCGCAACGCGCTCGACCTCGCCGACCGGCTGGACCTGCTCGACGCGCTCCGGGCAGCCGAGGTGGAGGCCCGCGCCGTCGTCCTGACCGGCTCCGGCTCGGTGTTCTCCGCGGGCGGCGACATCCGGTCGATGTCGCAGGACCGCGATGTCGCCCGGCAGCGTCTCGACGTCGTCAACGCCGTCGTACGCCAGCTCGTCAACGGCGAGCGGTCGATCGTGGCCGCGGTCGAGGGCGGCGCCTACGGCCTCGGCCTCGCCCTGGCCGCCGCCTGCGACCTCGTGGTCGCCGGCCGCTCGGCGACCTTCTCGACCTCCTTCGGGAAGATCGGCCTCGGCCCCGACACCGGCCTCGCCTACACCCTCCCGCGCCGCGTCGGCCAGGGACGCGCACGCGAGCTGCTGCTGACCGTACGCACCTTCGACGCCGCCGAGGCCGAGCGGATCGGCGCGGTCGAGACCGTCGTCGACGACGGCACCGCCCTCGACCACGCGGTCGAGCTGGCCGCCCGCGTGGCCGAGCTCTCGGCGCCGATGGTGACCGGAACGCGGCGCATCCTCACCCAGGCCGACCAGAGTCTCGACGGCGTACTCGCGGCCGAGGCCGACCTCCAGGTCGAGCTCCTCGCCGGCGAGCAGTTCGCCGAGGGCCGGGCCGCCTTCCTCGAGCGCCGGCGGCCCGACTTCATCGACGCCTGAGCAGGGAGGTTGTACGTCCGGCCGATCCGCGCAAGGCTTCGGGCATGACGTCGCCGCTGGTCCGGGTCCATTCGCTGACGACACGTGTCGAGGCACCGATCGAAGAGGTCTTCGAGTGGCATCGGAGGCCGGGAGCGATCCACCGGCTGATGCCACCGTGGACGCCGGGGGAGGTGCGGGTGGAGGCGACCGACCTGGCCGACGGCACCGCGGTGCTCTCGCTCGGCCGCGGCGTGGACTGGGTCGCCCGCCACGACCCCGAGGCCTACGACCCGCCACACCTGTTCACCGACCGGCTCGCGTCGCTGCGGCCGCTGTCGTGGACCCACCGGCACGAGTTCGCCGCATCCGGTGAGGCCACGCTGGTCACCGACCGGATCGAGACCAACGTGCTCGGGAAGATGGTGGACCGGATGCTCGGCTACCGCCACGCCCAGCTGAGCGCCGATCTGGCCGCCCACCACCGGACGTACGCAGGCGGCAAAGCCCTCACCGTCGCGGTCACCGGTTCGAGCGGGACCGTCGGGCGCGCCCTGGTCCCGTTCCTCACCACGGGCGGCCACCGGGTGATCCGGCTGGTGCGGCACGCCCCGGCGGGGGAGGACGAGCGCCGCTGGGACCCGTCCGCCCCCGCGCCTGACCTCCTCGACGGGGTCGACGCGGTCGTCCACCTGGCCGGAGCGTCCATCGCGGGCCGCTTCACCCAGGCGCACAAGGCGGCGATCCGCGACTCCCGGATCGAGCCGACCCGGCGGCTCGTCGAGGCGGCGGCCCGCAGCGGCGTACCCACCTTCGTGAGCGCGTCCGCGATCGGGATCTACGGCGCCGACCGAGGTGACGAGGTCCTCACCGAGACCTCGGTGCCGGGCACGGGATTCCTCGCCGACGTCGTCGCCGACTGGGAGGCTGCGAGCCGGGTCGACGGACCGCGAGTGGTGAACGTGAGGACCGGGATCGTCCAGACGCCCGCCGGGGGAGCGCTGCGGCTGCAGCGACCGCTCTTCGCGGCCGGCCTGGGCGGGCGGCTCGGCAGCGGCGAGCAGTGGCTGAGCTGGATCGGCATCGACGACCTCGTCGACATCTACCACCGCGCGCTCCTCGACGAGACGCTGGACGGTCCGGTCAACGCGGTCGCTCCCGAGCCGGTCACCGGCCGGGTCTACGCGCAGACCCTCGCCCACGTGCTACGCCGCCCCGCGCTGCTGCCCACCCCGGCCCTCGGCCCGCGGCTCCTGCTCGGCAAGGAGGGGGCGGACGAGATGGCGCTGGCGAGCCAGCGGGTCGAGCCGGTCACGCTCGGGAGCGACCACGAGTTCCGCCATCCGACGCTGGAGGAGACGCTGCGCCACGTGCTCGGGCGCTGAGGCTCAGGCCTCGCCGCCGAGCAGAAGATTCGCCGCGACCGCCGCTCCGTCGACCCGGGCCTCGGCGGCCATCGCGGTCGCGCGGGCGCGGACCTCGGGTGCGAGCGCGGCGCGGAGAGCAGCGGTGAGCGACTCGACCGTCGGTGCGGCGCCGTCGTGGGCGACCCCGACACCGACATCGGCGACGCGGCCGGCCCAGTACACCTGGTCGCCGGCCTGGGGGACGACCACCTGCGGTGCGCCGGCCCGGTAGGCCGTGGTCATCGTGCCCGCGCCACCGTGGTGGACGACGGCGGCGACCCGGCCGAAGAGCCTGCGGTGGTTGACCTCACCGACGACGAAGCAGTCGTCTCGGCCGTCGACGACGTCCAGTCCCGCCCAGCCGCGCCCGATGACCACTCGCCGTCCCTGCGCGCGGATGGCCTCGACCGCGACCCGCACACTCTCCTCGCCGACGGTGCGCATGCTGCCGAACCCGACATAGACCGGCTCCTCGCCGGCGTCCAGGAAGCCGAGCAGATCGGCCGGGAGCGGGCGGTCGTCGTCGAGCACCCAGGCGCCGGTCTGCACGACGTCGAGACCTGGCGTCCCGTTCCACGGGCCGAGGGTCGGATCGGCCGCCAGGAGCGGGTGAGTGGTGAACATGAACTCGGCGACATCGGTGACCGGCGAGAGCCCGATCGAGGTCCGGTGGGCGTCGAGAGGCTCCTTGAACAGCTCGGTGAAGCTGCGCCCGCCCAGGCCGTCGACGACATCGGGGCAGAACAGGACGTAGTGGTAGGGGATACCGAGCTTCTCGGCCACCGAGGGCGCGACGAACTGCGACATCGCGGTGGCGACCACCACGTCACAGCCCTCAGCGGCCTCGGCCACCGTGTCGTACTGCGCCGTGATGAAGTCCGTCACCCGCTGGTGACGCTCCTCGGGCGTCGGTGGCCGCTCCCACGACCGCCACGGCTTGAGGAACGGCACGTGCGGTACACCCTCCCGTGACAGCAGGTCGGCGAACTCCGCGTCCGGCGGCGCACACATCCGCACCTCGGCGCCCCTCCGCTGCAGCTGCACCGCCAGCGCCACCAACGGCTCGACATCGCCGCGCGACCCGTACGTCGACAACAGCACCCGCATCCATGGCTCCGTTCCGTGGGCCCGGGCCGCGCCCGGGAGGACGGCAGCATACGGCTTCGGGGCCGCGCTCAGGAGGTCGGCAGCGCGATCCGGGTGAGGCGCTCGGAGATCTCCCACAGGCGTGCGGCGTCCTCGGCGTTGACCAGCGGCCGGTAGAGCGCCTGCTCGGCGGGCGCGCCGCCGAGGTTTCCCGGCCCCCTGGGGCCGTACATCCGGCCGCCGACGGCCTCGGGCGACGTCGCGGCCAGCAGCGCGGGGAGGGCGGCGGTCTCGGGGGTGCCGAGGAGGATCCCGCGGGCCGAGAGCCAGCGGATCATGCGTACGGAGAGCGTGTCGGTCGTACGTCCGATCTCGGGTCGCGCGGCCAGCAGGTTGGTCGGGGCGACGCCGGGGTGGGAGAGGTTGCTGGTGATGCCCCAGCCGCCGGCCCGGCTGCGCCGATCCAGCTCCAGGCCGAAGAGGCCGACGGCGACCTTGGACTGGCTGTAGGCCTTCATGACATGGTAGCTCTGCTCCCAGTTGGGGTCCTCCCAGTTGATCGCGCCCCGCCTCGCGGCGACGCTGACCTGGGACGTCACCCGAGCCTGCCCGGCCCGCAGCAGCGGCAGGATCTTGGCGACGAGGGCGAAGTGGCCGAGGTGGTTGGTGCCGAGCTGGAGCTCGAACCCGTCGGCGGTCGTCTGCCGCTCCGGCGGCGTCATCACCCCGGCGTTGTTGATCATCAGGTGGAACGGCTGGTCCTCGCCCAGCAGCGTCTCGGAGAGCGCCGCCACCGACGCCAGCGAGGACAGGTCGAGGTCGCGCAGCGAGACCCTCGCCTCCGGGACCTTTCCGCGGATCGTGGCCAGCGCCTTCTCGCCCTTGGCGGCGTTGCGTACCGGTATGACGACCTCGGCTCCGGCGGCCGCGAGCCGGGTGGCCATCACCAGCCCCATCCCGTCGCTGGCTCCGGTGACCAGGGCTCGTCTGCCGGACAGGTCCGGGATCGTGATGTCGATGGGTCGGCGTGGCATCGGTCTGCTCCTCGAGAAGGGCTCTGGGGTCGGATCCATCCTCGGTCGCTCACCCGGGTCTATCCAGGGTCTGCCGATCCCAGCCTCGGCGGTCCACGCATGTGGCCGCCGCGCGTCGGGTACGTCGATGGGGTGAGTGAACGGGAGCGCGACGTGGTGCGGCGTCTGCTCGACGCCGGCGGCATGACGTACGCCGAGGAGGCCGGCATCCGGCTCCGGGACAAGCCGTCGCCGCTCTACCGGCTGCTCGTCCTGGCGATGCTCTCCTCGACCCGGATCTCGACCGACATCGCGGTCGCGGCGGCGCGCGAGGTGTCGGCCGCCGGATGGCGTACGCCGCAACGGCTGCTCGACTCGACCTGGCAGCAGCGCGTGGACGCGCTCGGGCGGGCGCACTACCGCCGCTACGACGAGAGCACCGCGACCAAGCTCGAGGAGCAGGCCCGGTGGCTGCTGGACACCTACCGCGGAGACCTCCGCCGGCTCCGCCCCTCCTCCCGCGACGACGCCGACGCGTTGATCGACGCGCTCACCGAGTCGCCGCGCATCGGCCCGGTCGGAGCCCGGATCTTCTGCCGCGAGGTCCAGGACGTGTGGCCGGCGCTGTCCCCCTTCCTCGACGGCCCGCTCCTGGACCAGGCCGGGGAGCTCGGCCTGCCCGAGGACCCGGACGAACTCGCCGCGCTGGTCCCTGACGGGCGCTGCGCCCCGCTCGCGGCCGCGCTCACCCGAGCGCGTCACGGGCTTCCCGATCTCGAGGTGAGCTGAGGGCCTCCCACCCGTCCTGGGTGATCCCGCTTAGGATCACCGCATGGTTCACGGGGAGTCGAAGAACGCGCCGAGCATGGCGGATGTGGCGGCCCGGGCAGGGGTCTCGCACCAGACCGTGTCCCGGGTGGTCAACGGCTCCGATGCCGTACGCGGCGACACCCGCGACCGGGTGCTGGCGGCTATCGAGGAGCTGGGCTACCGGCGCAACAAGTCGGCGCGGGCACTGGTGACCCGGCGGTCCGGACGTCTGGGCCTGCTCTACTCCCAGCCGCACCTGTACGGGCCCGGCACCCTGGCCGCCTCGGTGCACCAGGCCGGCCAGCGGGCCGGCTACGACATCATCCTGAGCCCGGTGCCGCACCTGGACGCGACCTCGGCGGAGGGGGCGATCGAGGCGCTGCTCGACGACGCGGTCGAGGCTGTGCTCCTCGGCGTCTCGCACCAGTCGTTGGAGGACCTGGTCGCCCAGATCGCGTCCACCGTCGAGGTCGTGATGATCCACAGCGACCCGCCGGAGGGGGTACGCTCGGTGGGGATCGACCAGCGCGCCGGAGCCGTGCTGGCCACGCAGTACCTGCTGGACCTCGGCCACCGCACCATCGCCCACGTGGCCGGTCCGGTCGGCTGGATCGACGCCGGACAGCGCCGGGAGGGCTGGCTGGCCGCGCTCCGCGACGCCGACGCCCGACCGGGCCCGGAGATCTTCGGCGACTGGTCGAGCCGCAGCGGCTACGAGGCCGGTGCCGCGATCGCCCGGGACCCGTCGGTCACCGCCGTCTTCGCGGCCAACGACTCGATGGCGCTCGGCGTGATCCGGGCGCTCCACGAGGCCGGCCGCCGGGTCCCGCAGGACGTGAGCGTGGTCGGCTTCGACGACGTCCCGGACGCGGCCTACCTGTGGCCGCCGCTGACCACCGTCCGGCAGGACTTCGCGTCGCTGGGCGAGCTCGCCGTGGAGGTGGCCACCAAGGCCATCGCCGACGGCACCGTCGAGGTGCCCCCGCTGCTGCAGCCCGAGCTGGTCGTGCGGTCCTCGGCTGCCCACAGGCCGAGCTGACCGATACCGCCGAGGCGTCACGTACGTCGGCCGAGACGTCACCTACGTCGGTCGAGTTGGCATCGCCATGCCAACTCGCCCGACGGGGCTGACGCCTCGCCCGACGGGGCCGACGCCTCGCCCGACGGGGCCGACGCCTCGGCATCTCTTCTGGAACAGGAGGTAACTCGCGCGTAATATGTTAGCGTTCACATCGCCTCGAACCCCACCCCGAGCCGCCGGGCAGAAACGGAGCCGTGATGACGCAGCGAGCAGGCCACCTGCCTGACCTCGAGGAGACCGCGCTCGGTATCGAGCTGGGCTCCACCAACATCAAGGCGTGCCTGATCGGGCCCGACCACGCGCCCATCGCCACCGGCTCCCACCTGTGGGAGAACGAGCTCGCCGACGGGCTGTGGACCTACTCGCTCGAGGCGGTCTGGGCGGGCGTCCAGGGTGCCGTCGCCGCCCTCGGGGACGAGGTCGAGCGCCGCTACGGCACCCGGCCGACGACCTTCGGGGCGATCGGTGTCTCGGCGATGATGCACGGCTATCTCGCCTTCGACGAGGCCGGCGAGCTGCTGGTGCCCTTCCGCACCTGGCGCAACACCAACACCGCGGTCGCCGCCGCCGAGCTGTCGCAGACCTTCGGAACCAACATCCCGCTGCGTTGGTCGATCGCCCACCTCTACCAGGCGATCCTCGACGACGAGCCCCACCTGCCCCGGATCGCCTCGCTGACCACTCTCGCGGGCTACGTCCACCGGGCGCTGACCGGCGAGCACGTGCTCGGCGTCGGCGACGCCTCCGGGATGTTCCCCATCGACCCGGCGACCGGGACCTACGACCAGCGGATGCTCGAGCAGGCCGGTCACCTGGCCGCCGCCAAGCATCCCGGCCTGCGGATCGAGGGGCTGCTCCCGCAGGTCCTCCCGGCGGGAGCCGACGCCGGCCGACTCACCCCCGAGGGTGCGGCGCTGCTCGATCCCACCGGCACGCTGCGGCCGGGCATCGTGCTGTGTCCGCCCGAGGGCGATGCCGGCACCGGGATGGTCGCCACCAACTCGGTGGCCCAGCGCACCGGCAACGTCAGCGCCGGCACCTCGATCTTCGCGATGGTCGTCCTCGAGGAACCACTCGCCACCGTCCACCACGCCATCGACGTCGTCACCACCCCGGTCGGCGACCCGGTCGCGATGGTGCACTGCAACAACGGCGCCAGCGAGCTCGATGCCTGGGCCGGCGTCTTCGGCGAGTTCGCCGCCGCGCTCGGTCACCCCTGCGAGCCCGACGCCGTCTTCGGGGCCCTGCTCACCGCGGCGCTGAAGGGCTCGCCCGACGGCGGCGGGCTGCTGGCCTACAACTATCTGGCCGGCGAGCCGATCACCGGCCTCGACGAGGGCCGCCCGCTGTTCGTACGCACCCCTGGCAGCCGCCTCGACCTCGCCGGCTTCGCCCGCGCCCAGGTCTACGGCGTCTTCGGCACCCTCGCCCTCGGCATGCGCGTGCTCGCGGACCAGGGCGTCGAGATCGACGCGATGTTCGCCCACGGCGGCCTGTTCCGCACCGCGGGCGTCGCCCAGCGGCTGCTCGCTGCGGCCACCGGTGCCCCGGTCGCGGTCGGTCACACCGCCGGCGAGGGCGGTGCCTGGGGGATCGCGGTCCTGGCTGCGTACGCCCGGACGACCACGGCCGGCAGCGACATCGCCCTGAGCGCCTATCTCGCCGAGCGCGTCTTCGGTGACATCGACCTCGAGGTCGTCGAGCCGGACGCCGCCGACCTCGCCGGGTTCCGGACCTACCTGGAGCGCTACCAGGCCGGCCTGGACATCGAGCGTGCCGCCGTGGCCGCGCTCGCCGCCAAGCCAGAGAACACAGAAGGAGACCAGTGATGACGGGCGTCCCCACCGCTCTTCGCGCCGCCGTCGACGAAGCCAAGGAACGCGTCGCCGCGCTGCACGCCGAGCTGCCCCGCTGGGAGCTGGTCGTGTGGACCGCCGGGAACGTCTCCGAGCGGGTGCCGAACCCCGACGGCGAGGACCTGCTGGTCATCAAGCCGTCCGGCGTCGCCTACGAGGACATCACCGCCGAGGCGATGGTCGTGTGCGACCTGGCCGGCAACCTCGTCGAGGGGGAGCGCTCGCCATCCTCGGACACCGCCGCCCATGCGTACGTCTATGCCAACATGCCCGAGGTCGGTGGAGTGGTCCACACCCACTCCACCTACGCCACGGCCTGGGCCGCCCGCGGAGAGGAGATCCCCTGCGTGCTCACGATGATGGCCGACGAGTTCGGCGGGCCGATCCCGGTCGGTCCGTTCGCGATCATCGGCGACGACTCGATCGGCCGCGGCATCGTGGAGACGCTGCGGGAGTCGCGCAGCCCGGCGGTGCTGATGCGCAACCACGGCCCGTTCACCATCGGCAAGGACGGCCGCTCCGCGGTCAAGGCCGCGGTGATGTGCGAGGAGGTCGCCCGCACCGTGCACATCGCGCGCCAGCTCGGCCAGCCTCTGCCCATCGACCAGCGCCACGTCGACTCCCTCTACGACCGCTACCAGAACGTCTACGGCCAGCACTGAGCTGCGCCCTCGAAGCATCAGCACACCACGTGAGCACTGGAAGGACCCCCACATGAGCAAGCCCACCGCGCCGAAACCCTATGGCGACCGCGAGGTCTGGTTCTTCACCGGCAGCCAGGACCTCTACGGCGAGGAGACTCTTCGTCAGGTGGCCGAGCAGTCCCAGGAGGTCGCCCGCGCCCTCGACGCGTCGGACGACGTACCGGCGAAGGTCGTGTGGAAGCCCGTCCTGAAGGACGCAGCGTCGATCCGCCGCGCGATGCTCGAGGCCAACTCCGACGACAACGTCCTCGGCGTGATCACCTGGATGCACACCTTCAGCCCGGCCAAGATGTGGATCACCGGCCTCGACACCCTGCAGAAGCCGCTGCTGCACCTGCACACCCAGGCCAACGTCGAGCTCCCCTGGTCGGAGATCGACATGGACTTCATGAACCTCAACCAGGCCGCCCACGGCGACCGGGAGTACGCCTACATCGCCACCCGGCTCGGCGTCGCCCGCACCACCGTCGTCGGCCACGTCTCCAACCCGGCGGTCACCCGCCGCGTCGGCACCTGGGTCCGCGGCGCCGCCGGCTGGGCAGCGACCCACGGGCTCAACCTGGTCCGCTTCGGCGACAACATGCGCAACGTCGCCGTCACCGAGGGTGACAAGACCGAGGCCGAGCTGCGCTTCGGGGTCTCGGTCAACACCTGGGGCGTCAACGACCTGGTCGCCGCCGTCGAGGCGGTGGCCGAGGACGCCGTGGACGCGCTGGTGGCCGAGTACGAGGATCTCTACGACGTCGTCCCCGAGCTCCGTCGCGGCGGCGAGCGTCACGAGTCGCTGCGCTACGCCGCCCGCCAGGAGATCGCCATGGAGGCGTTCCTGGTCGAGCGCGACGCGAAGGCGTTCACCACGAACTTCGAGGACCTCGGCGGGCTGCGTCAGCTCCCCGGCATCGCCGTGCAGCGGCTGATGGGCAAGGGCTACGGCTTCGGCGCCGAGGGCGACTGGAAGACCGCAGTGCTGGTGCGGGCCGCGAAGGTGATGGGGGAGGGGCTGCCCGGTGGCGCCTCCCTGATGGAGGACTACACCTACGACCTCACCCCCGGCGCGGAGGTCATCCTCGGCGCCCACATGCTCGAGATCTGCCCCTCGCTGACCACCTCTCGTCCCAAGGTGGAGATCCACCCGCTCGGGATCGGCGACCGTGAGGACCCGGTCCGGATGGTCTTCGACGCCGACTCGGTCGAGGGTGCAGTGGTCGTCTCCCTGGCGGACATGCGCGACCGCTTCCGGCTGACGGCCAACGTCGTCGATGTGGTTCCGCCGACCGAGGCCCTGCCCAACCTGCCGGTCGCGCGCGCCGTCTGGTCCCCGCGCCCCGACTTCGCCACCTCCGCCGAGGCCTGGCTGACCGCCGGCGGCGCGCACCACACGGTGATGTCGACCGCCGCCGGGATCGAGGCATTCGAGGTCTTCGCCAACATCGCCCGCACCGAGCTGCTCGTCATCGACGAGTCCACCACCCGCCGCGGCTTCGCCGACCAGGTGCGCTGGAACCAGGTGTTCTACCGGGTCGCCCAGGGCCTGTGAATGATCGGTGCACTCACCGAAGCTTGGTGAGTGCACCGATCGTGCACCTGCGCGATCTGTGCACCCGAACAGGGGGCCTGGGTGCACGGATCGTGCACGATCGGCTGGGATTGGATCATCGCCGCCGGTCGCGAATCTGGTAGATGCGCTGGACGGACACGCCGGCGACCTCGGCGAGATCCTTCGCGGTGTGGCCGTCGAGAATGGCTTCGCGTACGCAGGTTGCCCAGAAGCTGTCGCGTCGGGCCGCTTCGCGTTGCGCGACCTCACGATCAGCCTTCGCTTGTTCGATCACGACCTTCCAGTCGCGCGGCGCGATGGCGATCGTGTCCTCGGGCCACCCGCCACCGCCAGTGCCCAGGACCGTCCAGCCGGATAGGCCGAGAGTGTCCGCGGCTGTGCCCGAGACGGCCAGTTCGGCCAGAACTTCGCCATCGTCGTTCCTCACCTGCACCGAGTCGGTCGAGCTTCCTTCGTGGTTGACGACGGCCGCTCTGAACCGTGTTTCGCGGACGACAGCGAACGGCGAGCCGATGACGACTGTCTCGACCGGCGCCCATCCGATCTCCCGGAGGAGATAGGTGATGCGATGTTCGGGAGAGATGAATGGGTCTGGGTCAGGCCCGCCCTGGTGCATCGCAGACGTGATCGTCGCGACCGGGCTTGTCGGCGAACCGGCTCCGGGTAGGTCGCTGCTCGGCCGGACTTCGATGACGACATCTGCAGGTTCGTGTTGAGCGGTCGTCGCGACTGCCGTGAAATCCACACCCAGATTATAGCGCGCTTTAAATCGACTCAGGCCAGCAATTTCCGAGGGTTCATCACCCCGTCGGGGTCGATCGCCTGCTTGACGGCGCGCAGGAGGTCGACCTCGACACCCGTCTTGTACGCAGCCGCAGCATCCCGCTTGAGCGTCCCGATCCCGTGCTCGGCGGAGATGCTGCCGCCGAGCGCGGTGACGGCGTCGTAGACGATCCGGGTCAGCCCGGGAGCCTCTCGCCTCAGCGCCGCGTCGTCGCCGACGGGGGCGGAGATGTTGTAGTGCAGGTTGCCGTCGCCGATGTGGCCGTACGTCACCAGCCGCAGCCCCGGCAGCGCGTCGAGCAGCCTCGGGCCGACCTCGGCGACGAAGCGGGACAGCGCGGTGATCGGCAGGGTGACGTCGTGCTTGAGGGTCACGCCCTCGCTCCTCTGGGCCTCCGAGACTCCCTCGCGCAGCGCCCACAGCGACTCGCGCTGCGCCGGGCTTCCGGCGACCACGGCATCGAGAAGAAGCCCGTGCGAAGCCGCGGCCTCGAGCGCCGACTCGAGCCGCTCGTCGACGTCGGCGGAGGTGCCGGCGAGCTCGACGAGGCCGTACCACTCGTGCCGGTCCGCGAACGGGTCACGGACGCCGGGCAGGTGGGCGAGGACCAGGTCGAGCGCCTGGCGCCCGAGCAGCTCCCAGGTGGTCAGCTGGCCGCCACCGTGCTCGCGGAGCAGCGGAAGCAGCGTGGTGGCGGCCTCGACCGACTCGAGGGCCACGAACGCGCTCGCGCGGCGCGGCGTGGCGGGCAGCAGTCGCAGCACCGCCGCGGTGACCACCCCGAGCGTGCCCTCCGAGCCGATGAACAGCTGCTTGAGGTCGTAGCCGGTGTTGTCCTTACGCAGCGGGCGCAGCCCGTCCCACACCCGGCCGTCAGGAAGCACGACCTCCAGGCCGAGCACCAGCTCGCGCATCATCCCGTAGCGCAGCACCGCGGTGCCGCCGGCGTTGGTCGCGATCGTGCCGCCGATGGTGCACGAGCCCTCCGAGCCGAGCGAGAGCGGGAAGAGCCGCCCCGCGGCCGCGGCGGCCTCCTGGACGATTGCCAGCGGGGCGCCGGCCTCGACCACGAGGGTGTCGGCGACCGGATCGACCTCCCGGACGCGCCGCATCCGGCCGAGCGAGAGGACGATCTGGTCACCGCCGGAGTCGGGTACGCCGCCGCCGACGAGGCCGGTGTTGCCGCCCTGCGGGACGACCCCGACCCCAGCCGCGCCGCACAGCCTGACGACCGTCGCCACCTCCGCGGTCGAGGCCGGTCGCACCACCGCGAGGGCGGTGCCGGTGAAGACCCCGGTCCAGTCGGTGACGTACGCCGCCATGTCGGCCGGCTCGGTCAGCACGGCGCTCTCGCCCAGGGCGGTGCGCAGGTCGTTGACGAGGTCGGTCATCAGGTGCTCCTCGGGTCGGGTGGGGGAGGCGGTCATGCCGACCGCAGGCGTACGTGCTCGGGGCCGATCGCGGCGATGTCGGGGGCGCCGAGCAGGCACATCGCCCGCCGCAGCTCCTCGACCAGCAGCGTCAGAGTGGCGTCGACCCCCTGTCGGCCACCGACCATCAGGCCGTAGAGATAGGGGCGGCCGATCAGCACGCCGCGGGCGCCGAGGCCGAGTGCCGCCGCGATGTCGCCGCCGGAGCGGACGCCGGAGTCGACGTACACCTCGGTCCGGTCGCCGACCGCGTCGACCACCGTCGGCAGCAGCTCCAGAGGCACCGGCGCACGGTCGAGCTGGCGGCCGCCGTGGTTGGAGAGCACCAGCGCGTCGGCCCCGGCCTCGACGCAGGCGACCGCGTCGGCGACCGAGAGCACGCCCTTGACCACCACCGGGCCGTCCCAGTGCTCCTTGAGCCAGCCGATGTCGGAGGGCCGGATCGCCTGCTCGCGCAGCTCGTTGGACATGCCCCAGCGCCTGTAGTGGGATCCCTCGGGGAAGGTCGCGAACCGCAGCGGCTCGGTGGTCACGATGTTCGCGACCCAGCCCGGGTGGCGGGCCATGCCCGCGAACGTACGCAGGCTCAGCTGCGGCGGGATCGCGAACCCGTTGAGCTTGTCCTTGCGCTTCATCCCCGTCACGGTCGTGTCGATGGTCAGCATCAGTGCCTCGTAGCCCTGCGCGGCCGCCTCGGCAAGGTGCTCGAGCGTCACAGAACGGTCCTTCATCAGGTAGACCTGGAACCAGTTGCGTCCCTGCGGCGCCGCGGCGGCGACGTCGGTGATCGAGGTCGTCGCGTACGTCGAGAGCGTGTAGGGCAGCCCGGCGGCGGCCGCGGCCGCGGCGACCGCCCGCTCGCCGGTGTGGTGGCTGAGCCGGGTGTAGCCGGTCGGCGCCAGCACGATGGGTGCGGCCGCGGGCCGCCCGAGGATCGTCGTACGCACCTCCGGCTCGGCCACCTGGCCGAAGGCCGTGGGCCGCAGCTCCACGCGGTCGAAGGCCTCGCGGTTGCGGCGCATCGCGTGCTCGCCGTCCGAGCCGCCGTCGACGTAGTCCCAGACCGCCCTCGGCACCCGCCGGCGGGCGGCCCGCTCCAGGTCGTCGAGGCTGAGACAGCGGGCCAGCCGCCGGTCGGCCGCACGCCAGTGGAACGGGCGCGGCCGCAGGAACGGCGCGAGATCGCGCCATCGGGGGACCTGCCGGACGACCTGGGAACTGGCGGTCACGCTCTGGACTCCTCATCACTCATCGGATAAGTTTTGAACTTGTCATACAACTTAGCCCATCGAGGAGCATCACGCCATGGCCGCCGACCGCATCACGTCACTGACCCTCTCCCACGTCGTCCTCCCGCTCGAGAACCCGGTCAGTGACGCCAAGGTGCTCACCGGACGGCAGAAGCCGCTCACCGAGACCGTGCTGCTCTTCGTCGAGGTGACGACGGAGCAGGGCTTCGAGGGCATGGGCTTCAGCTACTCCAAGCGGGCCGGTGGCCCGGCGCAGTACGCCCACCTCAAGGAGATCGCCGAGGTTGCCACCGGCCAGGACCCCTCCGACATCGCCAAGATCTACGAGTCGCTGATGTGGGCCGGCGCCTCGGTCGGCCGCAGCGGTGTGGCGACCCAGGCCGTGGCCGCTCTCGACGTGGCGCTCTACGACCTCAAGGCCCGGCGCGCGGGCCTGCCGCTGGCCAAGCTGCTCGGCGCCCACCGCGACTCCTGCCGCGTCTACAACACCTCCGGCGGCTTCCTCCAGGCGAGCGTCGAGGAGATCAAGGAGAAGGCCACCGCCTCGCTCGAGGCCGGCATCGGCGGCATCAAGATCAAGGTCGGCCAGCCCGACTGGGCCGAGGACCTGCGCCGCGTCGCCGCGCTGCGCGAGCACCTCGGTGACACCCCGTTCATGGTCGACGCCAACCAGCAGTGGGACCGCGCCCGCGCCCGCCGGATGTGTCGCGAGCTCGAGCAGTTCGACCTGATCTGGATCGAGGAGCCCCTCGACGCCTGGGACGCGGTCGGCCACGCCGACCTGTCGCGTACGTTCGACACGCCGATCGCGACCGGCGAGATGCTGACCTCGGTGCCCGAGCACATGGCGCTGATCGACGCCGGCTACCGCGGCATCGTGCAGCCGGACGCGCCGCGCATCGGCGGGATCACCCCGTTCCTGAAGTTCGCCACCCTCGCCGCCCACGCCGGGCTCGCGCTCGCGCCGCACTACGCGATGGAGATCCACCTGCACCTCGCCGCGGCCTACCCGACCGAGCCGTGGGTCGAGCACTTCGAGTGGCTCAACCCGCTGTTCGAGGAGCGCATCGACATCCACGACGGCCGGATGTGGGTGCCGGACCGCCCGGGTCTCGGCTTCACGCTCAGCGACCAGATGCGCAAGCTGACCGTGGAGACGGCTAAGTTCACGGCATGAGCGAGCGCCAGCGAGCGACAATGAGCGTCATGCCGTCGAGTACGTATCCTTGCCTCTCCTCGACGGAGGCGACGGCATGACAGTCAGCACCGGGCTCGCCGACCGCGTCGTCTCCGGGATCAAGGACCAGATCCTCGCCGGAGACCTCGCTCCGGGGGCGAAGCTGCCCTCGGAGTCCGACCTGGTCGCCACCTACGGGGTGTCCCGGACGGTGGCGCGCGAGGCGGTCACCCGCCTGCGCGCCGAAGGTCTGGTCGAGACCTTCCAGGGGCGCGGCTCGTTCGTCCTGGCGGTCCCGGCGCCCTCGCCGTTCGCACTGGAGTCCTCCGCGATCCGTACGCAGCACGACGTGCTCGACATGGTCGACTTCCGGCTCGGCGTGGAGTGTGAGGCGGCGGCCCTGGCCGCCGCCCACCTCGACGAGCAGGGATCGCGTGCGATCGAGGAGGCGCTCGCCGCGCTGGCCACCGCGCATCCCGACGGCGCGGTGGAGGCGGACTTCGCCTTCCACCGCGCCGTCGCGGCCGCAACCGGCAACCGCTTCTACCTCGACCTGATGGACTCGCTGGGTCCGATGATGATCATGCTGCCGCGCACCCGGCTCGGCGACGCCTACTCACCCAGCGACGCGCTCCACGTCGAGCGGGTGCAGCGCGAGCACGACAACATCGCCGCCGCCATCCTCTCCGGTGACGCCGACACCGCCCGGGCGGCGATGCGGGTGCACCTCGGCAGCACCCGCCGGCGTCTGCAGCAGCGTTGACGGTTGGTCTAGGTATGCAGACCAACCGTCGCTTCCCCGGCGGAGCTCCGCACGGGATGCGACGGTTCGGCTGCATACCTAGACGAACAGACCGCACCGCCGGCGCTACTTCATGTGCTCCCCGAGCGGGGTGAAGCAGAACTTCCCGCCCGCCAGCCGCTCCTCGGGCCCCTGCGGGCCGTCGTCGACCGCGTCGCCGAGCAACTCCGCGGCGTAGACCTCGGAGTCGTCCTGCGGGTGGTAGCCGATCGCTTCGCCCTCGGCCAGCGACCACCAGCGCCGGGTGTTGCGGGAGGTGCCCCACACCACCCGGAAGCCGGGCTCCGGGGTGGCCAGGCAGGCCTCGAGGAGCCGGGCGCCGTCGTCGGGCGACATCCACGTCCACAGCGACCGGCGGTCCCACGGCTTCTCGAAGCACGAGCCGATCCGCAGCGCGGTCACGTCGATGCCGTATCGGTCGTGGAAGAGGCTCCCGAGGGCCTCCATCGCGACCTTGCTGACCCCGTAGTAGGTGTCCGGGCGCGGGACGGCATCCGCCGGAAGGCCGCCATCGGGGGCATCGGCGATCTCGTAGAAGCCGGCCGCGTGGTTGCTGGAGGCGAGCACGACCCGCGCCACCCCGGCGTCCCGGGCGGCCTCCAAGACCACGCGGGTGCCGTCGATGTTGGCCGAGAGGATGTCGTCCCAGGGGGCCTCGACGCTGATGCCGCCCAGATGGATGATCGCTTCGACGCCCTCGCAGGCGGCGCGCATCGCGGCCTCGTCGGTCACCGACGCCTCGACGACCTCGACCGCCTCGCCCTCGGCGGGGGGCTCGGGACGTACGACGTCGAGGAGGCGCAGCACCCGGCCCTCACGGGCGAGCCGGCTGCGCATCATCCGACCCACGCCGCCGCTGGCCCCGGTGATCAGAACGACCTGGCTCATGCGCTGCGCAGCTCCTCGACGGCATCGATGTAGGTGCCGAGGTCGGCGCCGTGCTTGTCGATGACGGACCTGGTCGCCTCGCGCCACGGGGTGAGGTCGGTGATCTCGTTGATCGTGACGCCCTCGCCCCGCAGCTTCTCCAGGTCGGCCTCGACCTGGGCGTCCCACTTCTCGCGCTGGAACGGCGCGGCCTCGTCGGCCGCCTTCTGGAGGGCCTCCTGGTCCGCGGAGTCGAGCCCGTCCCAGGTGTCCTTGTTGATGAGCAGCACCTCGGCGACGCGCATGTGCCGGTCGAGGGTGTAGTTCTTCGCGACCTCGTAGTGGGAGGCGGAGTAGTAGGACGGCTCGTTGTTCTCGGCGCCGTCGAGCAGCCCGCTCTGCAGCGAGCTGTAGACCTCGCCGTAGTCCATCGGGGTGGGGGAGCCGCCGAGAGCCTTGACGAAGTCGATCTGCACCTGCGACTCCTGCACCCGGATCTTGAGCCCCTTGACGTCGGCCGGCGCCTTGATGGGCTTCTTGGAGGTGTAGAAGCTGCGGGCGCCCGGGTCGAAGTAGCCCAGCCCCTTGAAGCCGGCGCCCTCGGCCTCGCCGAGCAGCTTCTTGCCGTTCTCGCTGTCCAGGAAGCGCCACAGGTGGTCGGCGTCGTCGAAGAGGTAGGGCAGGCTGAACAGCCCCATCGCGGGGACGAACTCGCCCATCGGGGCCGAGCTGATCCGGGTCATCTCGATCGAGCCCATCTGCACCTGCTCGATCGCGTCGGACTCCTCGCCGAGCTGGGCGTTGGGGTAGACCTGGATCTTGATGCGGCCGTCGGTGTACTTCTCGGCCAGCTCGGCGAACTTCTTGTCGCCCAGGGTGGTCGGGTAGTCGTCGGGGTGGGTCTCGGCCAGCTTGAAGGTCTTCGAGCCGTCGCCTCCGCCGCTGCCGCGCAGCGACCCGCCGCCGCACGCGCTGAGCGCGAGGCCGCCGGCGACCGCCGCGGCACCGAAGGCGCCGGCCTTGAACAGGGAGCGCCGGGCGACCGGCTGGGGGGATGTGGTGTTCACGGATGGTTCCTTTCGATGGTGACTACTTGTCGCGGTTCATTGGCCCAGCGCATCGGGGAGCGCGAGCGAGAAGAACGGGACGTACGTGATCAGCAGCAGGACGACGAGCATCGGGATGAGGAAGAGGCCGACGGTCTTGATGACCTTCTCGATGGACGTACGTCCGATGGCGCAGCCGACGAAGAGGACGTTGCCGACCGGCGGAGTGATCAGGCCGATGGCCAGGTTGAAGACGAGCATGATCCCGAACTGGACCGGGTCCATGCCGAGTCCGGTGGCGACCGGCAGCAGGATCGGCGTCATGATCACGATCAGCGGCGCCATGTCCATGATCGCGCCGAGGGCGAGGAGCAGCAGGTTGACCAGCAGCAGGACGACGACGATGTTGTCGGAGATGCCGAGCAGCGCGTCGGTGGCCAGCGCCGGCACCTGCAGGAAGGCCAGGAAGTAGCCGAAGGCTCCGGCCGCGGCGATGATGAACAGCACCACGCCGAGGGTGCGCAGGCTGCTCTGCAGGATCGGCACCATCGCCTTGAGCGGCAGGTCGCGATAGACGAAGAAGGTCAGGACGAAGGCGTACAGGCAGGCGATCGCCGCCGACTCGGTCGCGGTGAAGACGCCGCTCAGGATGCCGCCCAGGATGATCACCGGCATGAGCAGACTGAGCAGCCCCTCGCCGATGATCTTCGGTACGTCCTCGAGCGGGACCAGCTCCTCCTTCGGGTAGCCGCGCTTGACCGCCAGGATGTACGCCATCACCATCAGCGCCGCGCCGAGCAGGATCCCGGGCAGGATGCCGGCGGTGAACAGGGCGCCGATGGAGACGCCGCCCGCGGCCATCGAGTAGATGATCAGGTTGTGGCTCGGCGGGATCATGACCGCCTGGGTGGCGCCGGAGACGGTGACCGCGACGGCGTAGTCGGTGTCGTAGCCGCGCTTCTTCATCATCGGGATGGTCACCGAGCCGATCGCGGAGACGTCGGCGACCGAGGAGCCGGACAGGGCGCCGAAGAAGGTGCTGGCGCCGATGTTGACCATCCCCAGGCCGCCGCGGACCCAGCCGACGAGCAGGCCGGCGAGGGCGATGAGCCGGCGGGAGATGCCCCCGGCGCCCATGATCTCGCCGCCGAGGATGAAGAACGGGATGGCCAGCAGGGCGAAGGTGTCGAGACCGGCGACCATCCGCTGGCCGACGACGGTCAGCGGGAGGCCGATGTAGAGCGCCTCGAAGAGGGCGGCCAGGGCGAGGGCCAGGGCGACGGGGATGCGCAGCAGGATCAGGACGACGAAGCTGCCCAGCAGGATGGTGATGGCAAGGGGGTCGATAGGCATGGGGGAGTCCTTCGGCTTTCGGCGGCTCAGCCGAGCTCGGCGGCATCGTCAGGCTCGGCGTAGCGCGGGGTGCTGATGCCGAAGGCCTGGAGGACGGTGTAGAGGATGAGCATGGCGCCGGCGACCGGCATCATCAGGTAGAGGACGCTGCGAGGGAGCCCGGTGCCGGGCAGAGTGGCGGCTTGGGCGTCGGCGACGAACTGGCTGCCCTGGACGATCAGGAAGAGCCCGAAGCCGAGCAGCAGCACCTGGACGACGCGGTCGATCACCGACCGGAGCACCGCGGGGAACCTGTCCACCAGGAAGGTCACCGCGATGTGGGCGCCCTCGCGGAAGCCGATCGTGGCGCCGAGGAAGCCGACCCAGACCAGCAGGATCCGGGCGCTCTCCTCGCTCCAGCTGGGGGAGTTGCTCAGCACCTCGCGGCTGAACACCTGCCACAGCACGATCAGCAGCGTGGCGACCAGACACACGATGCAGAAGACCTCGAAGACCAGGTCGACCGCGCGCCAGGTGCGCCTGAGGGTGCGGTTCTCGCCGAGCGTGTTCATGCCTGCACTCCGTCCTCGTCGCGGCGGTGGGGGATCTCGGTCGCCTCGGCGAGCAGGTGCTGCCTGTCCGCGCCCGCCAGACCGAGGTGGTAGAGGTGGATCTGGTCGATCCCGGCGTCGACCAGGGCCCGCACATGGCCACCGAAGGCGTCCTCGGTGGTGGGCGGGAGGACGGTGACGTACGCAGCGGCCGCTGCCCTGCCGTCGACCGCCTGGACGAGCCGGCGCCCGGTCTCCACCGATGCCTCGGTGGTTGGCCAGCAGAAGGAGACGACCAGGTCGACGTCGTCGGCGGTGGTCGGGGTGAGCCCGGGGCTGGCCCCGGTCGCCCAGGGGTCGGGCTGGGCGTGCAGCGCGATCTCGACGAGGTCGGGGGCGGCCTCGCGGACGGCCGCGATCACCCGGTGGCGGAGCTCGTCTGCCGCGGCGTGGCGGGACTCGAGGATGACGTCCAGGGCCTTCGCGTCGACGGCGTCGACGGCGTCGTCGGAGGCGGCTGCGCCGGTGGCGGCGCGCAGGGCCGCGACGGTGGCATCGGCGTCGAGCCCGCGGCCGTTCCAGTCCTCGCGGCAGGCCGCGCAGCAGCAGATCGAGAGCAGCTGCTGGGTGGCGGCGTCGTAGGCCCCGTCGGTCTTCTCGTGGTGGCCGCCGTGGCCGAACCCGAGCTGGCCGCAGGCCTCCAGGATGGCCGTGGAGGTTGGGGTGTCGCGGACGGCCTCGGCGGCGAGGGTCTCCGCGTAGTGGCGGACCTCCTCGTGGCGGGCGCACAGCGCGTAGGGGTACGGCTCGTCCCAGCAGTTGACGACGGCGAGGTCCGGGTTGGCCTCACCGAGCCGTGTCGAGTGGGTCAGCACGATCCAGGCGGCGACCTCGAACCCCTCCTCGGCGAGGATCGCGGCGGCCTCGCCGTAGGGGTCCGCGGCGGCGACCCAGGTCGCGCTCGGCGGCACCAGTCGGGCGCCGCCCCAGGCCTCGGGGCGCACCGGCCTGTAGAGGGCCGCGCTGCGGGCCTCGACGATCCGGTGCTCGGGGTGGAGCGGGGTCGCGGCGCGCGTGGTGTGATAGGCCGCCGCGAGGGCGACCTTCGAGACTCCGAGGCCCCGGGCGCGATCGGCGAACGTCGGGTCGCCGATCACGTCCCAGGGGTAGGCGTAGCCGACGACCGGAACCGGCGGTGTCGCCGTGGTCTCGCCCGCATCGATCTGTGTCACCGGTGGCAGCTCCTGGCTCGTCGTTCTGTGACCGGGGCCACGTGTGGCCCCGGTCACAGGAGACTGTCAGGATTGGCGATTCGTGTCCAAGCCGAATATCGCATTAGGCGATGCCCTGAGGGTATCGCCAGTGGCGGTCACCAGCGCGACGTGTTCGGCGTGAAGTCCGGCTCGATCGTACGCATGTAGACGGTGTCCTCCCGGCGGCGCACGCCGCAGCCGAGGTACTGCTCGTGGAGCTCGCCGAGGAGGTCGCGGTCGAGCTCGACCCCCAGGCCCGGACCTGTCGGCACCGCGATCGCGCCCTGCTCGAAGTCGAGCACCCCGGGGCGTACGACGTCCTGGGTCTTCCACGGGTAGTGGGTGTCGCAGGCGTAGGTCAGGTTGGGGGTCGCGGCGGCGAGGTGGACCATCGCGGCCAGCGAGACGCCGAGATGGGAGTTGCTGTGCATCGACAGACCCATCCCGAAGGTGTCGGCGATGCCGCCCAGCAGCGCCGACCGGCGCAGCCCGCCCCACAGGTGGTGGTCGGAGAGCACGATCTGCACCGCGTCGGCCGCGATCGCGGGCTCGAGGTGCTCGAAGGCGATGACGCACATGTTGGTGGCCAGGGGTACGTCGGTGCGGGCCGCGACCTGCGCCATCCCCTCGATCCCGGGGGTGGGGTCCTCGAGGTACTCGACGACGCCGGCGAGCCGCTCGGCGACCTTCACCGACGTCTCCGGGGTCCAGGCGCCGTTGGGGTCCAGCCGCAGCGGCAGGTCCGGGAAGGCATCGCGGAGCGCCTCGATCGCGGCGCACTCCTCGTCGGGATGGAACACCCCGCCCTTCAGCTTGAGCGAGCCGAAGCCCCAGCCATCGACCATCCGCTTCGCCTGCGCGACGATCTGATCGGGGTTCAGCGCCTCGCCCCACGCGTCGTCGGGCCGGCCCGGGTGGCCGGCCCACTTGTAGAACAGGTAGCCGCTGAACGGCACCCGGTCGCGTACCGCGCCACCGAGCAGGTCGCTGACCGGTCGGCCCGCCTCGCGGGCGACCAGGTCGAGGCAGGCGACCTCGAAGGGGGAGTAGACGGTGTCGACCGCCGAGGAGACGTCGAGCATGCCACCGAAGGAGGCACCCGCCCCGCCGGTCTCCTTGCCGAGCACGTCGACGACGAGCCGTCGCAGGCCGTGGGTGTCGTAGGGGTCTCGTCCTGGCAGCGCGGCGGCGACGGCGTCGAGGCGGGCGAGGTGGGTCTCGTCGGCGTACGTCTCCCCGAGCCCGACCAGGCCGGTGTCGGTGTGGAGCTCGACGATCGCGCGCAGCGCCCAGGGCTGGTGGACGCCGACCACGTTGAGCAGCGGCGGGTCGGCGAACGCGACCGGCGTGACGACGACCCTCGAGATCCGGCTGCCGTTGGGGCTGGCGTTGGGTCCGCGGCTCATGCGGTCGGCTTCACGGCGAGGACGGGCACGCCGGCGTCGAGCAGGATGCGCTGGGCGTCGCTGCCCAGCAACGCCTTGCCGACCGGCGAGCGGCGGCGCAGGCCGATCACGATCAGCCGGGCTCCCGTCTCGGCAGCCAGCGTGTCGAAGGTCTCCACCACGTCGGCTCCGTGCGTGGTGTGGTCGACCCGGGCGCTCACCCCGGCCTCGGCGGCGCGGGCGACGAGCTTCGCGGCCGCCGCCTCGTCGACCAGGTCGGCGTCCACGGTCGCCCCACGGCGCGGGCTGTTGACGATGACGACGTCGTCGCCGCGCGCCGCCGCCTCGGCCAGGCCGGCCTCGAGGGCCGCCTCACCTACCGGTGTGGGTACGTAGCCGATCAGGATGGTCATGGTGTGCCTCTCTCAGCGGGTCGGGCTCAGCGGGTCGGGGTGTCGACGTGGTCGCGGTCGGCCGGGGCGGCGACGGCGGCGGCCTTGCGCCGGGCCAGGATCGCCTTGGCCGCGGGCCAGAGGGCGACCAGGACGAAGGCGGCCAGGATGGTCCCGGAGATCGGCCGGGTGAAGAATCCGGTCGGGTCGCCGTCGAAGATCAGCATCGAGCGGCGTACGCCGTCCTCGACGATCGAGCCGAGGACGAAGGCGAGCACCATCGGGCCGGGCTCGAAGCCGACCTTCTTCATCAGGTAGCCGATCAGGCCGAAGACGATCATCACGAAGATGTCGAAGGTGGAGTTGTTGATCGTGTAGACGCCCAGGATCGTGATCAGCGCCGTGATCGGGGCCAGGATCGCCGGGCGTACCCGCAGGATGCGCACGAAGATGCCGACCAGCGGGATGCTCAGGACGAGCAGGATCAGGTTGCCGATGTACATCGAGTTGATGACGCCCCAGAACAGGTCGGGGCGCTCCTCGACCAGCTGAGGTCCGGGCGAGATGCCGAGGATGAGCAGGGCACCGAAGAGCATCGCCATCGACGCGTTGGCCGGGATGCCGAGGGTCAGGAGGGGGATGAACGAGGAGGTCGCGGCGGCGTTGTTGGCGGTCTCGGGGGCCGCGACGCCCTCGATGGCACCGCGCCCGAAGCGCTCGGGGTTCTTCGAGATCCGCTTCTCGGTGGCGTACGCGGCCAGGGAGGACATCACCGCACCACCACCGGGCAGCACGCCCAGGACGAAGCCGATCAGCGAGCCGCGGCCGATCGCGCCGGAGGACTGCTTGAGGTCCTTGCGCGAGGGCCAGATGTTGGCGACGGCGGCCGGGACGTGGGGCTTCCCGTGGCGCTCCTCGAGGTTGTAGAGGATCTCACCGACGCCGAACAGACCCATCGCGACGACCACGAAGTCGATGCCCTCGGTCAGCTGCAGGCTGCCGAAGGTGAAGCGCTCGGCGCCGCTGAAGCTGTCGCGGCCGATGGTGGCCAGCAGCAGGCCGAACGCCGCCGCGACCATGGCCTTGAGCTTGTTGCCGTTGCCGATGGTGGCGACCAGCAGGACGCCCAGCAGGGCGAGGGCGGCGTACTCCGGGTCGCCGAAGCTGAGCGCCCAGCCGGCGATCAGCGGGGCCACCAGGGTCAGGCCGAGGATGGAGACGGTCGCTCCGACGAAGGAGCCGATCGCGGCGATGCCGAGGGCGGTGCCGGCCCTGCCCTGCTTGGCGAGGGCGAAGCCGTCGAAGACGGTGACGACCGATGAGGCCTCGCCCGGCAGCCGGAGCAGCACCGAGGTGATCGTGCCGCCGTACTGGGCGCCGTAGTAGATGCCCGCGAGCATGATGATCGCCGAGACCGGGTCGATGCTGTAGGTGATCGGCAGCAGGATGGCGATCGTGGCCGCCGGCCCGAGGCCGGGCAGCACGCCGATCAGCATGCCGATGAGCACGCCGATCAGGCAGTAGAGCAGGTTCTGCGGCTCGGTGACGAGCGAGAAGCCGTCGAGGAATGCGTTGACGTCCACTGGAGGCTCCGCTCAGAACAGGTGGGGCAGCGGGATCCGCAGCCCGTAGAGGAACAGGAAGTAGAAGGCGGCGACCGTGAGCACCGAGGTGATGATCGTGCTGCGCCACGACTCGCCACCGAGGAACCGCAGCCAGACGACGCACAGCAGCAGCGAGGGGATCTCGAAGCCGATCACGGGCATCAGCAGGGCCAGGCCGATGAAGGTGACCAGGCCGATCGCCGGCAGCACGCTGGAGCGGGTGAACCTCTCGCTGTCGGTCAGCCGGCGGCCGACCACGAGCAGCGCCGCGGCCATCAGCGCGATCGCGATGCTGACCACGAACGGCCACAGCCCGGGGCCGGGCTGGCGCAGGGACCCCAGGCCGTAGCCGTAGGACAGGACGGTGCCGCCGACGCCGACGACGAGCGCGACGAGCGCCCCCACCACCTGGTAGGCCGGTCCACCCGCCGGAGGCCGTTCCTCCTCCAGGTCGTGGGCCACCTCGGCCTGGATCTCGGCCAGGATGTCCTGGTCAGGAGATGGGGTACGTTCGTCGCTCATCGTCATGCTTTCGTCGTGTGGGGCGGGGGTCAGCTCGCGCCGAGGTTGAGACCGTACTGCTCGACCATGTCGGCGAACCGCTTCTTGTCCTCCTCGAGCTGGGTCACCACCTCGTCGCCGGAGATCTCCATCGGGGTGAGGCTGTTCTGCTTGTTGAAGGCCTGGTACTCCTCGGTCTTGAACGTCGCCTGCATCGCCTCGGCGATGGCGTCCTTGACGTCGTCCGGGGTGCCCTTCGGGACCGTCATGAAGCGGTACTGCGCGACCTCGACGTCGAGACCCTGCTCCTTGGCGGTCGGGACGTCCGGCAGGTAGTCGACGCGCTCGGGGCCGAAGACGCTCAGCGGGGTCAGCTTGCCGGACTCGATGTTCTCGATCGCCTCGCCGACCTGGATGCACGCGGTGTCGACCTGGTTGCCGAGCACCGCGGTCAGGGCCGGCGCGCCGCCGTCGAAGGGGACGGCCTCGGCGTCGACGCCCGCGGAGGCGTACGTCAGGCCGCAGGAGAGCTGGGCACCGGTGCCGACGCCGGTGGTGCCGTAGGTGACCTTCTTCTTCGCGGCCTTGATGTCGTCGAGGGTCTTGAAGCCGCTCTTCGGGCCGGTGACCATGACGTAGTCGTCGCGGGAGACGCCCTGGACGACGTCGAAGTCGTCGAGATTCGTGACCTCGTCCTCGCTGACCGCCAGCGGGGTGATCGCGAACAGGGAGGCGTTCTGGATGGCGATGGTCTGACCGTCGGCCTTGGCCTTGGCGACCTTGTTCGCGGCGAGCGCACCGTTGGCGCCCTCCTGGTTGATCACCGGGAAGGAGGCGCCGAGCTCGTCGGAGAGGCCCTTGGAGACCGCCCGGCTGATCAGGTCGCTGGAGCCACCGGCCGAGGCACCGACGTACATCTCGACGTTGCCGGAGGGGTACTCCTCGCCGCCGCTGCCGCCGCCGGTGGTGTTGGAGACACCGCAGGCGGAGAGGGCCAGTGCCGCGACGCCGGCGGTCGCGGCGAGAAGGTGGGTGGTCGTACGCATCGTTGCTCCTAGTTCCGTCGTGTGACCACCGACACTAAGAGTCTTGGCGATACCGGTCCAAGCCCGTTTCAGCATGGAGTGTTCCACCTGGTGCATCGTGGTCTACTCTGGCCAGATGATCACGCTCGACCAGGTGCGTTCGTTCGTGGCGGTCGCCGAGGAGCTTCACTTCGGCCGGGCGGCGGAACGCCTGCGAATGACCCAGCCGCCGCTGTCGCGACAGATCCAGAAGTTGGAGAAGGCCGTCGGCGCGCAGCTGCTCGAGCGGGACAACCGCCGGGTCGCGCTCACCGGCGCCGGAGCCGCCTTCCTCGACGAGGCCTACCGGATGCTCAACCTTGTCGAGAGCGCCGGTGACCTGGCCCGTCGCGTCGACGCCGGTGCCGCCGGCGTGGTCCGGCTAGGCTTCACCGCCGTCTCGGCCATCTCGATCCTGGGGCCGCTGCTGCGCCGGCTCACCGTCGAGCTCCCCGACGTCGAGGTGCGGCTCTCCGAGCGGGTCACCCTCGCCCAGGTCGACGGCATCCGCCACGGCGAGATCGACATCGGCCTGGCCCGCCCACCCTTCGACACCGAGCTGCTCTCTTCCCGGGTGATCTCCCGCGAGCCGCTGATGGCGGTGCTCCCGCAGGGCCACCCGCTGGCCGACATCGACCGCCCGCTGACGCCCCAGGACTTCGAGGGCCAACCCGTCATCGGCTACCACCCGCAGCAGTCGCGCTACTTCCACGAGCTCTCCGTACGCTTCCTCGCCAACGCCCATCCCCGCATCGAGCAGCGCGTCCACCAGGTCCTCACCGCCATGCTCCTCGTCTCGGCCGAACGTGGCGTCGGTTTCGTCCCGGTCTCGGCGAGCTCGCTGCATGTCGAGGGCGTCGTCTTCCGGCCCCTCGAGCACGGCGGGGGAGACACCCGTCTGGACAAGGACCCCGAGCGGCCGGTCGAGCTGCACGCGATCTGGGCAAGGGGGTCTGTCAGTCCGGTCGTACGCCGCGTGCTCGATGTGATCATCGAGGTGAGTCGGTAGGTGGTCAGTCCGGGGTGAGTTGCTCGGGCTGCTCATTCTCTGAGGCTGGTGGCCGCCGACCCGTTACGGAGGGTGTTCTCGACGAACCCCGGAGTCAAGGACGGCCTTCGGCCGCCGGCTTCGCCGGTCGCCTTCGGCGATCCTTGACACCGGGCTCCGCCGAGAATTTTTGGCTGGCTATCGGGTCGGCGGCGGCAGTTTGGCGCAGCGCATTTCGGTTGGGCACGGGCTTGGGATCCGTGGCCAGTGGCTCCTGGCAGGCACAAGCGTTCTCGTGCTTTTACTAGACGATGACACCTTGTGAATGCTTCACAAGGGACGAGCCAGTGTGCCCTCAGGTACGCCGGGTGAACCGGATCCGCCCGTCCGGGAGCCGCTCGTACCCGTAATTGGGGTCATGGATCCGGCGATGGTCACTGCCACAGAGCAGCACCATGTTTTCGAGGTCGGTGCGGCCGCCTTCGGACCACGGTTTCAGGTGATGCGCTTCGGTCCACGCGGCTGGGGCGTCGCAGTCTTCGGCTTGGCATCCTTGATCTCGTAGCCGGAGTGCTCGGTGTTGGATCGGGTGCGCCAACCTGGCGGTCCGGCCCAGGTCGAGGATCTCGGAGTCGGTGCCCAGCACGACGGGGATGAGATCGGCGTTGCAGGCCAACCGGCGGGCTTCGGCGGCGGTGATCTGGTCGCCGTCGAACCCGAGGGCGGCGGTGCCGAGGTCGTTGCGGAGGTCCTCCACGCTCATGGTGATGAACACCGTGGTCGCATGCCCACCGTGGCGTGGGAGCTGGTCGACGTCGTAGGTCTCGATCACGTGGGCGAAGGCCTGGCCGAGCAGGCGGTCGTAGGGCGCTTTGATGCCCTTGTCCTCGGCTGAGATCTTTCGGGGCTGGGCCAGGGAGTCCAGGATCGTGCGCAGTCGGACCCCGACCGCGCGGGAGACCCGTGCCTGGATATCCACCGTCCCGTCGCCGTTGTCGCGGGAGGCGAAGAAGGTGCGTCGTGCGGCCAGCTCTTCTTCGCGCTGGAGGGCTTTGGCTTCGACGGCCTCGAACCGGTCCGGGTCGATCTCCGAGAGGATCCGCTTCCCGACGATCCTCAACTCATTCGCCGTCAACCGGGTGGCGTGGTCGACCAGGAGCTTCTCGGCCAGGCTCAGGTCCT
This sequence comes from Nocardioides sp. NBC_00368, assembly GCF_036090055.1. Classification (NCBI taxonomy): domain Bacteria; kingdom Bacillati; phylum Actinomycetota; class Actinomycetes; order Propionibacteriales; family Nocardioidaceae; genus Nocardioides; species Nocardioides sp. NBC_00368. The sequence goes on from NZ_CP107970.1 coordinate 5,906,764, forward strand.
CGGTGCTGGCTGCGGGGTCTGCCTCGATGGCGTCGAGGGCCTGGGTGATGACGCGGGCCTTGTCCTGGGACACCACACCTGCCGCGAGACCGGCGGAGACACGCTCGTACTTGGCCACGGCGGCGGCGAGCTTGATCTGCGAGCGAGCGACCGCCTTGTCGACGAGCAACTCGGTCCGCATCCACCCCGAGGCGTCCTTGGCACCGGTCTCCTCGGCGATGTCGCCGGCGGCAGCGAGCACCCGCAACTTCAACGCGGCCTGTTGGGCCTGGATCTTCTCCAGCCATTCCAGGAAGTCCTTCTTCTGATCGGTCCGCCAGTAGACGGGGTCACTCGCGAGGAGGTCGTGGAGGGAGGATTCGATGGCGCTCAAGGCAGCGTCGATCGCGTCGCCGGGGTTGGTGCCCCAGTGGTCGATCTCGCGGCCGAGACTCATCACGATCCTCCTTCAGAGGTGTGCTGTGATGGGTCTGATTCTACCTTCTACAGGCCGATCGATCCACCTATTCTCCCAGGTCAAAGGCTATTTCGCGGTCAGCGAACGACATCGCTTCTGTGGATGGTAAGTGGCCCGAAGGGCCACCATCCCACCCCTCGACTCCCACCTGAACAGACAAGATTTTCGCTGCGCCACACCCGGGCCGCCGCCCCGATAGCCAGCCAAATCTTTTCTCGATCTGGTCCGGAGTCCAGGACCGCGAAGCGGCCGGCGAAGCCGGCGCCCGAAGGGCGTCCTTGACGCCGGGCCAGATCGAGAAGACCCTCAGGAAAGGGTCGGCGGCCCAGATCCGCCACGTGGAACGGTTACGCACAGGGTGGTCTCGACAAGCTCGACCACCGGGGCATCACAAGCTCGACCACCGGGGCATCACAAGCTCGACCACCGGGGCATCACAAGCTCGACCACCGGGGCATCACAAGCTCGACCACCGGGGCATCACAAGCTCGACCGCCGGGGCATCACAAGCTCGACCGCCGGGGCATCACAAGCTCGACCACCGGAGCATCGCGGTGCTCCGGCATCACCCTGCAATGCCCACACAGCATCACGAGATTCAAATTCGGGCTTGGACAGGCATCACTGAACGTTCATAACGTGATGGTCACCACCTTCCCCCAGCAACTCCCGACATTTGAAGGACGTGACTCGTGACCGAGTACAGCCCGACCGACCTGGCCGCCCAGCTCAAGAGCGGGCTCCTCTCGTTCCCGGTCACCCATTTCACCGACGACCTGCAGTTCGACGAGGAGGGCTACCGCAAGCACCTGAGCTGGCTGGCCGAGCACCCGGTGGCAGGGCTCTTCGCGGCCGGCGGCACGGGGGAGGGCTTCTCGCTGAACCCGGAGGAGACCGACCAGGTCGTACGTGCGGCCGTCGACGAGGTCGCGGGGGCCGTGCCGGTGCTGGCGCCGGCGACGGGGAGCACGGCCAACGCGGTGGCGCAGGCGAAGGCGGCGGAGGCCGCGGGAGCCGACGGGGTCCTGCTGATGCCGCCCTACCTCACCGAGGCCGGGCAGGCCGGTCTCGTCGAGCACGCCAGCCGCGTGTGCGAGGCCACCGGTCTCGGCGTGATCGTCTACAGCCGCGCCAACGCGGTGCTGCGCGACGAGGCGGTCGCGCAGCTCGCCGAGCGCAACCCCACGCTGATCGGCTTCAAGGACGGCGTGGGCAACATCGAGCAGATGACCCGCACCTACGCCCGCGTCGGCGACCGGCTGACGTACATCGGTGGCCTGCCGACGGCGGAGACCTTCGCGCTGCCCCTGCTCCAGCTCGGCGTGAGCACCTACTCCTCGGCGCTGTTCAACTTCGCGCCGCGGTGGGCGATCGAGTTCTACGATGCCGTACGTGCCCAGGACCGCGACGAGGTCTACCGTCGACTCAACGAGTTCGTGATCCCCTACCTCGACATCCGGGACCGTACGGCCGGCTACGCCGTGTCGATCGTCAAGGGCGGTCTGGCCGCGATCGGCCGGCCCGCGGGCCCGGTCCGGCCGCCGCTGACCGACCTGCGCGAGGACGAGATCGCCGAGCTGCGTGACCTCATCGCCCGCATCTCCTGACGCCGCCCGCCCAGAGACTGCACCGAGACCGACCCGATAGGAAAGGGACCATGAGCTACCGCTCGATCATCGCCGGAGCCGACTCCGAGCAGCCCGACGTCACCGCCGCCACCAGCGCCGCCGCCGAGGCGTTCGCCGACTACCGGGCCACCTCCCCCGCGGCCCGGGCGGACTTCCTCGACGCCGTCGCCGCCGAGATCGAGGCGTCGCGCGCCGAGATCGTCGAGGCCGCCGTCGCGGAGTCGCACCTGCCCGAGGGCCGGATCAGCGGCGAGGTCGGCCGCACCACCGGCCAGCTCCGGATGTTCGCCGGCGTGGTGCGCCGCGGTGACCATCTCGGCGTACGCATCGACCCGGCCCTCCCGGACCGGACCCCGCTCCCACGGGCCGACATCCGTCAGCGCCAGATCCCGCTGGGCCCGGTGGCCGTCTTCGGCGCCAGCAACTTCCCGCTGGCGTTCTCCACCGCGGGCGGCGACACCGCCTCCGCGCTCGCCGCCGGCTGCCCGGTGATCGTCAAGGGCCACCCGGCGCACCCGCTCACCGGCTACCTGGTCGCCCAGGCGATCACCCGCGCGGTCGAGAAGGCCGGCCTGCCCGCCGGCACCTTCTCCTTCCTCCTCGACACCGACTTCAAGGGCGGCATCGAGCTCGGCCAGGCCCTGGTCGTCGACCCGCGGATCAAGGCCGTCGGGTTCACCGGCTCCCGCGGTGGCGGGCTCGCGATCGCCGCGGCGGCGGCCGCCCGGCCCGAGCCGATCCCGGTCTACGCCGAGATGTCCTCGATCAACCCGGTCGTCATCCTGCCGGGGGCGCTGACCGGCGACACGAACGCGCTCGCCACGGCCTACGTCGGCTCCCTGACCCTCGGCTCCGGCCAGTTCTGCACCAACCCCGGTCTGCTCTTCCTCCCGCGGGGCGAGGCGGGCGACGCCTTCCTCGCCGCCGCCGGCCGCGCCACAGCCGAGGCCGTCGGCGGCACCATGCTGACCCCCGGGATCGCCCAGGCCTACGAGGCAGGCATCGAGAAGCTCCGTGCCACCGACGGCGTCACCGTGATCGGTGAGGGCACCGCGGGCGACACCGACGCCCCCGCGCCGCAGATCGTCGAGGCCGCCCGTCTCGCCGGCGTGACCGACGAGGTCTTCGGCGCCTCCGGCGTCGTGGTCCGCTTCGACACGGTCGAGGACCTGCTCCCCAGCCTGGACTCCCTCGAGGGCCAGCTCACCGCGACCGTCCACGCCACCGACGCCGACCACGAGGCCGCCGCCCAGGTCGTCTCCGGGCTCGAGCTCAAGGCGGGCCGGATCCTCTTCAACGGCTGGCCCACGGGCGTCGAGGTCGGCCACGCGATGGTCCACGGCGGTCCGTTCCCGGCCACCTCCGACTCCCGCACCACCTCGGTCGGCAGCCTCGCGATTGAGCGTTTCCAGCGTCCGGTCGCCTACCAGGACGTCCCCGCGGCGCTCCTCCCTGAAGCCGTACGCGACGACAACCCGTGGCACCTCGCCCGCCGCATCGACGGGGAGCTGCAGCTGCCATGAGCACCACCTCTGTGCCCACCATCGCCAAGCTCGAGGTCGTCCCGGTCGCCGGCCACGACTCGATGCTGCTCAACCTCAGCGGCGCGCACGCGCCGTTCTTCACCCGCAACATCGCGATCCTCACCGACTCCGAGGGTCGCGAGGGGGTCGGCGAGGTCCCCGGCGGCGAGCCGATCCGCCGCACCATCGGGGAGGCCGCCGACCTGCTCGTGGGGCAGCCCGTCACCCGCTACCGCAGCCTCCTGCGCCAGGTCTCGAACACGTTCGCCGACCGCGACGCCGGCGGCCGCGGCGCCCAGACCTTCGACCTGCGTACGACCGTCCACGCCGTCACCGCGCTGGAGTCCGCGCTCCTCGACCTCGCAGGTCAGGCCCAGGGTGTGCCGGTCGCCGAGCTTCTCGGCGACGGCCAGCAGCGCGACTCGGTGCCGATGCTCGGCTACCTCTTCTACGTCGGTGACCCCGACGAGACCGACCTGCCCTACCTGCGAGAGCCGGACGCCGGCGACGAGTGGAGCCGCCTCCGCAGGGAGGTCGCGCTGACCCCCGAGGCGGTCGTACGTCTCGCCGAGGCCGCCCAGGCCCGCTACGGCTTCGCCGACTTCAAGCTCAAGGGCGGCGTCCTCGCCGGCGAGGAGGAGGTCGCCGCGGTGACCGCGCTCCACGAGCGGTTCCCGGACGCCCGGATCACCCTCGACCCCAACGGCGGCTGGCTGCTCGCCGACGCGGTCCGGCTGCTGAAGGGCAAGGACGACGTGCTCGCGTACGCCGAGGACCCCTGCGGCGCCGAGGGCGGCTACTCCGGGCGCGAGATCATGGCCGAGTTCAAGCGCGCGACCGGGCTGCGTACGGCGACCAACATGATCGCCACCGACTGGCGCCAGATGTCCCACGCGATCCGCACCAACGCCGTCGACATCCCGCTGGCCGACCCGCACTTCTGGACCATGTCCGGCTCGGTCCGCGTCGCCCAGCTGTGCCACGAGTTCGGGCTGACCTGGGGCTCCCACTCCAACAACCACTTCGACATCTCGCTGGCCATGTTCACCCACGTCGGCGCCGCCGCACCGGGGGAGATCACCGCGCTGGACACCCACTGGATCTGGCAGGACGGCCAGGGGCTGACCGAGTCGCCGCTGGAGATCCGCGACGGCGCGGTCGCAGTGCCGACCGCCCCGGGACTCGGGATCCGGCTCGACCGCGACCGGGTCGCGGCCGCGCACGAGCTCTACCTCGAGCACGGCCTCGGCCTACGCGACGACGGCGTCGCCATGCAGTACCTGGTGCCGGGGTGGGCCTTCGACCCCAAGCGCCCGTGCCTTGTCCGCTGAGCTCGTCTGGCTCCTGCTCGCCGGCATCGGCGCGGGACTGACCGGCTCGGTGGCCGGCCTGGCCTCGCTGGTCAGCTACCCCTCCCTGCTGGCCGCGGGGCTGCCGCCGGTCGTCGCCAACGTCACCAACACGGTGGCCATGTTCGGCGTCACCGGCGGCACCGTCGCCGGCTCACGGCGCGAGCTCCGAGGTCAGGGCAGGAGGATCGCCTGGCTGGCGCTGGCCTCCTTCCTGGGCGGCGCGGTCGGCGCGGCCCTGCTGCTCACCACGCCGGCCGAGGCGTTCGAGGCGGTCGTGCCCTGGCTCGTCGGGGCCGGCGCGATCCTGCTGCTGCTCCGCGACCGGATCCGCATCTGGGCGGCGCTCGCCACCACGAGAACGCCACGGCAGGATCCGCTCGACCACGGGGAGCGGCGTACGGTCGCCCGCGGGTTCGCCTGGGGCGTGGCCGTGTTCGTGCTCGGCATCTACGGCGGCTACTTCGGCGCGGGCGTCGGCATCATCGCGCTCGCGGTCCTCGTGCTCGAGCGGACCGAGGCGCTCGCGGTCACCAACGCGGTCAAGAACGTCGCGACCGGCGTCGCCAACGGCACCGCCGCGATCGCGTACGTCTTCTTCGCTCCTGTCGACTGGCCTGCCGCGGTCGCCCTCGGGGTCGGGGCCGTGCTCGGCGGCTTCCTCGGGCCAGCGATCGTCCGGGTCGCGCCCGAGCGGCCGCTGCGCTGGCTCGTGGGTCTCGCCGGGCTCGGGCTGGCCGTGCATCTCGCCACCACCTGACCCCCGGTAGGCTCCGGCCGTTGTCACGGGTCAACAGAAGGACGAAGCGAACATGGGTTCGAGCATCACCGCGGCACGCGGCCGGGCGCGTGCGCTGGTCGACAACGACACGTTCCAGAAGATCATCATCGGCGTGATCATCCTCAATGCGGTGGTCCTCGGTGTCGAGACGATGGTGCCCGAGCACCTCGCCCACGAGCTGGCGATGCTCGACAGCGTGCTGCTCGGTGTCTTCGTCGTCGAGCTGGTGCTGCGGCTGGTGGCGTACGGCCCGAGGTTCTTCCTCGACCCGTGGAACATCTTCGACACCGCGATCGTGGCGATCGCGCTGGTGCCCGCCACCGGTCCGATGTCGGTGCTGCGGGCGCTGCGGATCCTGCGGGTGCTGCGCCTGGTCAACTCGGTCCCGTCGATGCGCCGCGTCGTCGACGGCCTGATCAACGCGGTGCCGGGGATGGGCGCGGTCGCGGGGCTGCTGGGGCTGATGATGTACGTCGCGGTGGTCATCTCGACCAACCTCTACGGGGAGATCGCGCCGGAGTACTTCGGCGATCTCGGCACCAGCGCGTTCACGCTCTTCCAGACCATGACCGGCGAGGCCTGGCCCGACATCGCCCGCGAGGTGATGGCCGAGGATCCCTCGGCGTGGATCTTCTTCGTCGTCTTCATCCTGGTGATGACCTTCGCCGTCCTCAACCTCTTCCTCGCCGTCGTCGTCTCCGGCATGGAGAGCGTCGAGAGCCTGGCTCGGCACGAGGAGGAGTCCGACGCCGAGATGATGGCCGTGCTGACCTCGCTGCGCGAGGACCTCACCGCCGTACGCGAGGAGCTGGCCACCACCCGGGCCGAGCTGCAGAGCAGCCGCACGGAGGTCTGAGCGCGGGTCGGGCACAGGCCCGTCGCACCGTGACCACAACGACCAAAAGATCCAATACGTCCAGATGCTTCCTGGCATCTCCTCGCCGCCCATAACTTCGCGGCCATGAAGTGACGAGCGTCACTTTCGAAGGAGATCCCATGAACCCCCTCATCCGTACCGCCGCGATCGCCGTCGCCACCGCCCTGGCCGGCACCTCCCTCACCGCGTGCAGCTCGGTCAACAGCTCGGGCTCGTCCGCCGAGGAGGCGCCGACGAGCGTGAACATCGTCGTCCCCGCCGACCCGGGCGGCGGCTGGGACCAGACCGGCCGCGCCTTCTCCGAGGTGCTGACCGGCGAGAAAATCCTCGAGACCGCCTCGGTGTCCAACGTTCCCGGGGCCGGCGGCACCGTCGGTCTGGCCCAGCTCGCCAACGAGACCGACCCCAACACCCTCATGGTGATGGGCCTGGTCATGGTCGGCGCGATCGAGACGAACAAGTCGGCCACCAAGCTCGCCGACACCACCCCGATCGCGAAGCTGACCGAGGAGCAGGAGGTCGTCGTCGTACCGGCCGACTCGAAGTACCAGACCATCAACGACCTGGTCGACGACATCAAGGCCAACGGGCAGGACGTCGCGATCGCCGGCGGCTCCGCGGGCGGCACCGACCAGATCCTCGCCGGCCAGCTGCTCAAGGCCAGCGGCGTGGCCTCGGGTGACATCGCGAAGAGCCTCAACTACGTGCCCTTCGACGGTGGCGCCGAGTCGGTGACCGCGCTGCTCGGCGGCAAGGTCGACGCCGGGATCTCCGGCGTCGGTGAGTACGCCGAGCAGATCAAGGCCGGCAAGCTCCGGGCGCTGGCCGTCTCCGGCGAGGAGCCCTCCGGCCTGCTCCCGGACGTGCCGACCCTGACCGACGAGGGCATCGACCTGGTGCTCACCAACTGGCGCGGAATCGTCGCCCCCGGCGACCTCGACGACTCCGAGCGCGAGGCCCTGACCGACCTGGTCACCGAGGCGGCCGAGTCCGACGCCTGGGGCAAGGTCCTCGAGACCAACGACTGGGACGACGCGTTCATGGCGGGCGAGGAGTTCGAGACGTACGTCGACGAGGAGGTCGCCTCCGCACAGACCACGCTCGAGGAAATCGGTCTCGTCCAGTGACCACGCAGACCCCCACCCAGCCTGGCCGGCTCTCCTTCGGGGAGCCGGCCATGGCCGGGGGCATCCTCGCCCTCGGTGTGTTCGCGCTGGTCCGTGCGGGAAGCATCGCCGAACCGGTCACCGCCGCCGGCGCGATCGGGCCGCGGACGATGCCCTACCTGGTCGGCGGCCTGCTGGTCGTGACCGGTGGCATCACCCTGGTGCGTGTCCTGCGCGGTGAGCGCGGCGAGGCCGAGGGCGGCGAGGACGTCGACCTCTCCGGCGGCACCGACTGGCTCACCGCCGGCCTGCTGGCCGCGGCCGTCCTGGGCCACGCCCTCCTGATCGGCCTGGTCGGCTGGCCGCTGGCCGGCACCGCGCTGTTCACCGCCGGCGCGGTCATCCTGGGGGCCCGCCCCTGGTGGCGCTCCCTGCTGATCGGGCTGGTGATGGCGTTCGCGATCCAGATCGTCTTCGCCGGCGGCCTCGGCGTCTCGCTGCCGCCGGGCCCGTTCCTGGAAGGGGTGGCGTTCCTCCATGGATAACCTGACCCTGCTCCTGGAGGGGTTCGCCACCGCCGCGCACCCCGAATACCTCGCCTTCGCCTTCATCGGCGTCATCCTCGGCACCGCGGTCGGCGTCCTGCCCGGCATCGGGCCCTCGATGACCGTCGCGCTGCTGCTGCCGCTGACGTACGCGCTGGACCCGACGGCCGCGCTGATCACCTTCGCCGGCATCTACTACGGCGGCATGTACGGCGGGTCGACGACCTCGATCCTGCTCAACACGCCCGGCGAGGCGTCCTCGATGATCACCGCGCTCGAGGGCAACAAGATGGCCAAGCGCGGCAAGGGCGCCGCGGCGCTCGCCACCGCCGCCATCGGGTCGTTCGTGGCGGGCACGCTCGCCACGGTCGCGCTCACCTTCCTGGCGCCTCTGGCCGCGGACCTCGCGGTCAAGCTCGGTCCCGTCGAGAAGGTGGCCCTGATGGTGCTCGCCTTCACCACCGTCGGGGCGCTGCTGGGCCGTTCGGTGTCCCGCGGGCTGGCGGCTCTCGGCGTCGGGATGTTCATCGGGCTCATGGGTGTCGACGGCATGTCGGGGCAGATGCGGTTCACCTTCGGCGTACCCGTGCTCAACGACGGCATCGACGTCGTGGTCGTCGCGGTCGCGCTCTTCGCGGTCGGCGAGGCGCTGTACGTGGGTGCGCAGCTGCGCCGCGGACCCCAGCAGCTCGTCCCGGTCACCCGGGGCTGGCGCACCTGGATGACGCGTGAGGACTGGCGGCGTTCCTGGAAGCCGTGGCTGCGCGGCACCGCGATCGGCTTCCCGATCGGCACCCTGCCGGCCGGTGGGGCCGAGGTCGGCACGTTCCTGTCGTACTCCGCCGAGCGCAAGCTCGCTCGCGGGAAGGCGAAGGAGGAGTTCGGCCACGGTGCCATCGAGGGCGTCGCCGGGCCCGAGGCGGCCAACAACGCCTCGGCGGCCGGTGTGTTGGTGCCGCTGCTGACCCTCGGCATCCCGACCTCGGCCACGGCCGCGGTGATCCTGGTGGCGCTGCAGCACTACAACATCCAGCCGGGGCCGCTGCTGTTCAAGGACCACGGCGACCTGGTCTGGCCGCTGGTGGCGAGCCTCTACATCGGCAACGTGCTGCTGCTGGTGCTCAACCTCCCGCTGGTCGGGCTGTGGGTGAAGGTGCTCCAGATCCCGCGGCACTATCTCTACGCCGGCATCCTGCTGTTCGCAGCCCTGGGCGCCTTCGCGGTGCACTTCAGCCCGCAGGACGTCATGGTCCTCCTGGTGCTCGGCATCCTGGGCTTCTTCATGCGCCGCTACGGCTATCCCGTGGCGCCGATGGTGGTCGGGCTGATCCTCGGGCCGATCTTCGAGCGGCAGCTGCGCTCGGCCCTGCAGATCGCCCAGGGAGACTGGCTGACGCTGGTGCAGTCGCCGTTCGCGATCGTCGTGTACGTCGCGCTGCTGCTCGCGCTCGCCGGGTCGATCGTGCTCCGCCGCAAGGAGGAGGACCTGGAGCACGAGCTGGTCGAGGCGGATCGCTGAGCTGGAGATCGCCTCAGCTGCCCGTTGAGGCGATCTCCTCCAGCACGACGTTGCGGGGGCCGTCGGCAGTGCCCCTGACCACCCGCAGGAAGTAGGACTGGTCGGGGTTGTGGTTGGGGTCGAAGGTCCAGTTCCCGCGGGGACTGACGATCGTGCCGACGGACCCCAGGGAGTCCGCGATCTCGTTGCGGTCGACGTCGTCGGAGAGGCCGAGCGCCTTGTCGAGCGCGGCCGCGGCGTCGTAGGCCTGCACCGAGTAGGCCGTCGGGGTCGCGTCGTAGGCCTTGCGGTAGTCCTTCACGAAGGCGTCGTTCATCAGCGAGTCCATGGCGTCGCTGTAGTGCAGCACCGTCCGTACCCCGGTCGCGTCGCCGCCCAGGGTGGACAGCACGTCGCCCTCGGTCAGGAAGCCGGGGCCGTAGAGCGGGGTGCTCCGGGCCAGGCCGGAGTCGCGATACTGCTGGACGAACGCCTCCGCCTCCTTCCCGGTGTACGCGGCGTAGATCGCGTCCGCACGTGACTTCTTCACCTTCTCGAAGAGCCCCGACCAGTCCTCGGTCACGGCGGCCGGCGTGTAGCTCTGCCCCGCGACGCCGCCGCCGGACGCCTCGAAGGCGATCATGAAGCTGTCGGAGAACTCGTGACCGGCGGCGTCGTCGGAGGCGACGACGTAGGCCGAGCCGCGGTCGGTCTCCTGGGCGACCGCATTCCCGAGCGAGCCGCCCAGATCTGCGTTGGTCGTGGACGTGCGCCACAGGTAGTCAGAGCCGTCGGCGAACTGGTCGGCCCCGGCGCCGGTGACGATCAGCGGGGTCTCCCTGCTGTCCGCGACGTCCTTGGCCGCGAGCGCCGTCTCCGAGCCCACCAGCCCGACGACCGCCTGGACCTCCTCGTCCTCGATCAGCCTGGACACCGCGGCCACGCCGGTGCTCACCCGGTCGCCCTCGTCGGCCTCGATGACGTCGACCAGCCGGCCACCGAGCTTGCCGCCGTGCTGGTCGAGGTAGAGGTCGAAGCCGCGGGACATGTCGGTGCCGATCGACTTGTGGGCGCCGGAGGTCGGGACCACGAGACCGATCGCGACCTTCGACTCCGAGGTGGTGGCGCATCCGGTGAGACCGAGCGCGAGCGCCGAGACGGGCGCGAGAACGAACAGCTTCCGACGAGCCGATCCGGTCACGGGGGACTCCATCTGTGCGAAGACGTGTGGAAGTTTCCGAGTAGCCGAACACTGGCACAAACAGCGGCCGGGCCGCGAGCAATTCGGCGCCGTGTCCGCAAGTGGGTAGTCTCGCCCTGCCAGTCGTACTCCATGCCTGATGGGGTCAGGGAACCCGGTGAGAGTCCGGGACTGACGCGCAGCGGTGAGGATGACGGGCGGGGCACGCACCTCCTCCGGGAGGGGCAGCCACTGGAGCCTGGCTCCGGGAAGGCGTCCCGCACCGATCGATTCCGAGTCCGAAGACCTGCTGGCTCTGGCGGCGCCCGCCGCCAGGTCACCACGTGCCCCGCGGAAGGGCACCTGACCAGAGCAGGTGTGGCGATGTCCCGAGTCCGAACCGACCGGTGCCCAGGAGTCGGCCGTCCGTGGCCGGCCGAGGACGGCCTGCTGGTGCGGCTGCGCCTGATCGGCGGGTCCGTCTCCTCCGCCTCGCTGCTGTCGCTGATCTCCGTCGCCGAGACCTACGGCGACGGCCGCGTCTATCTCACCGGGCGCGCCAACCTGCAGGTGCGCGGCCTGCCCGCTGTCGACGGCGCGCTGCCCGGCGAGGTGCTCACCGCGCTGAAGGCGACCGGTCTGGTGCCGGCGCAGACCCATGAGCTCGTACGCAACGTGATGGTCTCCCCGCAGACCGGGCTCGCCGGCGGACGGGCCGACCTGCGTGGCGTCGCCGCGTCGCTGGACCGCCTGCTGTGCGCCTCGCCCCGGCTGGCGGCGCTCCCGGGACGGTTTCTCTTCGTGCTCGACGACGGTCGCGGCGACCTGGTCTCGCGGGAGTGCGATCTCGGTCTGGTGGCGCTCTCGGGTGCTGAGGGTCAGCTGCGCGTCGGCGACTCATGGGGGCCGGTCGTGCCGCTCGCCGAGGCCGCGTCCCGCCTGGTCGCGCTCGCCGCACGCTTCCTGGACGTACGCGGCGAGGGGCCGTCTGCGGCCTGGCACGTCTCGGAGCTCGATGGCCCGCTGGTCGAGCCGGTCCCGGCCGATGCTCGGGTGCCGGCCGCGGCCGAGGAGCTCGGGTTCGGCGAGGTGCCCGGCGGCGAGCACGTCGCCGCCGCCGACGGGGCTCTGGACCGCGCCGCCGTCGAGGCGCTGGTCGAGCGGGCGCCGGCGGTCGTGGTGACACCGTGGCGCGGCGTACTCGTGCCTGCGCCGCAGGCGCGCCCGACCCGGCGCTACGACTACATCGACCAGGGACCCGCGATCTACGTCGACTCCTTCGCGACCATCCGGCGCGAGGCCGACCTCTCCGCGGTGCCCGCCGACGCCGAGCGGCTCGCCGTCCGGATGATCCACGGCAGCGGACAGGTCGATCTCGCCGCCGACCTGGTCATCCACCCCGGCCTGGTGAAGGCCGCGCGCGGCGCGCTCGAGGCCGGGGCACCGATCCTGTGCGACGCGACGATGGTCGCGACCGGGGTCACCCGCAGCCGGCTGCCGCGCGACAACGAGGTGCTCTGCATGCTCGGTGACGACCGCGTCCCGGCGCTGGCCCGGGCCTGGGGCACGACCCGCACCGCGGCCGCGCTGTCGCTGTGGGAGCCCTACCTGGAGGGCTCCGTCGTCGCCATCGGCAACGCCCCCACGGCGCTCTTCCACCTGCTCGAGATGATCCTCGACGGTGGTCCGCGGCCGGCCGCGATCGTCGGCTGCCCGGTCGGCTTCATCGGCGCCGCCGAGTCCAAGGAGGCGCTCGCCGCCTTCGCCGACGACCACGGGATCGACATCCCCTACGTCACCGTGCGAGGCCGTCGTGGCGGCTCCGCGATGACCTCGTCCGCACTCAACGCACTCGCCCAGGAGCAGGAATGAGCAGCGTGACCCCAGGCCGGTTCACCGTCGTCGGCATCGGTCCGGGCGATCCCGAGCTGATCACTCTCAAGGCCGCCCGGCTGATCGGTGCGGCGCCGGTGATCGCCTACCACGCCGGGGTGCGCAAGCAGTCCCACGCCCGCCGGATCGCCTCATCGCTGATCCCGGCCGGTGCGGTGGAGGAGGAGCTGCGCTACCCGGTCACCACCGGCACCACCTCGCACCCGGGTGGCTACGTCGGGGCGATGGCCGAGTTCTACGAGTCCTGCGCGGTCCGGCTCTCGGCCCATCTCGACGCCGGGCGCGACGTGGTCCTGCTCGCCGAGGGCGACCCGCTCTTCTACGGCTCCTCGATGTATCTCCACGACCGGTTCAAGGAGGTCTACGAGACCTCCGTCGTGCCGGGCGTCCCGGCCTTCGCGGCCGCCACCGCTGCCGTCTCGACGCCGCTGGTGCGCCAGACCGACGTCCTCACCGTGCTGCCCGGAACCCTGCCCGAGGCCGAGCTCGCCCGGCGCCTGGCCGACACCGAGGCCGCCATCATCATGAAGCTCGGCCGGACCTTCCCGGCGGTTCGCGCCGCGCTGGCTGCGGCCGGGCGGCTCGAGGGTGCCTGGTACGTCGAGCGTGCCTCGCAGCCCGAGGAGCGCTGGCTGCCGGTGGCGGACGTGGATCCGGAGTCGGTGCCGTACTTCTCGCTCATCGTGGTTCCCGGGGACACCGCTCCCGCCTCCGCCTCGGCAGGCCGCATGCGGCAGACGAGCTCGGCGGAGGCTTCCGTGGCCGAGCCGGTCGAGGGTGCGGAGCGCGGGGAGGTGCTCGTGGTCGGGTTGGGGCCAGGGCCGGACGGGTGGCTGACGCCCGAGGTGTCGGCCGCGTTGGCCGAGGTGGGTCACGTCGTCGGCTACGCGCCCTACGTCAACCGGGTGCCGCAACGTGCTGGGCTGCAGCGGCACGCCTCGGGCAACACGGTCGAGGTCGACCGTGCCCGGCACGCGCTGGACCTGGCGCTCGCGGGGGAGCGGGTCGCCGTCGTCTCCGGCGGTGACGCCGGTGTCTTCGGGATGGCGTCCGCCGTGTTCGAGGCGGCTTCGGATCCGGCCTATGCCGGCGTACGTGTCCGGGTGCTGCCCGGTGTCAGCGCGGTCCAGGCCGTGGCCGCCCGGGCAGGCGCTCCGGTCGGTGCGGACTTCGCGGTGATGTCGCTCTCGGACCGCCTCAAGCCGTGGCCGGTCATCGAGGAGCGGCTGCGCGCGGTCGCCGCGGCCGACCTGGTGCTGGCGATCTACAACCCCGCCTCGCGCTCGCGCACCGAGCAGATCGGGCTGGCGCGCGACGTACTCCTCGAGCAGCGCAAGCCCGACACCGTCGTCATCGTCGGCCGCGACGTCGGGCGGGCCGAGGAGTCGCTGACGGTGACCACCCTCGGTGACCTGGATCCCGCATCGATCGACATGAAGTGCCTGGTCATCGTGGGGGCGAGCTCGACACAGGTGACCGCGTCCGGACAGGTCTGGACGCCGAGGTATGTCCGATGACCGATCCGATGACCGTCCACTTCGTCGGTGCCGGCCCCGGTGCGGCCGACCTGCTGACCGTGCGCGCGACGAGGCTGCTCGAGGCCGCCGAGGTGGTGCTCTATCCCGGCACCTATCTGGATCCCGAGGTGTTGGCCCACTGCAGTCCCGAGGCCGAGCTGGTCGACACCCAGAAGCTCGATCTGGACCAGATCGTCGAGGCGATCGTCACCGCTCATCGTGACGGCAAGCAGGTCGTACGCCTCGTCTCCGGCGACCCGTCGGTCTACTCGGCGGTCGCTGAGCAGACCCGGCGGCTCGACGAGGCCGCAGTGCCGTGGGACGTGACGCCCGGCGTACCGGCCTACGCCGCGGCGGCGGCGCTGGTCGGCCGCGAGCTCACCGTGCCGCTGGTGGCCCAGTCGGTGGTCCTCACCCGCACCCGGGCCCGATCGACCGCGATGCCGGAGGGGGAGTCGCTGGCTGCGTACGCCGCCACCGGCGCCACCCTGGTGCTCCACCTGGCGATCCGGCGTACCCGCGAGCTGATGGCCGAGCTGCTGCCGTACTACGGCCCCGAGTGTCCGGTCGTGGTGGTCTACCGCGCCAGCCAGCCCGAGGAGAAGGTGCTGCGGGGGACCGTGTCGACGATCGCCGACGCGGTCGAGGACGCGGGCCTGCGCCAGGCCGCCGTCATCCTCGCCGGACCCGCGCTGGCCCGCGACGGCGGAGAGTCGTTCCTCTACGACGCGGCTCGCCCGCGGGTCTCGACAAGCTCGACCACCGGGTCGGGGGGTGCCTGATGGACCTCTACGACGCCATCAACCGTCGTCGGGACACCCGTGCGGAGTTCACCGGCGAGCCGGTGTCTCCGGATGTCCTCGAGCGCGTCCTGTCCGCCGCCCACGCCGCCCCGAGCGTCGGGATGTCGCAGCCGTGGGACTTCGTGCTCGTACGCGACGCCGACCGCCTCGAGCGCTTCCACTCCCACGTCGCGACCGAGCGGGATACCTTCGCCGCCACCCTGTCCGGCGAGCGGGCCGAGACCTTCTCCCGGATCAAGATCGAGGGCATCCGCGAGTCCGGTCTGGGCATCGTGGTCGGCTACGACCCGAGCCGCGGCGGCCCCAACGTCCTCGGCCGCCACGCCATCGCCGACGCCGGCCTCTACTCGGTCGTCTGCGCCATCCAGAACCTCTGGCTCGCCGCCACCGCCGAGGGCCTCGGCGTCGGCTGGGTCAGCTTCTACCGCGAGGAGTTCCTGCGCGACCTGGTCGGGATGCCCGCGGGCGTACGTCCGGTCGCCTGGCTCTGCGTCGGCACCGTCGCCGACCTCCCCGACGTCCCCGACCTGGAGCGCTTCGGCTGGCGCCACCGCTCACCGCTCTCCACGGTCGTCCACGACGAGACCTTCTAGGGTGCGGGCGAGGGCCCGGTGTCGACCGGTCGAGTAGAGGCGCTTGAGGAAGCGCTCCTCCTCCAGTTGGTCCTGGTAGTACATGCTGCGGGGGTCGGCGCGTGGCGGGGTCGAGTTGAGGGCACCCCACAGAGTCCAGGTAGCGCCGTTCTCGATCGGCAGCCAGGTGTCCTCGAACTCCGAGAACCAGTCGCCCGGACGGCCGAGGACAAGGCTGGCCGGTGGGAGGCGCCGGTTCTGTGGGCGCTTGGATTGCGGCTGATCAGGTGGCTGCTCGCGTGGTTCGACGGCGGGGTGAAGCGACCTCTCATAGCCGGTGATCTCCGCGCCGAAGACCACCCAGGCGCCGAGCGTCGCCAGGAACGGTACCGGGAGTCGTGGGCGCATCTGTTGGTAGGCGAGCGAGGGCAGGTACCACCCCGTCGCGACATCCGCGCGCTGTTCCTCCCACGTGGCGTCGGGATCGAAGTGTCTGGCGCGGCCGATGCGCGCGATGAACGGC
Source organism: Nocardioides sp. NBC_00368 (assembly GCF_036090055.1). Taxonomy (NCBI): domain Bacteria; kingdom Bacillati; phylum Actinomycetota; class Actinomycetes; order Propionibacteriales; family Nocardioidaceae; genus Nocardioides; species Nocardioides sp. NBC_00368. The sequence goes on from NZ_CP107970.1 coordinate 5,923,016, forward strand.
CGATGCCGGTCGAGAGCCTCGTCGGTGCTGCGCGGCCGGGCGAGGAGCCGCTCGATCGCGTCGCTGTCGTATCGGTATGCCGAGCCGACTCGCGTGCGTGGGCCGGCGAGTCCTGACTGCAGGATGCGCAGCGCCTGGTTGCGGCCGAGGAGATGGACTTTCGCGAGGCGCTCACAAGCTTGCTGCGTGGTGATCAGCATGCGACGACGCTAGGTCGGGACCACGGGGGCGTCCATCGCATACCAGTCAGGTGCATACCGGTCGGGCAGCGGCAGCGACAGTGGTCGGCTCGTGCTTTTGATAGAGGAAACTGGCTTGTGAACGATTCACAAGCCAGTTTCCTCTATCAAAAGCACGGTGGCAGCACCTGTTCACCAGGACCGGCGAGGGGCCGAGCGGGGGCCGGGCGAGGGATCAGGATGTGTTGGCCGTGTAGGCCCATTGCGTGACGGTGCGCGCAGGCGCCCAGCCGGTGAAGGACCCGATCGGGGCGGTGGTCTCGACGGCGATGCGGGTGAGTTCGCCGCCGCGATCTTTGTAGAGCCCTGCGAGGAGCTGCTCGGTCTCCAGGGTGACCCCGTGGACCACGATGCGCCCGCCGGGGCGGAGGGCGGCGAGGCAGGTGTCGAGGACGCCGGGGCGGGTCGCGCCGCCGCCGATGAAGATCGCGTCGGGGGAGCGGAGGCCGGCCAGGGCGTCGGGGGCGCGGCCCTCGATGACGGCGAGGCCCGGCACGCCGAGACGGGCCGCGTTGCGGGCGATCCGGGCGGCCCGCTCGGGGCTGGCCTCGACGGCCGTCGTGGCGCAGGAAGGGTGTGCCCGCATCCACTCGATCCCGACCGATCCGGCACCGGCGCCGACGTCCCACAGGTGCTCGCCGGGGGTCGGTGCCAGGCGAGCCAGGGCGGAGGCGCGCAGGTCGCGCTTGGTCAGCTGGCCGTCGTTCTCGAAGGCGTCGTCGGGTAGACCGGCCGCCCAGCCGAACAGCGGCGCCCCGACGCACTCGATCGCCACGATGTTGAGCCGTGGCGACTCGCCCGTCCAGGTCGAGGCCGTCCCGGCCCGCGCGCTCTCGGTCTCCGCCCCGAGCTCGCCCAGCACGGTCAGCGCAGACCCTCCGAAGCCGCTCTTGACCAGGAGGTTCGCGATCGAGGCAGGGGTCGATTCGTCGGAGGACAGCGCCAGGATCCGGCGGCCGGGAGCGAGCTCGCGGGCGAGCAGCGACACGTCGCGGCCGACCAGGCTCACCGCCACGCACGACTCCGCCGGCCAGCCCATCCGGGCGCGGGCGAGGGCGACGGAGGAGACGGCCGGCTCGATCCGTACGTTCGCTGTGCCGAGCAGGTCGATCAGGGTCGTCCCGATGCCGGAGACCAGCGGATCGCCGGAGGCCAGCGCGACGACGGGCGCGTCCGCCGGGAGCGACTCGAGCAGCGCCGGAAGGCCATCGCGAAGCGGCGAGGGCCAGGGCTCGCGCCGTTGGCCGGGGACGTCAGGGACGAGGTCGAGATGACGCTTGCCGCCGAGGAGGGTCGCGGCCTCCCGGATCAGCTGCTGGTGACGTACGGGGATCTCGTCCCAACCTCCGGCACCGATGCCCACCACGACGATCATGAGGCCAGACGCTACAGTGACCGCACAGGCGCGAGGTGCCCCGACTGCCCAGCCACCGGAGACGGTGGGGACGGTGGGACGGGAGAATCTGGGAAGCCGGTGAGATTCCGGCACAGGCCCGCTGCGGTGAACCGAGCCCCACACGGGGGACTCGGCAAGTCCGAAGACCGGCCCCGCGTCCATCCATCCAACGCGATAGGGAGCGGGAGCCTCTCATGCCGGTGCACTACCCATTTTCTGCCGTTCTCGGCTGTCAGGCCGACTCAGCCACAGGGCTCGACGACATGGGCCTCGCGCTCGTGCTCACCACGATCTCCCCGGAGATCGGCGGGGTGCTGGTCCGTGGCGAGAAGGGGACCGCGAAGTCGACGGCCGTACGCGGCCTGGCGGCCGTGCTGCCCTCGATCTCGGTCTACGCCGGGGACCGGTTCTCGATCGACCCCGCCGACCCGTCCGCGGAGTCGCCGGACGGGCCGTTCGGGTCCGCTGCCGTCGTGGAGAGCCGGCCGGTGCGGCTGGTCGAGCTTCCGGTGGGCGCCACCGAGGACCGGGTCGTCGGCTCGCTCCACCTGGAGAGCGCGCTGTCGCGCGGTGCGGTCGAGTTCGAGCCCGGGCTGCTCGCCCGGGCCCACCGCGGCCTGCTGTACGTCGACGAGGTCAACCTGCTCCACGACCACCTGGTCGACCTGCTGCTGGACGCGGCCGCGATGGGCCGGGTCTCGGTCGAGCGTGACGGGGTCTCGGTCGAGCACGCCGCGCGGTTCGTGCTGATCGGCACGATGAACCCCGAGGAGGGCGAGCTGCGTCCGCAGCTGCTGGACCGCTTCGGGCTCACCGTCGAGGTCGCCGCGCCCCGGGACCCCGCGCTCCGCGCCGAGGTCGTACGCCGCCGGATGGCCTTCGACATGGACTCTCCCGCGTTCGTCGAGCGCTATGTCGCCGCCGAGCGCGACCTGACCGCCCGGATCTCGGCCGCCCGCGCGCTGGTCGGGAAGGTCCGGCTCACCGCGCCGGGGCTGCTCAAGATCGCCGAGGTCTGCGCGGCCTTCGAGGTCGACGGGCTGCGCGCCGACATCGTCACCGCCCGCACCGCCGTCGCGCACGCGGCCTGGGCCGGGCGCTCCGAGGTCACCCGCGAAGACATCCGCCGGGCCGCGCTCCTGGCTCTCCCGCATCGCCGCCGTCGCAACCCCTTCGACGCTCCCGGCCTCGACGAGGACCTCCTCGACCGCATCCTCGGCGACGAGGAGCTGCCGCCGGAGCCTCCGGAGGGCGGGCCCGAGGACGGGCCTCAGAACGGGCCGGAGGACGGGCACGATCCGGCTCCGCCCAGCGGCGACGGTTCGACCGACGCGGAACCCCCGTCGGTCGAACCCGACGAGCGCCAGCGAGACGGTGCCGAGACCAACACAGCCGATTCCGCGGACGACCACCCCGAGGCGCCGCCCACGCCCTCCGCTCCCGCACCCGAGTCGGTCACCGCGGCCGCCCCGGCCTACCGCCCCCGCCTGCTGACCGTCACCGGCCTGGGCACCGGCCGCACCGGCGGCCGGAGCAAGGCGATCGGCAGCAGCGGCCGCCGGATCGGCGCGAACACCAGCACCCGCGGCTCGCTCCACCTCGTCGAGACGCTCAAGGCCGCCGCGGGCAAGCAGGCCGCCCGGCCGCGCACCTCGGCCAAGGTCGAGCTCCGGCTCGAGGACCTCCGCACCGCGGTCCGCGAGGGCCGCGAGGCCAACCTGGTGCTCTTCTGCGTGGACGCGTCCGGGTCGATGGCCGCGCGCAAGCGGATGGCGCAGGTGAAGGCGGCGGTCCTCTCCCTGCTCCTCGACGCCTACCGGCGCCGCGACAAGGTCGGGATGATCACCTTCCGCGGCGAGGGTGCCGAGCTCGTGCTCCCGCCGACCGGGTCGGTCGACCTCGCGGCGGCACGTCTGGACGAGGTGCCCGCCGGAGGACGTACGCCGCTGGCCGAAGGCCTCCTCGAGGCCGCCCGGGTGCTGCAGCGCGAGCATCTGCGTGACCCCGATCTGCGGCCGCTGCTCGTGGTCGTCACCGACGGTCGCGCCAACTCGTCCCGAAAAGCTGCGCAGACCCACGGCAAGGACGCCGTGCGGCGCTCGCAGCAGGCCGCCGCGTACGTCGCCGGTCTGGGCGTCACCACCGTCGTCATTGACTCCGAGAGCGGGCCGATGCGGCTCGGGCTGGCTCGCCGGCTGGCCGAGCACCTCGGTGCCGAGCACGTCCCGGTCGCCGAGGTGAGCGCCGAGGCGCTGACGTCGGCCGTCCACGGGTTCACCGGATCCACCATGGGAAGGGGCGCTGCCTGATGCCGAAGGGACAGCCGCTGAACGTACCCGACGACGGGCTCACCACCCGCCAGCGCCGCAACCGGCCGCTGGTGATGGTCCACACCGGTCCCGGCAAGGGCAAGTCGACCGCCGCCTTCGGACTCGCACTGCGCGGCTGGAACCAGGGCTGGCGGATCGGGGTCTTCCAGTTCGTGAAGTCGGCCAAGTGGCGCATCGGCGAGCAGACCGTGCTCGAGCGCCTCGGCAAGCTGCACGAGGAGACCGGCGAGGGTGGACCGGTCGACTGGCACAAGATGGGCTCCGGCTGGTCCTGGTCGCGCAAGCAGGGTGAGGCCGAGGACCACGCTGCGGCCGCCGCCGAGGGCTGGGCCGAGATCAAGCGGTGCCTGGCCGAGGAGCGCTACGACCTCCTCGTCCTCGACGAGTTCACCTACCCGATCAAGTGGGGTTGGGTCTCCGCCGAGGAGGTGGCGTCGGTGCTCTCCGAGCGCCCCGGGCGCCAGCACGTCGTGATCACCGGCCGTGACGCCGATCCCGCCGTGCTCGAGGTCGCCGACCTGGTTACCGAGATGACCAAGATCAAGCACCCCATGGACGCCGGCCAGAAGGGCCAGAAGGGCATCGAATGGTGACCCTGCCCAGGCTGGTGGTCGCGGCTCCCTCGACGGGCTCGGGGAAGACGACGATCGCAACCGGGCTGATGGCGGCGCTGCGTGCCTCCGGGACCGCCGTGAGCGGTCACAAGGTCGGCCCTGACTACATCGACCCGGGCTACCACGCGCTCGCCACCGGACGCCCAGGCCGCAACCTCGACCCACACCTCGTCGGCGTCGAGCGGGTCGTACCGCTGCTGCTCCACGGCGCCGCCGGGGCGGACGTCGCGGTCATCGAGGGCGTCATGGGCCTCTACGACGGCCGCCTCGGCACCGACGGCTTCGCCTCCACCGCGCACGTCGCCGGCCTGACCTCCTCGCCCGTCGTCCTGGTCCTCGACGTCGCCCGGATGTCCCGGTCCGCTGCCGCGATCGCGGCGGGCATGGCGGCCTTCGACCCGTCCGTACGCATCGGGGGAGTCGTCCTCAACCGATGCTCTCCCGGGCGCAACGCCGATGAGATCCGGCGAGCGCTGGACCAGGTCGGCCTGCCGGTGCTCGGCATGCTCCCGCGGGACGAGTCGCTCGCCTCCCCGTCGCGTCACCTGGGTCTCGTCCCCGTCGCCGAGCGGGACGAGTCGGTCGCGCTGATCGAGCGGCTGGGGGAGCAGGTGGCCGCTCACCTCGACCTCTCGGCGCTCCTGGACGTCGCTCGCTCAGCGCCGGACCTCGACGATGATCCCTGGGATCCGCTGGAGGAGCTGCGCGGAGACGACACAGTCGAGGACCAGAGTGATCGCCCGGTGGTGGCCGTCGCGGGCGGCAGGGCGTTCACGTTCCGCTACCCCGAGACCGAGGAGCTCCTGGAGGCGGCAGGCTGCGACGTACGCCCCTTCGACCCGCTCACCGATCCCGCGCTCCCCGAGGACACCAGGGGGATCTACCTCGGCGGCGGGTTCCCGGAGGTGTACGCCGCCGAGCTGGCCGCGAACACGAGCCTGCTCCGAGACCTGAAGGCCGCCGTCCAGGCCGGGATCCCGACCGTCGCCGAGTGCGCCGGACTCCTCTACCTGGCCGAGTCGCTCGACGAGGTCCCGATGGCCGGCGCCATCCCCGCCCACGCCGCGATGAGCGAACGGCTCACCCTGCGCTACCCGGTCGCGGTCGCCGCCTCCGACTCCCTGCTCACCCGGGCCGGCGAGCAGGTCACCGGCCACGAGTTCCACCGCACCACCACCTCGCCCCCGGCCGGGACCCAGGCGGCGTGGACCGTCGACGGCGCGCCGACCGGCTTCAGCAGCGACACCGTCCACGCGTCCTACCTCCACGTGCACTGGGCCGGCCATCCGCACCTCGCCCGCCGCTTCGCCGAAGCATCGCGTGCCTTCGCCGCTCGTTCGGTGACTGGCCGAGCCGACCCCGCTGGTCGAGCCGACGTCGTGAGGGACGAACGACGTCGTGTCGAGACCAACACAGGCGCGACCAGCGGCTGGGACGGCAAGGTTGCGGACCCGCTGCGGCACCACGGCGACGTCGAGGTGGGCGACGGGCTGCTCGACTTCGCGGTGAACGTCTACCCGGACCCGCGACCGGAGTGGCTGGACCAGGCACTCCACGACTCGCTCGCACCGGCCGCCTACCCCGACGAGGAGCCGGCGCGGGCGGCGCTGGCCAAGCATCATGGCCGTGAGCGTGCCGAGGTGCTCCCGACGGCAGGGGCGGCAGAAGCATTCACGCTGGTCGCGAGAGCGAGGAAGTGGCGGAAGCCCGTCGTGGTCCATCCGCAGTTCACAGAGCCCCACGCGGCGCTGGAGCAGGCCGGCCGCACGGTCACCGAGGTCCGCCTCCGCGCCGAGGACGGGTTCGCGCTGGACCCGGCGACGGTGCCCGGCGACGCGGACCTGGTCGTCGTCGGCAACCCGACCAACCCCACCGGCGTACTCCATCCCACCGACACCCTCCGCGAGCTCCTTCGCCCCGGGCGCCTGGTCGTGGTCGACGAGGCGTTCATGGACGCGGTTCCCGGCGAACCCGAGACGCTCACCGGTGAGCGGACCGAGGGCCTGCTGGTGATCCGGAGCCTGACGAAGCACTGGTCCATCCCGGGCGTACGCGCGGGCTACGTCGTCGGCGACCCCGCCGCGATCGGCGACCTCGAGGCCGTACGTACCCCGTGGTCGGTCTCGGCCACCGCCGCCGCCGCGATGCTCGCCTGCGCCACCGAGCGCGCGAGCGCCGAGGCCCGCGAGCGCGCCGAGCGGATCGCCACCTGGCGCGACCATCTCGAGGCGGGCCTGCGCGAGCTGGAGATCGAGTACGTCCCCTCGGCCGCCTCCTTCGTCCTGGCCCGCCCCGGCGTCGGAGTCCGGGAGACCCTGCGCGACCAGGGGATCGCCGTACGCCGCGCCGACACCTTCCCCGGGCTCGGCCCGGACTGGGTGCGGATCGCGGTGCGCCCCGAGGAGCCGACAGACCGGCTCCTGGCCGCCCTGCGCCGGACCAGGGCAGACCGGTGAGCCCGCGGGCGATCGGGCTGCTGGCCGGCTTCGCGCTCGACCGTCTCCTCGGCGACCCGCGGCGCTACCACCCGGTCGCAGGCTTCGGCACCGTGGCGATGCGGGCCGAACGGGCCTGGTACGCGGACGACCGCGCCCGAGGCGTGCTTCACACGGCCGCTCTCGTCGGGGGAGCGGTGGTCCTAGGAGCAGCTGCTGAGCGCGCCGCACCCGGCCGGGGCGGGAGGACCCTGATCACCGCGGCCGCGACCTGGGCGGTCCTCGGCGGCCGCTCGCTGGAGCGGGAGGCGTTGGCGGTCCACGAGCATCTCGACCGCGACGACCTTCCCGCCGCGCGGCAGCGGCTCACCCACCTCGTCGGCCGCGACACCGCCGAGCTCGACGCCTCCGAGGTCTCCCGGGCCGTGGTCGAGAGCGTCGCGGAGAACACCTCCGACGCGGTGGTCGCGCCGCTGGTGTGGGGAGCCGTCGCCGGCGTACCCGGACTCCTCGGCTACCGCGCCGCCAACACCCTGGACGCGATGGTCGGCCACCACAACGAGCGCTACGAGCACTTCGGCTGGGCCAGCGCCCGCCTCGACGACCTGCTCAACCTCCCCGGCTCGCGCCTGTCCGGCCTGCTCACCCTGGCCGCGGCTCCGTCCCGGGCGAAACAGGCCTGGCAGGCCTGGCGCCGCGACGCCGCGCAGCACCCGAGCCCGAACGCCGGTGTCGTCGAGGCCTCCTTCGCCGGCGCCCTCGACGTCCGCCTCGGCGGCACCAACCGCTATTACGGCAACCGGGTCGAGCATCGCGCGGTGATGGGTGACGGCCGTGCCGCGACCCCCGCCGACGTCGTCAGCGCCACCACCCTGGCCCGCAGGGTCGGCACCGGCGCGGCCGTGGCTGCGGCGGCGTACGCGGCGGTCGCTCAGCGGCCGTGACGAAACGCCCGGGCCATGACCGCGGGCGGCGCGTCGGCGATGCCCGGCCCGCCGGCGCGGGTCCACTCGGCCAACGCGCCGGCGACCCGCTCCGAGCCGGCCCGGGCGACCCAGACCGGCCGGGCCCCACGCTGCCGCCCCTCGGGTGAGGGGCCGACGACCACGACGTCGGCACGTTCGCACGGGCCGAGGCAGTCGGCGACACGTACGGTCGCCGACTCCCCGGCCGCCGCGTTCAGTGTCGTGAGCACGGCCGCGTGGTCCACCCCGGGCGACTTCCGCTCGGTGCCGCAGCAGCAGCCGCGGCAGACCGTCAGCGTCGGCCGCCCGGCGGGGGCGCTCATCCTTCGCAGGCCTCGCAGTCCGGGCCGTTCTCGATGGCACAGACCGCGGCGTCGCTCCAGTCGTCCCAGCTCAGGTCGTCGATGGCGTCGGTGGTGGTCGGGTTCTCGTTCATGGTCATGCTCCTGTGGTCGAAGTGGTCGAAGAGGACTGCTTGCTGGCCTGGATGCCGGCACGCGAGCGCAGGTAGTACAGGCTCTTGATGTTCGGGTCGAGCAGCGCGAGCTTGTGGATCTTGCTGATGTACTGCGGCGTCGCGTCGGCCTGGAAGAACAGGTTGAGCGACTGGGCCTGGTCGATGTAGACCTGCCGGTCGGAGGCCCGGGCGAGCAGGATCTCCTGGTCGATCTCGTAGCCGGTCCGGAAGACCTCCTTCTCGTGGTCATCGAGCCACGAGACGTGCTGCACGGAGCCGCCGTGGTCGATGATGTCGGAGATGTGCGCCTGGTCGTAGACGCCACGCTCCTTCATCACCTCGACGAGGTTCTGGTTGGCCCGCGGCATCTCGCCGGCCGAGGTGGTCTGGTTCCAGACGTTGGCGACGTACGGCTCGATGCCCTGGCTGGTGCCGCCGACGATCACCGCGGTGCTCATCGTCGGCGCGATCGCCATCAGGTGGGAGTTACGACGGCCGACGCACCACTCCGGGATGCCCGCGACCGAGCCCATCCACCGCGACGCGGCGTCGGCACGCGACGAGATCCGCTCGAAGATGTCCTTGTTCAGCGCTGCCGCCTTGTCCGACTCGAACGGCACCCGCTGCTTCTGCAGGTAGTCGTGGTAGCCCATCACGCCGAGGCCCAGGCTGCGGGCCTTCTCGGTGTAGCGCACCGCCCGCTCCAGACCGCGGATGGTGCGAGCCTTGCGCAGGAACGCCTCGGCGACCGCGTCGAGGAAGACGGTGGCGACGTACGCGGTGTCCTGGTCCTTCCACTCGTCGTAGGTCGACAGGTTCAGCGAGGAGAGCACACAGGTGTAGGAGTGGTCCTCGTCGCTGAAGAGGGTGATCTCCGAGCACAGGTTGGAGGCCTTGTTGGCCAGCCCGTTGGCCTGGTAGGACTCGGTCTGGGCGGCGTTGACGGTGTCGACCTTCCAGATGTAGCCCTTGCCGAGCACCACCCGGATCTTCAGCACCCGCTGGTAGCGCTCGAGCGCATCGCGATCCCCGGCCAGCATCCGGTCGATGAAGGCCTGGCTGAAGATCCAGCCGACGTTCTTGTTGGCCGGCTCGCGGAAGATCAGGTCGGCGAGCTCGTAGAAGTCCGGGTGGTCCACGGGCAGGTAGCCCGCCCAGGAGCCGCGGCGGGTGGCGCCCTGGCTGATCTGGTTGGTCATCTCCACGAAGTTGCAGAAGACCGGGACCACGCCGTTGGCCTTGCCGTTGTCGCTGAACTTCGCGCCGCGCGGCCGGACGTCACCGAGGTACGCCGAGGTGCCGAACCCGTTCTGGGACAGGATCGCGGCCTCCTTGAGGGTCTCGTAGAAGCCCCAGACCGAGTCCTCGACGTAGGAGCCCTCGCACGAGACCGGCAGGCCGCGGTCGGTGCCGAGGTTGGACAGCACCGGCGTCGAGGGGGAGAGCCAGCCGTTCCAGATCGCCTCGAAGAACGGCTCCGTCCAGGAGACGCCGTCCTCGCGGGCGTACATCTCGTCGGCCAGCTCGCCGGCGGTGGCCGCGATGGTCTCGTAGCGCTCGCGGACGCTCTGGTCCGCGACGGTGTACTTGGCCTTGAACATCGCGTAGCCCGCGGTGGTCATGAAGGCCGGCACGGTGCCCTCGTCCTGCAGTGCCTTGCGCTCGGCGGAGAGCGCCTCCCAGCTGGTGCTGCCCATCAGAACTCAAACTCCGTCTCGCCGATGTTGCGGTTGTATTCGTTGCCGGTGACCTGGAAGAAGTCGTGGAACTGGGTGCCGTTGATGCCGGCGTAGAACCACTCGGCGACCGGGTTGGTCTCGACCCCGAACAGCGGCTCCATCCGCATGTTCTCCAGGGTCATGTCGATGCGGGAGCGCACGAAGGCCTCCAGATCGGCCTGCTCGATGCCGGTGATCGGCCCGTGGGCGAAGAGCATCTCCACGATCCGGGCCTCGTGGGCGTAGAGGTGCTCGGCGACGCCGCGGACGCGGGCGAAGAGGTCGTCGCGCTCGGCCTCGAACTTGTCGGCCGGGACGGTCGCGGCGTACTCGTCCAGCGTCGTGTTGAACAGCCAGGCACCGCCGGTGGCGTGCAGGTTCTCGTCGCGGGCGGAGAAGTTGATGCCGCTGATCACGTTCTGCAGCAGGTTCTTCCCGCCGGACTGGAAGTGCTTGAGGAAGGCGAAGTTGGAGTAGAGGACGCAGTTCTCCATCAGTGTGAAGACGCTCAGCGCGTAGAGCAGGTCCTCGTCGGCGATGGCGTCCCACACGAAGGCGATCCGCTCGGCCAGCACCGGGTCGTTCTTGTAGGAGTCGTAGAACTCCTCGGTGTCGATCATCAGGGTCTTGTTGAGCTTCGCGTAGAACGGCGCGTGCATGTTCAGCTCGGCGAACGAGAAGGCGTTGGTCATCATCTGGATCTCGGGCCGCGGGAACGCGTGGAAGAGCCGGTCGCCCCACACCTCGCCGCCGAGGATCAGCTCGTAGATGGTGAACAGCTTCAGCGTCGTCTTGACCGCGGCCTGCTCGGCGTCGGTCATGTTGACCAGGAAGTCCTGCTTGTCGTTCTCGACCGGGATCTCCTCGGCGGTCCAGAAGATGCTCCGCTGCTTCTTGGCCAGGTCCTCGGCCATCGGATAGTCGAAGACGTACGCCGACTTCTCGGTGCGGATCGGTAGACCCTCGGTGTCGATCAAGCCCATGCCCCCCTTGTTCACGCAGGCCCCGCGGCCCGCTGGATGTCTCGTGCATCCGTGCCGGGGCAGGAGAGGACGGCGTCGTACGCGCTCGATCCCCTGACCTTCCCTCGAGGTCGCGGACCCCACCATGAGGTGGGCACTGGCAGGTCTTCGGACTCGTGGGCGTGATCGTGCTCGGTCCTAGTGGCCGTCGCTTCCCAGGAGCCGGCTTGCTCCCAGTGCTTCGTGACGGCGGTCGTTCCCACTCACCGCTGCGGGGCAGTCCCGGACTCACACCGGGTTCCCTCTTGCCTCTTCCGCCTCGTCACCGAGGTGGAAGAACCAGCTGCGGGCACCACTATATGCGGGAATTACACCAATGCAACTTCCTAGATCTTGTGTTTCGTCGACTCCATGGAACGCTGTGGGTGCGGCCGGAGCCCCGACGTGGCATGATGCCGCCAACGGACATGAGGAAGCCGGTGGAACTCCGGCACAGTCGCGCTACTGTGACACCGCCTCGCGGCGGTGGAGTCAGACCCGAGTGTCCGTCCAACCCCAACGAACAGGGACGCAGGTATCCCTGAGGAGGACATATGTCGCAGCACGCTGTGGCGCCGGTCGCCGGCGCAGATCTGCCCACCATCCCGCTCCGTGAGCTCGCCCCCTGGGCGCTCTTCTTCGGTCTGCTCGGGCTCCTGGCGCTCTTCTTCATCAGCGCCGACCAGGGCGCCGTCTCGATCCCGTCGGGCACCCTGATCCACGAGTGGGTCCACGACGGTCGTCACCTGCTCGGCTACCCCTGCCACTGATGAGCCCGCGTGCCTTTCTCGTACGCGGCCTGCTAGCCGGCCTCCTCGCCGGGGTCGCCACCTTCCTGGTGGCGTACGCCGTCGGTGAGCCGCAGGTCGGTGCTGCCATCGCACTGGAGGAGGCCGGCGCCGACGGACACTCGCACTCGCATGCCACCGAAGGTGCTGAGGGTGAGGAGGAGGCCGCCGAGGTCTCCCGCACCAACCAGAGCACGTGGGGGCTGCTGACCGGCACCCTCGCGGTCGGCGTCGCGCTCGGCGGCATCGTCGGGCTCGTCGCCGCGGCCACGCTGGGTCGTCTGGGACGGCTCACCCCGGGCCAGTCGACGGCGCTCGTCACCCTGATCGGGTTCGTCGCGGTCGCCCTGGTGCCGTTCCTCAAGTACCCGGCGACCCCGCCGGCGGTCGGCAGCGGCGACACCATCGGCGTACGCACCGCGGTCTACTTCGCCTTCCAGGCCCTCTCGGTCGTGGCGGCGGTGGTCGTGACGTACGCCGCGGTGCGGCTGCGCGGCCGGTTCGGCACCTACCTCTCCGTCGTCGGCGCGATCGCGGCCTACCTGGCCGTGATGGTTGTCGCCGGAGAGCTGTTCACGACGGTCAACGAGGTCGGGGACTTCCCGGCCGACACGCTGTGGTTCTTCCGCAGGGCCTCGCTGATCACGCTCGCCACGATGTGGGGCGTGCTCGGAGTGGCGCTGACCGGGCTGGTCATTCGTCTGTACGCGGCAGAGCGCGCTGTCGCGGAGCGTAAGGCCCTCGCCGCCAGCCTGTGAGCTAGCGGGGGAGGCGGTAGGCCTCCACAGGACGGCCGCCGTCCAGGTGATCACGCACGATCACCCGGGCGGCGGCCGCTTCCACGTTGCCGTACCAGACGTCGTCGGGCTGCACGCTGAGCACCGGCGCCTGGTTGCACGGGAACTGGCAGCCGGTGTGGGTGATCAGCAGGTCGTCGTCGCCGAGACCGGCCTCCATCGCGCCCAGGATGACCGCCCTGGCGGTCTCCTCCGAGCCCTTCGCGGTGCAGCGCGGGCCGCGGCAGATCAGCACCTGACGTACGTGGCCGGGGACCCGCTCCCACGCGGGCGAGGTGAGCCCGGGCTCGGTGCCGGTGATCGGCCTGGTCTCGGCCAGCACCTCGGCGAGCTCGTCACGCGTGGTCGCCAGCATGGTCGCCACCCGGATCTCCGGGCGTCGTCCGCTGCGTTCGCGCCACCAGTGGGCCGCGATCCGGCGCAGCCAGGAGTGGCCCGGGGCGAGCGGACCGAGGCTGACCCCGGCCAGGGTGATGGTCTCCACGCCGGCGTCGGCGAGCCGGGTCAGCTCGGCGGAGAGCGAAGGCCCGCCCATCTGCAGGAAGGCCACGCTCGCGTCGAGCTCGCCGGCCCAGTCGAGCAGGTCCTGGCGCCGGTCGACGTCGGTCACCGACATCCCGACGACCACCCTCATCCGAGGCTCCGGACCCAGGCGACCGCGTCGGCGACGTCATCGACGATGCGGACGCCGTCGGCGCCAGCCGGGCGGCGCACGACCACCACCGGCACGCCGAGCTCGGCCGCCGCGGCCATCTTCGGCCAGGTGAAGGTGCCGCCGGAGTCCTTGGTGACGAGCACGTCGGTCCGGTGCTCGCTCATCAGCGCGAGCTCGCCCTCGATCTCGTAGGGGCCACGGCTGGTCAGCAGTGTCCAGGGTTCGGGCAGGTCGAGGTCGGGGCGGTCGACCACGCGGGCGAGAGCCGCGTGGCCGGCCAGCGCCGGGACGAACCGGGCGAGCTCCTGGCGCCCGACCGTGATGAACGGACGCTGCCCGAGATCGGCGGCGACCGCTGCGGCTTGGTCGTGGGTGTCGACGTAGGCCCAGGACGGGTCCGCCGGCCAGCCCGGCCGCTCCAGGCGGAGCAGCGGATGGCCGGTCTGCGCGCAGGCCGCCGCCGCGTTGGCCGAGATGCCACGCGCGAACGGATGCGTCGCATCGACGACGGCGTCGAAGTGGTCGAGAGCCCCCCTCAAGCCCTCGACCCCTCCGAACCCGCCGATCCGCACCGCGCCCACCGGCAGCCGGGGCCGAGCCACCCGGCCTGCCAGCGACGAGGTGACGTCCACGCCCTCCTCGAGCAGGCGCGCCGCCAGGTCCCGGGCCTCCCCGGTCCCGCCGAGGATCAGCAGTCTCATCGGATCCCCTCACCGGCGCTCGCGGCGCGACCGGCGGTCGCGAGGTCGAGCAGCGCGTCGACGTCGAGGTGCTCCTCGACGAGGTCGCCGATCAGGTCCAGGCGGCGCTCACGGGCGGCAGGGAAGGAGACCGAGGACGGCTCGCGGCCCAGCGTGGCCCCGAGGAACGCGCCGCGGAGAGCGTCGCCCTCCAAGGAGCCGTGCCACATCGTCCCGAAGACGTTGCCGGCCTGCGCGCCACCGAGGAACTCGGTGACCCCGTCGCCGCGGGTGATCCGGCCGTGGTGGATCTCGTAGCCGCTCGCCTCGACCCCGAGCGCCGACCCGGTGGGCAGGCGGAGGTTCTTGGCGGGGGCGAAGTCGGTGCGCACATCGAGGAGCCCCAGCCCCTCGACCTCGGCGACCGACCCCTCGACCCCGTCAGGGTCGGCGATCACACCGCCGAGCATCTGGAAGCCGCCGCAGATCCCGAGGAGCGGGCGGCCGCGGCGTACGTGCTCGATCAGGGCCACGTCGAGACCGCGCGAGCGCAGCCAGGCCAGATCGCTGATCGTGGACCGGGTGCCGGGCAGCACGACCAGGTCGGCGTCGGCGACGTCGGCAGGGGAGGAGGCGAAGACGACGTCGAGGTCCGGCTCCAGGCCGAGCGCGTCGACGTCGGTGAAGTTCGAGATGCGGGGGAGGCGTACGACTGCGACCTTGCGGGTGGCACCGGCTTCCGCGCGCCGCCCCTCCAGGTCGAGCGCGTCCTCGGAGTCGAGCCACAGCGACGGCTCCCAGGGCAGCACCCCGAAGACCCGGCGCTCGGTGAGCGACTCCAGCGAGTCGAGCCCGGGCTTCAGCAGCCCGGCGTCGCCGCGGAACTTGTTGATGACAAAACCGCTGATCAGGGCCTGGTCCTCGGGCTCGAGGAGGGCCAGGGTGCCGTACATCGCCGCGAAGACCCCACCCCGGTCGATGTCGCCCACGACCACGGTCGGCAGCCCGGCATGCCGGGCCAACCCCATGTTGACGTAGTCGCCGGCCCGCAGGTTGATCTCCGCCGGGCTGCCGGCACCCTCGGCGACGATCACGTCGAAACGAGAGGCGAGATCGTCGTACGCAGCATGGGCCGCGGTCGCCAGATGCCGGCGCCCCGCCTCCCAGTCGTGTGAGGACACCTCACCGGCGGGATGCCCCATCAGCACCACGTGGCTGCGGCGGTCCGAGCCGGGCTTGAGCAGCACCGGGTTCATCGCCGGTTCCGGGGTGACCCGTGCCGCCAGCGCCTGGACCCACTGCGCCCGGCCGATCTCGGCGGTCGTCCCGCCGGTTCCGGTGGTCGAGCCTTCACCGGTGGTCGAGCTTGTCGAGACCACCATCGAGTTGTTGGACATGTTCTGCGCCTTGTAGGGCGCCACCTTCACACCGCGGCGGGCGAACGCCCGGCACAGCCCGGTCGTCACGACCGACTTGCCGGCGTCCGAGGTGGTCCCGGCGACCAGCAGCCCGCTCATCGGGTCGTCCGCGGAGCCCGCAGGAGGTAGATGTCCATCACCCAGCCGGACGTGTCCCGCAGCCGGGCGCGCGCCTCCTCGATCGCCGGAAGGACCTCGCCGACGGTGCCGGCGACGAGTTCCTCCTCGCGCGTGCCGAGGTTGCCGCCCCACCAGATCCGCCAGTCCTCGAGCCCAGGAAGCTCGACGACGCGGTTGAGCATCACCACGAGGTTGTCGTGCCCGGCCTCGACGGCCTCGAGCACCGCGCGGCCGGTGGTGACGTAGAGCGGTCGCCCGACGTCGTGGAGCACCAGCCGGTGACGGGCGGCGAGCAGCTGCACCGAGGAGATCCCGGGGATGACGTCGACCTCGACGTCGAGCTGTTCGGCGATCTGGTCGACGACGCGGATCGTGGAGTCGTAGAAGGCCGGGTCGCCCCAGACCAGGAAGCCGACGTCACCGGGGTGCTCGGCGAGCACGGCGAGGTAGCGCTCGACCCGGGCGCGGTGCCAGTCGGCGACCGCCGTCCGGTACTCCGCGTCGGTCCCGGTGAACTCCTCGCGTCGCTCGCGGGGTGCGTCGGCGACCTTCACCACCCGCGCGGGCGCGGACAGATGCCGGTCGAGCAGTTCCTCGCGGGCCCGCACCAGCGGGTCGGGCATGCCCTTCTTGACCGTGCCCGACTTGTCGGTGACCAGGAAGTAGTCGACCGACCGCATCGCGGCCACGGCCTCGAGCGTGACCTGGTCGGGGTCGCCGGGACCGACGCCGATGATCTTGATCCGACGCTTGCCAGAAGAAGTCATCACTCCTCCTCCAGGTCACCTTCGATGTCGAGGTAGATCTCCTGCATCTGCGCGACGAGCTCGGGGTCGGGTTCCTCCCACAGCCCCCGCTCGGCCGCCTCGTGCAGCCGCTCGACGATGCCGCGCAGCGCCCACGGGTTCGAGGATCGCATGAACTCCTGGTTGGTCTCGTCCAGAACGTACTCGCGGGCGAGCTTCTCGTACATCCAGTCCTGCACCACGCCGGCGGTCGCGTCGAAGCCGAAGAGGTAGTCGACGGTCGCGGCCAGCTCGAAGGCGCCCTTGTAGCCGTGGCGCTGCATCGCCGAGATCCAGCGCGGGTTGACCACGCGGGCCCGGAAGACGCGGTTGGTCTCCTCCTGCAACGTGCGGGTCTTCACGGCGTCGGGGGAGGTGGAGTCGCCGACGTACGCCTTCGGATCCGACCCGGTCAGCGCGCGGACGGTGGCGACCATGCCGCCGTGGTACTGGAAGTAGTCGTCGGAGTCGGCGATGTCGTGCTCGGCGGAGTCGACGTTCTTGGCGGCGACCTTGATCCGGCGGTAGTTGGCGCGCATGTCGTCCGCCGCCGGGGCGCCGTCGAGGTCGCGGCCGTAGGCGAAGCCGCCCCAGGCTGCGTACACGTCGGCGAGGTCCTGGTCGGAGCGCCAGTTGCCGGCCTCGATCACCTGCAGGATCCCGGCGCCGTACGACCCGGGCTTGGAGCCGAAGATCCGGGACGTCGCGCGGCGCTGGTCACCGTGTGCCTCCAGGTCCTCCAGCGTGTGCGCGCGGACGAAGTTCTTCTCGGCGGGCTCGTCCAGGTCGGCGACCATCCGGACCGCGTCGTCGAGCATCGAGACGACGTGCGGGAAGGCGTCGCGGAAGAACCCGGAGATGCGTACGGTCACGTCGATGCGCGGCCTGCCCAGCTCCTCCAGCGAGATGACGTCGAGGTGGGTGATGCGGCGCGAGGCCTCGTCCCACGCAGGTGCCACGCCGAGCAGCGCGAGCACCTCGGCGACGTCGTCGCCCGACGTACGCATCGCGCTCGTGCCCCACACGGAGAGCCCGACCGAGGTCGGGTAGTCGCCGGTCTCGTCGAGGTAGCGCTGCAGCAGCGAGTCGGCCATCGCCTGCCCGGTCTGCCACGCCAGTCGGGAGGGCACCGCGCGCGGGTCGACGGTGTAGAAGTTGCGCCCCGTCGGAAGTACGTTGACGAGCCCCCGCAGCGGCGAGCCCGACGGCCCCGCGGGGACGAAGCCACCGTCCAGCGCGTGCAGCACGGCTCCCAGCTCGTCGGTGGTCCTCGCCAGCCGGGGCACGACCTCGGTCGCGGCGAAGGCGAGAACCTGCTGAACCGCCGGGTCGTCGTGGAGCGTCTCGGCGGCGGCCGGGTCCCAGCCGGCCGCGTCCATCCGCTCCACCAGGTCGCGCGCCTGGGTCTCGATCTCGTCGACGGCCCGGGTGTCGGCGCCCTCCTTGAGGCCGAGCGCCGCCCGCAGACCGGGCACGGCGCCGCCGACGCCGCCCCACACCTGCGCGGCGCGCAGGATCGAGAGGACCAGGTTGATCCGTGCCTCACCCTCGGGGGCGCCGCCGAGCACGTGCAGGCCGTCGCGGATCTGGGCGTCCTTGATCTCGCAGAGCCAGCCGTCGATGTGGAGCATGAAGTCGTCGAAGTCGTCGTCCTCGGGACGCTCCTCCATGCCGAGGTCGCGGTGGAGCTCGGCGGCCTTCATCAGCTGCCAGATCTCGCCGCGGATGGCGGGCAGCTTGGCGGGGTCCATGGAGGAGATCCGGTCGTACTCCTCCATCAGCGACTCCAGCCGCGCGATGTCGCCGTAGGACTCCGCGCGGGCCATCGGCGGCACCAGGTGGTCGACGATCGTGGCGTGCGCGCGACGCTTGGCCTGGGCGCCCTCGCCGGGGTCGTTGACCAGGAACGGGTAGATCAGCGGCATGTTGCCGATGGCCGCATCCGGGCCGCATGACGCCGACAGCGCTGCGTTCTTGCCCGGCAGCCACTCCATCGAGCCGTGCTTGCCGAGGTGGACGACGGCGTCGGCACCGAAGCCGTGCTCGAGCCAGCGGTAGGCGCCCAGGTAGTGGTGCGAGGGCGGCAGGTCGGGGTCGTGGTAGATCGCGACCGGGTTCTCGCCGAACCCGCGCGGCGGCTGGATCAGGATGACGATGTTGCCGGCCTGAAGCGTGGCCAGCACCAGCTCGTTGTTGTCGTTGACGAAGAGCTCGCCCGGCGTCGGCCCCCAGGTCTCGACCATCTGCTCGCGCAGCTCAGCGGGGAGATCCGCGGTCCACTCGTCGTAGTCGGCCTTGGAGATCCGGACGTGGGCGTCGGTGAGCTGGGCGTTGGTCAGCCACTCCTCGTCCTGGCCGCCGGCGGCGATCAGCGCGTGGATCAGCGCGTCACCGGCTGCGGTGTCGCCCTCCTCCGCGGCGACGGAGTCGAGGATGCGTACGACCTCGTTGTCGGTCCCCAGGTCGTAGCCCTCCTCGCGGAGCCGGCGCAGCATCCGGATCGCGGAGACCGGGGTGTCCAGGCCGACCGCGTTGCCGATGCGGGCGTGCTTGGTGGGGTAGGCGGAGAGGACGAGCGCGAGACGCTTCTCGGGGTTGGGTGTGTGGCGGAGCCGGGCGTGGTTGACCGCGATCCGGGCCACCCGCGCGGCCCGCTCGGGGTCGGCGACGTAGTGGGGGAGACCCTGCTCGTCGAGCTCCTTGAACGAGAACGGGGCGGTGATGATCCGGCCGTCGAACTCGGGGATCGCGATCTGGTTGGCCGAGTCGAGCGGCGTCACGCCGTCGTCGGAGGCCTCCCACTCCGCGCGCGAGCTGGTCAGGCAGAGGCCTTGGAGCACCGGGATGTCCAGCGCCGCCATCCGCTCCACGTCCCAGGCCTCGTCCTCGCCACCGGCGGAGGCGGACGCGGGCACGGACCCGCCCGCCGCGAGCACGGTCACGATGAGCGCGTCGAGGGTGCCGAGCGCCTCGTAGAGGTCGTCGGGCGCCGAGCGCAGCGACCCCGCGAAGACGGGTACGCCGGTGGCGGCCCCGGTCGCGTCGATGGCGTCGGCCAGCGCGTGCGCGAACGCGGTGTTGCCGCTGGTCTCGTGGGCGCGGTAGTAGAGGATGCCGATCCGGGGGAGGGTGTCGTTGGCGGGCGCAGGGCGCTCCGCGAACCCCCAGGCCGGCACCTCCGCCGGCGGCTCGAACCCGAACCCGGTCAGCAGGACCGTGTCGGAGAGGAACGCGTGCAGCTGAGCGAGGTTGGCCGGCCCACCCTCGGCGAGGTAGCGGTGGGCCTCCGCGGCTACGCCCATCGGCACCGTGGAGTGCTCCATCAGCTCGGCGCTCGGCTGCTGCTCGCCGCCGAGGACCACCACCGGGGTGCCGCGCTCCTTGACGGCGCTCAGGCCGTCCCACAGGTCGGTGGGGGAGCCGAGCAGCCGGAAGACCACCAGGTCGGCCTCGGCGACCACGGCCTCGAGGTCCGTCGCCCGCGACGGGTTCGCCCAGGCGTAGTCGGCTCCGCTGGCACGGGCCGAGAGCAGGTCGGTGTCCGAGGTGGACAGAAGGGCGATGCGTACGCGTGCAGGGTCGGCCATGCCGGGGTCCTCCTAGGGGTTCTCGCCCCGTCGATCGGTCGGATAGCCCGTGGCCAGTGTCTGGCTGTGTCCGTGCCCAGAAGCTGTACGGACGTCACAGTGGCGGAACCGCCCCGGACTCTCACCGGGTTCCTGCGCCACGAGCGTGCTCGCAGCCTACCCCGCCTGACGCGCCAGCCAGGCCTCGCGGGTGATCTCGTACTCGACCTCGCCGTCGGCATGTCCGAGGAGCGGCTCCTCCCAGTCCTGCTGGAAGCCACGCACGAAGCTCATCCCGACCGAGACCATCGTCGCGCGGGAAGCCTCGTTGACGGCCATCGTCTGCGCGATCACCCGGTCGATGCCGAGGTCCTCGAACCCGTGCCGGAGCAGCTCGAGCGAGCCCTCCTTCGCGTAGCCCTGCCGCCAGTTCCGCTGGGGGAGCCGGTAGCCGAGCTCGGCCGCATCGGTGCGCGGCGGGTTGTCGGGCAGCTCGAACATGTAGAGCCCGACGGCCTCACCCGCCGCCGAATACCCGACCCACTTGCCCAGCGCATCCGTCTCCCGCGCCGAGCGGAGCCACTTGTGCATCCGCTCCTCGGTCTCCGCCGGCGTCAGCGCACGGGTGAACAGGAAGCGCAGCACCTCCGGATCCGAGTTGAGGTCGACCAGGAAGGGCAGGTGCTCCTCGCTCAGCGGGACCAGTTCGAGGCGCTCGGTGCGCAGGCGGGCTTGCGGCATGGGCGAGACGTTAGCCAGGACGTACGCCGCTGGCACCTGGTTTCTCGGCCGCGCCGAGGTGGTGCAGCGCCCGGCGGGCGGCGTGGTAGCCGCACATGCCGTGGACGCCGGCCCCCGGCGGGGTGGCCGCGGAGCAGAGGAACATCCCCGAGATGCCGGTGTCATAGGCCGCGAGGGTGGGGCGGACGACGAGCTGACGCAGGGTGTTGGCGCCGGTGGAGATGTCGCCACCGACGTAGTTGAGGTTGTACGTCGCGTAGTCGGCCGGCGTGGTCACGTGCGTGGCCACGACCTGCTCGCCGAAGCCCGGGGCGAAGCGCTCGATCTGGGCCAGCACCGCGGCGGTGGCGTCGCCCTCGTAGGCGTGCGGGACCTGGGCGTAGGCCCAGACCGGGTTGAGGTCTGCTGCCGAGCGGGACGGGTCGGCGACGTACTGCTGGCCGAGCAGCACGAACGGGCGCTCCGGCATCCGGCCGGCCGCGATCTCCCGCTCGCTCGCCGTCACCTCCTCGATCGTGCCGCCCAGGTGGACGGTCCCGGCGCGGCCGATCTCCGGGTCACGCCAGGGGATCGGGCCACGGACGGCGAGATCGACCTTGTACGCCGAGGGCCCGTGCTGCCATCGCCGCATCGCCCGGCGCTGCCGTCGGGGAAGGGCCTCGCCGACGATGTCGGCGAAGCCTCCCGGGCTGGTGTCGAACAGGGTGGCGTCGGCGTCGGGCAGGTCGGCGAGGCTGCGGACGGTGGTGCCGGTGACGATGTTGCCGCCCAGATCCTCCAGCAGCCCCGCCATCGCGAGGGTGATCGCCTGCGAGCCGCCTTCGGCGACCGGCCATCCGTGCCGGTGGCCACTGACGATGAGCATGGTGCCCACGGCGGCCGTGCCGGGGCTGCCCAGGGGACGGAACGCATGTCCGGCGCACCCGGCGAAGAGCGCCTTCGCCCGCTCCTCGTGGAACGCCCGGGCGAGCACGGTCGCCGGCGGAGCGGCCCGCAGGCCGAAGCCTGCCATCCGGAACGGGTGCCGCGGCGGGCGCAGGATCGGGCCGAGGATGTGGTCGGTGATGGCGTCGAAGCCGCGTACGACCGGGCCGAACACCTGCTGCCAACGCTGCTCGTCAGCACCCAGCCCCGCGGCGGTCTCCTCGACGGAGCGATGCAGCAGCGCGGCCTCGCCCCCGTCGAGCGGATGGGCGAGCTCGACCTCGGGGTAGCGCCAGCGCAGCCCGTATCTGTCCAGCTCCAGCTCGCGCAGGAGCGGTGAGGCCACCCCGAGCGGGTGGATCGCCGAGCAGATGTCGTGCCGCAGCCCGGGGACGGTCAGCTCGGCGGTGCGGGTGCCCCCACCGACGGTCTCCGCGGCCTCGAGGACGGTGACCCTCACGCCGTGCTGCGCGAGCACGATCGCGGCCGCGAGGCCGTTGGGTCCGGCGCCGACGACGGTCGCGGTGATGGTCATGCCCGCCAAGCTATTCGTTCAGCACCCGGTTGGCGACGGCAAACGCGGTGTTGGCGGCGGGTACGCCGACGTAGATCGAGGTCTGCAGGAGCACCTCGACGATCTCCTCGCGGGTCAGCCCGTTGGTGAGCGCGGCGCGGAGGTGGAACTCGAGCTCCTCGAAGTGGCGCCCCGCGACCAGGGCGGTGAGGACGCCGATCGAGCGGTCCCGGCGGGCGAGCCCGGGGCGGGTCCAGATCGTGCCCCAGGCATAGCGGGTGATCAGGTCCTGGTAGTCGCGGTTGACGTCGGTGATCGCGGCGGTGGCCCGGTCGACGTGGGCATCGCCGAGCACCTGGCGGCGTACGTTCATCCCGGCCGCATAGGCCGGGTCGGCCGCGGTCACGTGGGCGGTGATCAGGCTGGAGACGGCGTGCGGCGCCTCGGCGGGGGCGAGGTGGCCGACGGCGTCGAGGGTGACGAGCCGCCCGTTGCGCACACCGACGGCGATCTCCTCCAGCGAGGCGGGTGGGGTCGGGGCGTCGTCGACACCCCCGATCGCCAGGACCGGCGCGGCGATCTCGGCGAGCCGCCCGCGTACGTCGTACGCCGCCAGCGCCTCGCACACCAGCGCGTAGCTCTCCGCGTCGGCGTCGCGCAGCGAGTGGAGCAGGGCACCGCCCCGCGCGGGCTCGCGCTCGAGGAAGCCGGGGGAGAACCAGCGCTGGGTGGAGCCGGCGATCTGGGAGGCGGTGCCGGCGCCGCGTACGGTCGTGGCACGGTCGTTCCAGCCGTCGGGCTCGCCGATCTTGGCCCCGGTGTTGGTGAGCACCGCGGCGCTCACCCGGGTTGGTGCGTCGAGCAGCAGCTGGAGGCCGACCGCGCCGCCGACCGAGTCGCCGGCATAGGCGAACGCGCCGTGGCGCTCACCGCGGTCGGTGAGGACCCGGTCGACGCAGGCGAGCACGCCCGCGGCGAGATCGGCCATCGAGAACGCGTCGGTGGTCGGCGCGCCGTGGCCGTGGCCCGGGAGCTCCCAGCCGATGACGTGGAAGCTGTCCGCGAGCAGCTCGGCCGTGGCGGCCCAGAGCGCGGTGACCGAGGTGCCCAGGGACGGGCCGACGACCAGGACCGGCTTGCTCGGGTCTCCGGCCAGCTCGACAGGGGTGATCCTCGGCGTCATGACAGGTCCTTCCAGATTCCGGCGGGGGTGGGTGCGGGATACCCGGTCGACCGGGTACCCCTGGGGTTGACGGGCACTGAAACACCCGTCAACCCCACGAACTGCCCGTCCAGTACGTCCGGTATGCCCATCAGGCGAGATGCTTCCATGTCTCGATGGCGCGGGCGATCGCGGAGTCGATGAGCGCCCCGGTTGCGCCGAGGTAGTCGTCCAGCCCTGCGGCGGCCTCGGAACCGGCCAGGATCTCGCCACCCACGAACCCGGTCAGCGACCGCTGCTCGGCCAGCAGGTCCGCACCCGCGGCCTCGGCGGTGGCGCGCATCCGGGCCGCGTCGACGCGGAGCCCGGCGAGCAGCTCGGTGGTCTGCGAGCCGGCGACGACGCTGCGGCGGGCCAGGGTCTGCAGGGTCTCCCACTCGACGTGCCAGGCGCCGTCGGGGCGTTCGTCGACGTAGCTCGCCGCGGCGGTGTGGAGCGTCGCGGCCAGCGGGGGAGCGGCGAGGGCGTGGCGGCGGATGAGGACCGAGAGCACCGGGTTGGACTTGTGCGGCATCGTCGAGGAGCCGCCGCGCCCCTCGCCCGCCGGCTCGGCGAGCTCGCCGATCTCGGGGCGCGTGAGCAGCGTGATGTCCGTGGCGATCCGGCCCCAGGCGTCGGCCGCGGTCACCAGCGCGTCGCCGGCTGCGGTCAGCGGGGTGCGGGTGGTGTGCCAGGGCCTTCGGGGGGTGAGGCCGAGGGCGGTCGCCGTGGTCTCGGCCGCCGTGCGCGCCGCGCCGACCGGGTCGGCGAGGCCACGGAGCCGGGCCAGTCCCACGACCGCGGCCAGGGTGCCGGCCGCGCCGCCGATCTGGGCGGGTAGCGACGTCCGCGCGCGCCGGAGCGCCTCGGCGGCATCGGTCAGCCCGGAGAGCCAGGTCGCGGCCTTGAGGCCGAAGGTGACCGGCACCGCGTGCTGGGTCAGCGTGCGGCCCGACATCACCGTGGCCCGGTGCCCCCGCGCGAGACCCACCAGGGAGGCGGCCTGGGCGGCGAGCTCGTCCTCGACCCGGTCGAGCACATCGCGCAGGCAGAGCACGAGCGCGGTGTCGACCACGTCCTGGCTGGTCAGGCCCTTGTGGAGCCACCGGGCGGCCTCGCCCTCGAGCCGGCCGCGTAGGAGCTTCACCAGGCCGATGACCGGGTTGCCCCCAGCCTCGGCACCCTCAGCCAGCCCCGGGACGTCGGCCTCGGAGACCAGGACGGCCAGTGGCGTACGCGCTTCCTCGGGGGCTATCCCCGAGGAAGCGGTCGCGGCCAGCCAGGCCTCCTCGACCCGCACCATCGCGGCGAGATAGGCCGCCTCGGAGAAGAGGTCCCCGGCGCGCTCCTCGCCTGGCCACAGCAGCGACATTCGACTCCTCAGCCGTAGTTGAGAAAGGTGGTCTCGCGGTCGCCCTGCAGGTGGATGTCGAATCGCAACCCGGTTGCGTCCGCAGTGGCCACCAGCGTCGCACGCTCGTCCTCGGACAGCGACACCAGCAGGGGGTCGCCGGCGTTGGCGGGGTGCTCGGGCAGGTAGACCCGGGTCTGCAGCTTGTCGAGCAGACCACGGGCGAAGACGGTGAGCGCGAAGAACGGTGCCCTGCCCTCCGCGGCGGCACCCGGAAGCACCGTCGAGAAGGTGTAGTGGCCGTTCAGGTCCGTGTCGGCGCGGCCCCAGCCGGTGAAGGTCCAGCCGTCGCGGTGCAGCGACCCCTCGGCCTGCGGGACGTTGCCCTCGGCGTCGGTCTGCCAGATCTCGAGGAGCGCGTCGGGGATCGGGTTGCCGGCGCCGTCGTAGACCCAGCCGTGCAGCCGGATCGAGCCCGGGCTGCTCGGCGGGACCAGGTCGGCGTCGCCCTCGTAGGGGAGGGCGTAGCCGAAGAACGGGCCGATCGTCTGGCCGGGCGTGGGGATGGTGCTCACAGGTCGCCCTCCTCGGGCTCGGTCCAGGTGCGGCTCGGGCCGGTCAGGACGATGTCCCAGCTGTAGCCCATCGAGTACTCGGGGGTGGAGAGGTCGTGGTCGTACCTCGCCACGAGCGCGTCCCGGTCCTTCTGCGAGGTGATCGACTGGTAGATCGGGTCGAGCGCGAAGAGCGGGTCGCTGGGGAAGTACATCTGCGTGATCAGCCGCTGCGTGAAGGCGCGGCCGAAGAGCGAGAAGTGGATGTGCGCCGGACGCCAGGCGTTGATGTGGTTGCCCCACGGGTATGGGCCGGGCTTGATCGTCTGGAACCGGTAGCGCCCCTCGGAGTCGGTGATGCAGCGGCCGACGCCGGTGAAGTTGGGGTCGAGCGGCGCCGGGTGCTGCTCGTGCTTGTGGATGTAGCGGCCGGCGGAGTTGGCCTGCCAGATCTCGACCAGCTGGTTCCGTACGGGGCGGCCCTCGCCGTCCAGGACGCGGCCGCTGACCGTGATCCGCTCGCCGATCGGCTCGTTGCTTCCGGCGATGGTCAGATCGGCCTCGAGCGGGTCCACGTCGGTGTGCCCGAAGCACGGGGCCCACAGCTCGATGGTCTCGGGGTCGGCGTGGCGCGGGTCCTTGGTGGGGTGGCGCAGGATGCTGGACCGGTAGGGCGGGTAGTCCAGCAGCGGCTGACGGCTGGGCTCACCTTCTCGGGCGCGGCCCTCGGAGTCCGCCTCGATCTTGGCGATCTCGGCCGAGAGGTCCGCCTGGGTCTCGACGGGTGGTTTCTTGGTGGGCGCTGTCACCTTCCGAACGCTAGGTGCGAGAGGCGTACGATGAAAGCGTGAACTTCCGCTGAGCGAAAGAAGGCATCGAATGGCAGGTGGCAGCGGAGGCCGCACGGTCGCCTCGCGCGTCCTCGGCCTCATCGGCGCCTTCGACGCGTCCCACCGCCGGCTCACGCTGAGCGAGCTCGCGGCCCGCGCGGAGGTCTCGCTCCCGACCGCCCACCGCCTCGTCGCCGAGCTGGTCGAGTGGGGTGCCCTGGTGCGGGACGAGGACGGGACCTACGCGGTCGGCCGGCGGCTGTGGGACGCCGGCCTGCTCGCCCCCGTCGCCACCGACCTGCGCTCGGTCGCGGCGCCGTTCCTCCACGACCTCTACGGGGCGACGCTGGAGACGGTCCACCTGGCCGTGCGCGAGGACGACCACGTCCTCTATCTCGAGACGCTGCGCGGCACCCGTAACGTACCCATCGTCTCCTCCGTCGGCTCGCGCCTGCCGATGTACTCCACCGGCGTCGGCAAGGTGCTCCTGGCCCACGCGCCCGAGGACGTACGCAACCGGGTGCTGTCCGCCCCGCTCAAGCCGTTCACCCGGCACACCATCACCACGCCCGGCCTGCTGCGCCGCCAGCTCGACCGGGTGCTCACCGAGGGCTATGCCACCACCGCCGAGGAGATGACTCTCGGTGCCTGCTCGGTCGCGGTCCCGATCACCACCTCGTCCGGAGTCGTCGGCTCCCTCGGCATCGTCGTCTCCGACCTCCGCCGCAACCGCCTCCGCCTCGTCTCCGCCCTCAAGGTCGCCGCCCAGGGCGTCTCCCGCGCCCTCCCGTAGCCGCCTCGCCGAATCTGCACTTGTGGCGGGCCGAGACTGCAGTTTTGGGCGACGAAAGTAGACACTCGTCGCCCACAACTCACTTCTCGGCCGCCATAACCACCTTCTCGGCGGGTGGGGTACCTTGCGCTGGTGACGATCCAGACGCCGAACGAAGACGTACGCCGCGCCGCCGCCGAGCGGCTGGGCGCCCTGGCCACACCTCCCGGTGCCCTTGGCCGCCTGGGCGAGCTGGCGGTCTGGGTGGCCGCGTGCCAGGGAGAGGTGCCGCCGCGACCGGTCGACAACGTACGCCTGGTGATCTTCGCCGGCGACCACGGCGTCGCCCAGCACGGCGTCTCCGCGTTCCCACCGGCGATCACCGGCGCGATGGTGCGTACGTTCCTGGGCGGCCGGGCCGGGGTCAGCGCGCTCGCCAAGGCGCACGGTGTCCAGGTCCGGGTGCTCGACCTCGGTGTCGACGAGGGGTTCGAGGACCTCGACGTCGCGACCCGGGAGACGCTGACCGCGCACAAGATCCGGCGGGGGAGCGGCGCGATCCATCTCGAGGACGCGCTGACCGCCGAGGAGACCAGCGCCGCGCTGGAGGCCGGCGCCGCCGTCGCCCGCGAGGAGATCGCGGCCGGTGCGCAGCTGCTGATCAGCGGTGACATGGGCATCGGCAACACCACCCCCGCCGCGGCGATGGTCGCGGCCGGGCTCGGCCTGCCCGCGAGCGAGGTCACCGGTCGCGGCACCGGCATCGACGACGAGGCGCTGCGCACCAAGACCGACGTCATCACCGCGGCCCTCACGCGTGCCGGCGAGCGCGCCGCGGATCCCATCCAGACCCTCGCCGCCCTCGGCAGCGCCGACCTCGCCGCGACCACCGGTTACCTCCTCGAGGCCGCCCGTCAGGGCGTCCCGGTCCTCCTCGACGGCCTGATGAGCGTCGCCTGCGCCCTCACCGCCGACCGGATCGAGCCCGGCGCCGCCGCCTGGTTCGCCGCCGGCCACCGCTCCACCGAGCCCGCCCAGTCGATGGCCCTGGAGAAGCTCGGCCTGGTGCCGCTGCTCGACCTCGACCTGCGGCTCGGCGAGGGCTCCGGCGCCGTCGCCGCGGTGCCGGTCGTACGCAGCGCCGTCGCCCTGCTCCGCGACGTGGCCCTGCTCTCCGAGCTCGCTCCGGGAGAGCCTGCCTGATGCTCGTGCGGGACGCCTGGCGTCTCGCGGTCGGCACCCTGACCGCGATGCCCGTGCCTCCTCCCGAGCTCGTCGACCGCCGACGCGCCGCGGTGGCGATGGCGGTTGCGCCGCTGGCCGCTATGCCGCTGGCACTGGGTGCCGGCGCTATCGCACTGCTGGGACAGCTCGCCGGGCTACCGCACCTGGTCACCGCCCTGCTCGCGATCGGCGCCGTGGTCGCCGGCAACCGGGCGCTCCACCTCGACGGTCTCGCCGACACGGTCGACGGCATGGCCGCCTCCTACGACCGCGAGCGGTCGCTGGCGGTGATGAAGACCGGTACCTCAGGCCCGGCCGGGGTCACCGCGATCGTCCTCGTCCTCGGCCTCCAGGTGGCGGCGCTCGGCTCGCTGTTGGACGGTGATGGTTGGCGGCCGGCGGTCCTGGCCGCGGTCGCCGTCTGCGCCTCGCGCGCAGCCCTCGCCCTGTGCTGCACCCGTGGCATCAGGTCGGCCCGGGAGGACGGGCTGGGGCGTACGTTCACCCAGACCCTGCCGCCCGTCGTCACCGTCCTCGTCTGGACCGTCCTCGCCGCCGCGCTCGCCGGCGTCGGTGCGTGGGCCGGCCTGCCGTGGTGGCGAGGAGCCCTCGCGGTCGCCGTCGCCGCGGTCGTCGTCGGTGCGATCCTCCTGCGAGCGGTCAAGCGGTTCGGGGGAGTGACCGGTGACGTCTTCGGTGCTGCCGTCGAGGCCGCGCTCGCTGCGTTGCTCGTCACCCTGAGCGCCGGCTAGATCTTCAGCACCCGTCCGGCGATGACCAGGTGCACCTCGTCGCAGGCCGCGGCCAGGCGCTGGTTGACCAGCCCGAGCAGGTCGCGGAAGAGGCGGCCCGAGCGGTGGGCCGGGACGACCCCGAGGCCGACCTCGTTGGTCACCAGGACCACGTCGCCGTTCTGCTGTTCCAGCACCGCTGCCGCGTCATCGACGAGCGCCGAGACGGCCGCCGTCGCCTCCTCCGAGGTGGCCTCCCACAGACCTCGCGAGTCCATGACGGCGGTGAGCCAGGTGCCCAGGCAGTCGACCATCACCGCGTCACCCGCGGCCAGCCCCTCGGTCAGTGCCCCGGCGAGATCCCGCGACTCGACCGTGCGCCACCGCTCCGGCCGCCGGGCTCGATGCGAAGCCAGCCGCGCGGCCCAGTCGGGATCCGGTTCCTCCTCGAGCGTCGGCCCCGGCGCGACGTACGCCACCGACGGAGCGGCAGCGAGCAGCGACTCGGCGTGCCGCGACTTCCCCGACCGCACCCCGCCCGTCACCAGAATCCTCACCAGGCCAGTCTCCCAGCCATCGCATAGCCTGCGCCCATGACCCCAGAGCGCATCGCGCTGATCTCGGACGTGCACGGCAACCTCACCGCCCTCGAAGCCGTGCTCGCGGACATCGAGGCGCGCGGAATCACCAGGATCTTCAACCTCGGCGACTACGTCGGCAAGGGACCGCGAGGACGCGAGGTCGCCGAGCTCTGCCGGGAGCGGTGCGAGGTCAACATCCTTGGCAACTGGGAGGACTTCCTGCTCACCCCCGAGCCCGACTTCGGCCGCGAGTCGGTCGGGCTGATGTGGTGGCGGCTGCAGGCCTGGGAGCAGGCCGAGTGGCTGCGTACGCTCCCGTTCAGCCACGACTTCTGGATCAGCGGACGAAGGGTCAGGCTCTTCCACGCCTCCGAGGAGACCGTCCACCGCCGGGTCAGGTTCGACCACGACGAGCAGGAGTTCCTGGGCCTGTTCCAGAACACCGAGGCGACCGGCTTCGACGGCCCGGAGCCCGACATCGTCGGCTACGCCGACACCCACGACCCCTACTACGAGACCGACCGCAACCGGCGCACCGTCTTCAACACCGGCAGCGTCGGCAACTGCATGAGCGACCCGACCCCGGTCTACGTCATCCTCGAGGGCGTCATGGACAGCGACCAGGAGGCGCCGTTCGGCATCCAGTGGGTCCGGGTCCCCTACGACGCCGAGGCCGAGATCGCGTACGCGGCCGAGGTCGGCATGCCCGAGCTGGAGGCGTACACCTACGAGCTGCGGACGGGCTTCTACCGGGGCAACCTCAGGGACGGCGAGCAGCCGACCTACCACCGGAGGCGGTAGATCGGCTCTTCGTCGCTCCCGAGGCGATCAACTGATCTTGCGCCGGTAGGCAGCCATGGCGAAGGCGTACGAGACCACCAGGATGCCCACGCACCAGGCCAGCGCCACCCAGATGTCGTCACCGACCGGCTGCCCGGCGAAGAGCGCCTGGATGGTGTTGACGATCGAGGTCACCGGCTGGTTCTCGGCGAAGGCGCGCACCGGACCGGGCATCGTCTCCGTCGGCGCGAACGCCGAGCTGATGAACGGCAGGAAGATCAGCGGGTAGGAGAACCCGGTGGCTCCCTCCATGGTCTGTGCGGCCAGCCCGGGGATGACGGCGAGCCAGGTCAGCGCCAGGGTGAGCAGCGCCAGGATGCCGGCCACCGCGAGCCAGGCGCCCAGCCCCGCCGAGGTGCGGAACCCCATCACGAACGCGACGCCGAGGATGATCACCAGGGTGAGCATGTTGGCCACCATCGAGGTGCCGACATGCGCCCACAGCACCGCCGACCGGGCGATCGGCATGGACTGGAACCGCTCGAAGATCCCGCTCTTCATGTCGGTGAAGAGCCGGAGCGCGGTGTAGGCGATGCCCGAGGCGATCGCCATCACCATGATCCCGGGGAGGACGTAGTTGACGTAGTTGTCGGTGCCGGTGCGGATCGCGCCGCCCAGGACGTAGACGAAGAGCAGCATCATCGCGATCGGGGTGAGCGCGGTGGTGATGATCGTGTCCGGGCTGCGGGTGATGTGCCGCAGCGAGCGCGCCAGCAGAGTGCCGGCGTCGGCGAGTGCGTGCTTGGTCATGAGGGGTCTCCTTGCTTGGTGGAGCCGGTGAGCGAAAGAAAGATCTCTTCCAACGACGGCTGCTTCTCGACGTACTCGACCTTCGCGGGCGGCAACATCGCCTTGAGCTCGGCGAGGGTGCCGTTGGCGATGATCGTCCCGCCGTGGAGGATGGCGATCCGGTCGGCCAGCTGCTCGGCCTCCTCGAGGTACTGCGTGGTGAGCAGGACGGTGGTGCCCTGCTCGGTCAGCTCCTTGACGACCTTCCACACCTCCAGCCGCGCCTCCGGGTCCAGCCCGGTGGTCGGCTCGTCGAGGAAGATCACCGACGGCGATCCGATCAGCGACATCGCGATGTCGAGCCGCCTGCGCATACCGCCGGAGTACGTCGCGACCTTCCGTGCGCCCGCCTCGACCAGGTCGAAGCGCTCGAGGAGGCCGTCGGCGATGTCGCCGGGGGAGGGGAGGTGGCGCAGCTTCGCGACCAGGACCAGGTTCTCCCGGCCGGTCAGGATCTCGTCGACCGCCGCGAACTGCCCGGTCAGCGAGATCGCCTCGCGCACCCGCTGTGCCTCCTCCACAACCGAGGCACCCTCGACCAGCGCCGCGCCGGCATCGGGTTTCAGGAGCGTCGAGAGGATGCGTACGGCCGTGGTCTTTCCGGCTCCGTTGGACCCGAGCAGCGCGAAGATCGAGCCTCGCGCCACCTCGAAGTCCACGCCCCGCAGCACCTGGTTGTCCTTGTAGGACTTCTCCAGTCCCCGTACGGAGATGGCGGCTGTCGCGCTCATGACTCCTCCTTCCGGTGATCGAGCTTGTCGAGATCACCGTCCGTGATGGCCTCGATGGCCTCGGTGAGCCGGGCGCGCTCCTTCTTGATCCAGGCGCCCTCGGCGTAGTTCCTGCCGAACTCCTCGGCGAACTCGACCGGGTTGTCGCCGACGATCGCGCTGACCGGGGTGCCGTCGGCGGCGCTCTGCTCGAAGAGCTCGAGCAGGTCCTCGGCCATCGCCGTCAGGATCGCGCCGTCGGCGATGCCGGCGGAGTACATCAGGTAGCGCTCGATCGCGTCGTGCGCCTTGCGGTGGTTCTCGGGGAGCTGCTGCTTGCGGGCCTTGAGCTGCCGCCAGCGCTTCTTCAGCTCGAGCTCGCCG
Organism: Nocardioides sp. NBC_00368; assembly: GCF_036090055.1. Taxonomy (NCBI): domain Bacteria; kingdom Bacillati; phylum Actinomycetota; class Actinomycetes; order Propionibacteriales; family Nocardioidaceae; genus Nocardioides; species Nocardioides sp. NBC_00368. The sequence continues at coordinate 5,955,126 of NZ_CP107970.1, forward strand.
ACGACGGTCTCGAACATCGATCGGATAGACATGTCCTACTTCCCTTCGGTACGGAGGCTCTCCAGCCGCTCGGCCAGGAACCCCCAGGTGGTCCAGAACTCTTCGAGGTACTTCTCGCCATCTGTGTTGAGCGAGTAGACCTTCCGCGGCGGCCCCTTCTCCGACGGCCGCTTCTCCACGTCCACCAGCCCGTTCTTCTCGATCCGGACCAGCAGCGCATAGACCGTGCCCTCGGCGATCTCGGTGAACCCCTGGCTCCGCAGCCAGGTCGTGATCTCGTATCCGTACGCCGGGTTGCCGGTCAGGAACGCCAGCACGATCCCCTCCAGCGTCCCCTTGAGCATCTCGGTCATCTGCTTGCCCATCGGGCACCCCCTTCAACTACTCAGTGTTGCTGACTACTGGTACATAGTAGCGCTGAGTAGTGACGAAAGGTCAAGTCCTTATCTCCGGCGGGAATGCCAGCGGCGCTGGCACGACGGATCAACCGTCATGCCAGCGCCGCTGGTCAGTGTCCTGCCGTGTGCTAGCTCTTGGCGTCCACGTCGGGGGCTCGCTCGAGCGCCGTGGACAACAGCGAGGTAATGTCCACGGACGGTTCACCATCGCCGTAATGCGTCACGCCAACTGCGAGAAGATTTCCATCTGCCGTCTCCACGTAGGCCGTCTTGCCCGTCTCCCGCGGATTCGAAGACGAACTCGTGAAAGTAAAACCCACTGCTCCGTCAGGTAGGCCGGTCAACGGCTCAGACGTCGCTTCTCCATAGTCGCCGTTGGCTGCATCGGCGGTGCATTCCGCCACTGCCTCATCGATTGCCGTGAGCATCGACGCGGCGTCAGGGTACGAGCCACCGGTTGCAAACACGGCCGCGCCTACAAGATCGCCGTTCTTCAACTGGTACTGCTCGCCGTGCGTGCCTTCTGCTGCGTTCGACAACTTGCTGGACTCAAGGTAGGCGAGCTCATCACACCATCCGCCTCCAGGTGCCCCGCTATCGGCGAATGTCTTCTCGATCGCGGGAAGGTCGTCAGTGTCGAGCAACGTCGAATCAGAGCCACAGGCGGTCAACAACAGTGGCGCTACGCAGAGGGCCATTGCGGTGCGGGCCTTAGTCCTTCTGGTAGTAGTCCAAGAAGGCATTCTTGTAGGTCCCTTCGAAGTCGCCGCTCGTCACGTACTCGTTCAGGTAGTTCATCGCCTCGTGAGCGTAGCGATCCACGTCGTCCGGCGGCACATCGGACATGTTGATCACCTTCCCGTCCTTCAGGAAGGTTTCGTCCGACGCCGGTATGTCAATCACGCCAGCGCGTTCCAACGCGAAGAGCGCGTTGAGTTCGACTCGGTTGACACCCTCAGAAGCGCGAGTTTCAGCGTTATCGGTCGCCGCGGCAGCCTCGTTCGCGAACTTCTCGCCAGCCGCGTCTGTCCCGAGGTCGATCGCCTGCCCGACTCCGTACTCGATCACCTTGCTGCCGAGTTCGCCGACCTGCTCGGCGCCGGGCAGGGGCACCATCCCAGCCACCTCGCTCGTCAGGTCGATGAACGCCTGGCGCTGAGCATCGCGATCCTTCGCCCCATCGATCTCGACCTCGCCAACGGCGCGTTCAGCGAAACCCTGGAGGTAGCCGCCACGCTCGAGGACGTCGCGCAGCTCCGTGCGCAGGCCGGGATCGTTCGGGTTCTGTGCCAACTCGGCGGCGATGTTGTTGATCTGCGTCTGTTGGAAGGTCCCGACGCCCTCGGCGATGCTGGTCATCCCGTCCTGCGTGCTCATGGAGACCTTCATCATGTTCTCCAGATCGCCAGCGTAGAACTTCGGGTACGGGTCCATCTTGCCGAAGTGGTCGAGCGAGAAAGGCTCCGAACCGGGTTCTCCGGACTCGTCCTTGTTGTGCAGCGCCGCATCGATGCCCGGAGTGTAGAACTTCATCAGCTCCGCGACATGAGGTGACGCAGCCTTCGCGTCTTCGGCGTTGAAGCCCTCATTGTCGGTGACGTCGTGGAAGAACTTCGACACGAGGTCGGTCGTCTCCCTCGGGTGCTCCTTGAGGAGCTCCTGGTTCGTGCCGATGCCCTCAGCCAGCTCCGAGATACCGGCGTAGCCGTCGGCCTGCCAGGTGCGCTTGTCGAAGTAGAAGTCCTGGCGCTCGGATCCGTGCTCGCCTGTGAAGAACTCCAGACCCTGCTTGGGGTGGTCGCCGAGATTGCCCATGATGGCGGCCATCGGGTCGTCGCCCCAGCCACCGTCGTTACCGGTGTCGAGGGGGCTGTGGCCGGTGTGCCCGTACCAGTACTGAGCGTTCATCGGGCCGTCCGCCCGCTCGAAGCGGTCCAGCTCCTCGGCAGCCCCGAGCACGAGGTCGCCGTTGAGACCGTGGTCCTTCATCAGGTAGGTGAGGACCGAGGCACCGCCGGTGCCGCCCCAGTTCGGGTAGCGATCCCGAAGGGCGTCCTGCTCGTCATCGGAGAGGTAGACCCCTGACGGGCCGGCGTATTTCACGATGTCGTGGCCGAACTTCTCAGCCGGGAAACCGGGGTCGTTCGAGGCCGATGCGAGACCGCTTCGGAGGTTGGAGGCGAGTGTGTTGAGAGAGCCGGAATCCGGCGAGTGCATCCGCAGGTATTCCTCGATCCTCGACATGCTGGCGACGGTGCCGTCCGCCCCGAGGTCCTTGTAGAGCCCGGCGGCGACGGTCGAGTCGTCGGTGTAGGCGCTCAGCATGGCGTTGAGGCGGTCGGCCTCATCCTTGCTGAGCTTGTAGTCGTCGTCGTTCAGCGTGCTGTCGAGCCGGTCGCTGATCTCCTTGCCGAGCCGCTCCTGAGCGGCCGGCGGAAGTGCGTCGATGTAACCGTCGTACTTGCCCGGCTCGCTGAGCATCTTGTTGATGAGCTCTTCTTCGGGCAGGTTGCGCAGCTCGGGCGGAAGGCTGGCCTGCTCGATCGTGCCGTCGCCGCCGTCGTAGTCGCCCTTGGTCGCGTGGTTGAGGACCGCCGTGAGGTCGGCATCAGCAGATTCCGCGTCGGTCAGCGCATCCTGGATGTTCTGAGCGAGCTGCTGCATCGTGCCTTTGTCCTTGTCCGGGTCCTTCTCGTCCGGGGTCGGATCGGTGATCTGTACGCCGCCGGAGAAGGTGACCTTCCAGCCGCGGCCGATCGCGTCGTCGTAGGCGTGCTTGGCGTTGTCCTTGGCCTTCTTGATGGAGGCGGCGGCCTCGTCGAGGGCGTTGATGACCTGGGACAGCGGCGCGGCGATGTCGTTGAGGTCGGCGACCAGGCGGCGGTGGCGGTTCTCAGCACGTGTCGCCGCCTCTCCGATCCAGGTACTGGGAACCTTGCCCGCGTCCATCTCGTCCTGCTGGTCCTGGAAGCTCTTGCGGGCGGTGTTGAGCTGGTCCGCGGCGGTGTCGAGCTCTTCGGGCTTCCAGCTCTGCAGCTGCTCGTAGGTGACGGCCATCAGTCTCTTCCGATCATTGCTTCGCGGTAGCGCGCCTGCTGCGCCGTGATGGTGTCTGCTTCCACGATGGCGTCGGCGTCGGCGACGGTGGTCGTCTTGTGATCACGCGCGTCCTTGACCCACTTGTCCTTGTCGCTCTTCCACTCGGTCTTGAGGCCGTTCGCGGCGCCTGCGGACGTGCTTCCCGGAAGCGCGGAGGCGACCTTGCCCATCGGGCCTTCGAGATCGAGACCGGCGACGGCCTCGGCCGCGGTCCCGATGGAGTTGGCCGCGGTCTTGACCTGCGGCGCCACGATTTCGACGTTCACGAAAGGATCCCCCAAGACATTCGGAGCGATTGGTAACTCTCTCCTACCCCAAATTCCGGGTTTCAAACACAAATAGTCGAAAAATCTTGTACGCACCGGCTGGGCGCCGTGTCCGCACGTCCGCTCGGATCTCACCGGCGTCAGCCGCCGTCTGAGATAGCGTGTCGCGTCGTACGACGGCGCCCGTCGATCTTGGGGGCGAACTCGATCCGACCTGAGTGAAGAAGGGCGCGATGTCACAACTGAACGAGGCGGCAGTCGCTGGCAGTCCGCGAAGCGGCCGATGGGTCGGGCCGGCCGGGCTGGGGCTCGGAGTGGGAGTGCTGGGGGTCGTCGCCCTGGTGCGGGTGATCGTCGGCATGCCGAAGGTCAGCCAGGGCTACTACAACTCCCTCTACCGGTTCGAGGACCGCCCGGTCATCTGGGTCATTCTCGGGCTGCTGATGATCGCCTCGATCGTCCCGATCGGCATCGCGGTCGTCCTCGGCCACGTCGGCCTGGGTCAGGCGAAGGCGGCGGGCGCCAGCGCGACTATCTCGGGGATCGCGCTCGGGATCGGCTACACGCTGGCCGTCTTCTGGGTCGTACGAATCGTCAACGCGATCACGAACGCCGCCGAGCTCAACGGCGGGTTGCGGATGTTCATCGAGTACGTCGGGCTGTGGGCCTGACGTGGCGGTTCAGTCTCGGGAAGCGCGGCCGCCGACCCTGGTGATCGGGTCGGTGCTGGCGTTGCTGTACGCGGTCGGCTCGCTGATCATCTGTCTGCGGGTCATCGGCATGGTTCTCGAGGACGAGGGCACCCGCCTGAGCAGCGGTGAGCAGTCGGGGCTGGCTGTCGCCTGCACGGGGATCGCGGTCACCGTGTTCGGGATCTTCTGCATCCTTCGCGGTCTTCAACGCCGGATCTGGGCGCTGACCTTGGTGGTGATCGGGCTCGGGGTCGGTGTCTTCGTCGGCATCGGGATCACGGTGATGGCGTTCGAGGCGGACGAGGACGGGCTGTTCAGCAGCGGTTGGTTCTGGCTCGTGATCACGTTGGTCATGATCGCCCCAGTCGTTCTGCTGAGCATCGCGATCTCCAAGCTGCCGTCGCCGCACGAGTCCACGACGACCGGGCCGCGCTGACGGCGGCGCCGTCAACGTACCTCGGCCCAGAACCTCTTCAGCTCGGCGTCGAGCTCGGCCGCGACCTGCATGGGCAGGGAGTGGGTGGTTTTCGGCCAGACCTTGACGGTCCCGAGCGGGAGCTTCTTGGCCCGTTCGGCCGCGTCCTCGCCGCCGGCCAGCGACTTGTCGCTCGCGATCGCGACGTAGACAGGCATCTGCAGCGCACGCATCTGGTCGTCGGTGAGCCGCGAAGGGGTTGGCAGGCTGCCGGAGTCGAAGTGCGCCGTGCCGGCCGCGATCATTCGAGCCATCGGGTCGTCCGGGTCGACCTCGTCGTCCTCGACACCCCCGATCCGGTTCAGGGCGTGGTCACGCCAGGAGTCGGGGAGGAACGGGAGTGCGGCCACCGCTGACCAGCCGATCGCCCAGGCAGGCAGCATGCCGAACGTCATGATCGGCTCGAGCAGCGTCAGGCTGGCCAGCCGATCAGGGTGGCGCACGGCGACGGCCGCGGCGAGCCCTCCGCCTTGGGAGTGACCGACCAGGTGGATCCGGTCGAGCTCGAGACCGTCCAGCGCCTCCTCGACCCAGCGGGCGTTGTCGTCCATGCCACGCAGCGGAAGGGTCTGCTCGGAGAGCCCGCTGTCGCCGATCGCGTCGAAGGCGTAGACGGTGCGATGTTCGACGAAATCGCGCAGGTTCTCTCCCCACATCGGTACGCCGCTGGCCCGTCCCGGCACCAGCACGACGGGGATGTCGTCGACCGGGTCCGGGTTGACCCAGGCGTACGTCCGGACCGTGCCGAAGGTGGTCTCCACGTCGCGTGTCTCGGTCGGCTGAGGCAGCGCGGCGAAGGCGGCGTCGTACGCCTCGATGTAGGCCTGGCGTCCCGCTGGTGTGCGGAAGTGTCCGACGCCGGGGCCGCTCGTACTGAGAACCATCACCAGGCACCCCGTCGAGATGACCGCGATGGCCGTGAGGAGGACGACCGGCCAGCGTCGGCGCCTCCTGCGCGGTGCGACGTCCTCATTCTCGATGTCTGCGTCCATGTCGTCCCCTCGTTCCCGATAACGATGCGATCGCATTGAAACCGTTGCGATGCGACTGTATTGCTAACCTGGGCGTCATGCCAAGAGCCGTCGACCACGAACAGCGCCGGTTCGAGATCGTCGCCGGACTCTGGCAGCTCGTCGCCGAGCAGGGGATCGAGGGCATCAGCCTGCGGACCGTCGCGGCTCGGGCCGGCGTGTCGATGGGCCGCGTACAGCACTATTTCGGCACCAAGGATGCGCTGGTCGTCGCCGGCGTCGACCTGCTCGTGAAGCGTGCCGTCATCGAGTACGAGGCGACCGCCGGCCGTCCGCCCCAGGACCGTCTCCTCCACATCCTGCTCCAGCAGATTCCCGTCACCGAGGCGGGCCGCATCGGGGTCACCGTCTGGTACGCCTACGTCGCCAAGGCGATGACCCATGCCGCCGTACGCCAGATCCTCGCCCAGGCGACCAGGGTCGGTGTCGAGGAGTGCACTCGCCACATCCAGGAGGCGGACGGCGTCGATGAGGCCGAGGCACGTGCCCGCGCCATCGAGCTGCTCGCACTCTCCGACGGTCTCACCCTGCGGGTCCTCATCGGAGACATCAGCGCCGAAGAGGCCGAGGCCACGATCAGGACATACAGGTCGCGCCAACTGACGTCAGGGTGAAGAGCACGCTCCCGTACGAGCCGTGGGTGGCCACAAGGTACGACGGGGAGTTCCGCATGGGTTACCCGCTAGTAACCCATGCGGAACTCCCCGTCGTACCCGGTCCTCAGGCCGGAACGAGCCCGGGCCTGCCGGACTCGGTGAAGAAGCGACCACCAACGCTCAGCGGGGCGCCGGGCGTGCTCACATGCGAGACGTTCTTGTAGGTGATCTCCGCGCCGGCGGCGTCGAGCGAGACCGTCGTGTAGCCGCGGAGGCCGTTGTAGAACTTCATGTGCGGGTTGCGCTCCAGGTACGCGGCCCAGTTGGCCGGGTGCTCGGCGCCGTTGCCGCCGGAGGTGATCGAGCTGGTGACGATCTCGGTGCCCATGATCCGCGAGGACGGGTCGTCGAAGTCGTCGTGGATGTTCAGCCCGTAGTGGACGTGCACGTCACCGGTCAGCACCATCAGGTTCGACTGCTCGGACGCCTTCCAGCCCTCGAGGATCCGGCGCCGCGAAGCGGGGTAGCCGTCCCATGAGTCCATCGAGCGGGTGCCGTCGCCGGACGGGTGGTCGCGACGCGAGAAGGTGACCTGCTGCGGGACGACGTTCCACAGCGCCGAGGAGCGGCGCCAGCCGTTGATCAGCCACTGCTCCTGCTCGTTCCCCGGCAGCGTCATCGACTCCGCCTCGGACTCCGGCGAGGGCACCTTCCAGCCGTCGCCGTTGGCCTGGTTGGTGCGGTACTGGCGGGTGTCGAGGATGTCGAACTGCGCCAGCCGGCCCCACTGCAGCCGCCGGTAGAGCCTCAGGTCCGGCCCCGACGGCTGCTGCGGGAGACGCAGCGGCTGGTTCTCCCAGTAGGCCCGGTAGGCGGCGGCGCGGCGTACCAGGAACTCCTCGGGCGGCACCGAGTTCTCCGGGGTGTCGGCGGCGTAGTTGTTCTCGGTCTCGTGGTCGTCCCAGGTGACGATGAACGGGTGCGCCAGGTGGGCGGCGATCTGGTCCGGGTCGGACTTGTAGAGCCCGTAGCGCGCACGGTAGTCGTCCAGTGTCACGGTCTCGTGGTTGAGGTGCGCCGGCAGTGGCTGGGTGTAGGCGCGCGTCCCGGCCGAGGCGTTCACGGCGTACTCGTAGAGGTAGTCGCCCAGGTGGAGGACCGCGTCCACGTCCTCACCCGCAAGATGCTTGTACGCGGTGTAGTAGCCCTGGTCGTAGCGCTGGCACGAGGCGAGGGCGAAGGTCAGGGACGACACCGCGGCACCGACGGCCGGGGCGGTCCGGGTCCGGCCGACCGGGCTGATCCACTGGCCGACCCGGAAGCGGTAGAAGTACTCGGTCGCGGCGTCCAGGCCGCGGACCTCGGCGTGCACGGAGTGGTTGAACTCCGTGTGCGCGGCAGCGGTGCCGCGGCGTACGACTCGGGTGAAGGCGGCGTCGCGGGCCACCTCCCAGCCGACCTCGAAGCGCGAGGGCGGCATCCCGCCGGTGGGCTCCAGCGGGAGCGGGGCGAGCCGGGTCCACAGCAGCACCGAGTCGGGCAGCGGGTCGCCCGAGGCGACCGCGAGCGTGAACGGGTCCGAGGTGATGGCCGACGGAGAGCCGGCCGGGGCGGCGAAGGCGCCCGTACGCGGCAGGCCGGTGGTGAACGCCAGCGCGGTCGCGGCGGCCGAGACGGTCAGGAAGCGGCGGCGGTCGAGGCCGCGAAGGGCACCGCGGAGATCAGGAGTGTTGCTGGGTGCAGGCACGGACGTGCTCCTGTCGATATGGGGGTTATCGACATCAGCGAAGCGGTGCCCGGTGAAGGCCCCGTGAAGTGTGGGGGAGGGATGGGCTACGGCTTGGTGCCCTCGACGGGCTCGGAGATCTGGTCAGCGGAACGGTGCACCGGACACCCCGGCGCGAAGGTGCCGAGGGCCTCGGTGTCGTACCCGTTCGGATAGCTGCGGATGCGCGGCATGTCCCGGACGTACGCCGGCTTCCGCCGCGCCGGCAGCAGGGCGACGAAGCGGGCCCGTGCCTTCAGCGCCCCACGCGACAGCGCCCGCGGGAGACGCCCGGGCTCGGGGTAGCCGAACGCCTCGAGCAGGTGCGGCTCCATCAGCGACCGCGAGAAGATCCGGATGAGCGGCGCCAGCGGGCGCGGGTAGAAGGTGGTCAGCAGCTCGAGGGTCGAGTCGGCGACGGCACGGCCGCCCTCGTCGTACCCGAAGTGCTCGGCCTCGTAGGAGTCCAGAAGCTGCTCGAACTCCTCGTAGGTCGCCGGGATGTCCTTGATCCCCATCCGCTTCCCGAGCGCCTGGTAGTAGCGCAGCGCGGCGAGCTGCTCGTCGGGGGTGGACTGCCGCCAGCCGAACTCCTGGTTCCAGCGCCGGGGGATCACCACGAACGTCGAGAGGACGTAGCGCATGTCGTCGTTGGAGATGTCGTACATCCGGTGCATCTGGTTGATCCGCCGCACCGCCGCCCGGCCGCGAGGACTGTCCAGGTCCTCGATCGCCGCGTCCTCCAGCAGGAGTGCGGTGTCGTCGTAGCGCTTCTGGGTGTGCTCGGTGAACTGGTGGGTCTCGGCCAGCAGCCGGCCGATCGACGGCACCGCATAGGTGCGGAACAGCGCGAAGCTGAGCGCCTGAGTCGTGTCCCACGGAAACTCGTAGAGCCCCAGACGCCTCGAGATCTCCTGGAACTCGGTCTCCGGGTCCAACCCGGCCGTGCGCGCCTGCCTCTGACAATTCAGCTTGGCCATCGTGCCTCCTCGCTCGATACATAACTGTATCGTGATCTGGGTCACTTGTCGTGGCTCTCCCCGTAGTGTCTTCGGCATGGAGAAGTCGGGAACGCAGTCGCCCCTGTCCCTCGCCGCCGCCGAGGCGGTCAGAACGTACGCCGCCACCACCCGCTCCGCTCTCGGCACCGCCGAGTCCCCGGTGATCTCGTACGCAGGTCTGTGGCTGCTCCTCGCCTCGCTGGCGCCTGCGTCCGAGACCGAGACCGACGACGTCCTGGGGCTGAACCGCGCCGACGCCCGGGCTGCCGCGCTGACGCTGCTGGAGGCGCCGCACCCCACGATCGGAGCCGCGGTCGCCGGCTGGCTGCGTCCCGGGATCGAGCTCACGAAGGGCCTGCCGGTCCTGCTCGACCCGCTCCCGGAGCAGGCCGGGCTCGACGCGTGGGCCGCGGAGCACACCCGCGGCCTGATCAAGGAGTTCCCGCTCGAGATCGACGCCCGGACGCTGCTCGTGCTCGCCTCGGCGCTGGTGGTGACGCCGCGCTGGAGCGAGCCGCTCGATGACGGCGGCGACGGGCTGCTCCTGCTCGAGGGCGGCTTCCAGGCGGTGGTGGAGACCGAGGCGGCCGGCCCGGTCGCGGTGGCCTGCCCGTCGAGCGAGGACGGCATCTCGGTCTACTCCGTGATCGCCGCGCCGGATGTGGCTGCTGCCGAGGTGTGGCGGGCCGCCGACGAGGTCGTCCGGAGGATCGACGCGGGCGAGGTGCACAACCACACCTTCGAACCCGAGGGCGATGACGGCCACGCCTGGACGGTCGAGGAGATCACGGTCTTCGGTGGCGCGGCATCAGACCGCTGGCGCAGCCATCTACCCGAGTGGAGTGCGGAGGACCGGCACGACCTCTCGGCCGCGCCGGGGGTCGGCGAGATCGCCCGCGGCGTGATGGCCGCGGTCGAGGAGGAGTCGGAGGCCGCCTGCGTACAGAAGGCCGTGGCGTCCTACGACCGCGAGGGTTTCGAGGCGGCCGCGGTGACCGGGATGATGGTCAGGGCGGCCGCCGCGCCGCGGGAGACGAAGGTGCGGCAGATCGATCTGAGGTTCGATCGGCCGCACACGGTCGTGGCGATCGCGCGCGGTGGAGCCTGGGAGGGCATCCCGCTCTTCAGCTCGTGGGTGACCCCGGCATAATTTCCGCCATGGACGCGCACCCCCCGATCGCCGGCCGTTACCGGCTCCTCTCCCTGCTCGGAGCCGGCGGCATGGGGGAGGTCTGGCGGGCCCGTGACACCGTCCTCGACCGCGATGTGGCGGTGAAGCTGCTGCGCGACGTGGACGACCCGACGATGGCCGAGCGGTTCCGTCGGGAGTCCCTCTCGACGGCTCGGGTGGTCCATGACGACGTGGTCAAGATCTTCGACGCGGGCAGCGACGACAACGACGTCTTCCTGGTGATGGAGCTGCTGCCCGGCCCGACCCTGGCCGAGCCGATCCGGCAGCACGGCGCGATGCCGGTCGACACGGCGGTCGAATACACCCGCCAGGTCGCCGGTGCCCTCGGTGCCGCTCACCGCGTCGGCGTGGTGCACCGCGACATCAAGCCGGCCAACCTCATGTTCGACGGTGACGGCCGGCTGACGGTGCTCGACTTCGGGATCGCGTACGCCATGACGGGGGTCGACGCCGGACTGACGCAGACCGGCCACGTGATCGGCAGCCCGTCCTACCTCTCGCCCGAGCAGGCCGCCGGTGACCCGGTCGGACCGCCCGCCGACGTCTACTCGCTCGGCTGCGTGCTCTTCGAGATGCTCACCGGCAAGGTGCCCTACTCCGCGCCGCACCCGGTCAAGATCCTGCACATGCACCTGAGCGACCCGGTGCCGCGCATCACCGACGTCCGCTCCGTGCCCGCGCCGCTGGCTCGGCTGGTCACGCGGATGCTCGACAAGAACCCGGCCGCCCGGCCCTCGATGGACCAGGTCGGGCACGAGCTCGGCTACGTGCTCAGCGGTGCCGACCCCGACGCCACCGATCTGCTGGCCTCCGGGCAGGCTCCGCGACCGACCCAGGCGATGCCGCAGCGGCCGCAACGGCCGCTCGACGAGCCGATGGCGCTGCCCAACTCCCGCACCGGCGTCATGCCCCGCCCCGACGCCCCGCCGCCCGTACGCGGGCCGCGCCCGGGGTCCTTGCGGAAGTTCCCGGCCGGCCGTCTTCTCGGTGCGGCGGCGATCGTGATCGCATGTCTCTTCGCCGCCTCCTGGCTGGCGGCGTACGAGCCGGCTCCCGCCGAGGCCGACCAGCCGTCCCAGAGCTCCGACAACTCGGGCGGCTCCGACAACACCGACAGCAACACCGGCAGCAACTCCGACGGCTCCGACAGCTCCGCCGACGAGAACACCGAGGCGTCGGACAACAAGACCCTCAACCGCCTCGACCGGCTGGACCGCTGGCGCGAGAACCTGGAGAGCTGGAACGTCATCGACGAGGGCCAGTCCCAGGAGTGGGAGGACCAGATCCAGGACATTCGCGACCTCGTCGAGAAGGGCGAGAGCGCCAAGCGCGAGATGGAGCAGCTCCGCGACGAGTTCAAGAGCATCCGCGAGGGCGAGGGCCAGAACGGCGAGAAGATCCTCGACGGGCTGCTCAAGGGCAACTGACCTCAGGAAACGGGTGCGCGACCCGGGGGTGAGGGTGCAGACTTCGCGTCCATGACCCGACTCCAGCTGGCCCGGACGGCGGTCTTCGTCGCCTTCGCGATCCAGGGACTGACCTTCGCGTCGCTGATCACCCGGCTCGAGTCGATCGCGACCAAGCTCGACCTCAGCGCCGGCGACGTCTTCGTCGTGCTCGGCGTCACCACCGCGGTCGGGGCGCTGGGCAGCGTCGTCGCGGGCCACCTCGCGACCAGGATCGGCAGCGCCGCGACCCTGTCGCTGATGCTCGCGGGTGCGTCCCTGGCCGCCGTCGCGCCCGCCTTCGCGCCGACGATGGCGACCCTGCTGGTGCTCAACGGCGTCTACGGCTTCTTCCTCGGCGGCGTCGACGCCTCCATGAACATGCAGGGGACGGCCACCCAGGACGCGTACGCCCGCCCGTTGATGAACGGCTTCCACGCGATGTGGAGCGCGGCGGCCGTCCTCGGCGCCGTCTACGCGACCGTGACGATCGCCCTCGGCGTACCTCTGGGCCTGGACATGATCCCCATCGCGATCATCGGCCTGGCGGCCAACGCCGCGACGTTCCGGCTCCTGCTGCCGCCGGAGGCGGTCGACGCGGCCGAGCACCGGACCAGCAGTACGCAGCGACCCAAGCCCCGGCTGCCGTGGCTGCCCCTCCTCCTGGTCGCGGTGCCGACCTTCGCGATGTGGTTCATCGACTCCGCGGCCTCGGCCTGGGGCGGGATCTACGTCGTCGACGGCCTCGGCGCCGCCGCCGCGGTCGGACCCGCGATCTACGCCGCCTACCAACTGGTGCTCCTGGCCGTACGTCTCCCCGGCGACCGCCTCGTCGCCCACTTCGGTCCGGAGCGGGTGATCCGGACCGGCGGCATCGTCGGCGTCGGCGCCCTGGTGCTGATCGTCGCCGCCCCGCACTGGAGCGTCGCGGCGGTCGGTTTCGCCGTTCTCGGCGGCAGCCTGGCGATGGTCCCGCCGCAGTCGTTCGTCGCCGCCGCCCACATCTCCCCGGACAACGCCGAGGAGGCGATCGCCCGGGTCAACCTCGCCAACTACGCCGGCTACCTCGCCGCCGCCTCCCTGATCGCCGCCGTCGCCGAGATCTTCGGCGAGCGCTCGATGTTCGTCATCCCGCTGGCGATCTCCGTCCTGGTCCCGCTGATGGCCAGCCGCTTCGCCACCCGCCCCGCGTCGGAGGCCGTGAAGCTCGGCTGATCAGGGGCGAAAATTTCCGTTCCGTTTCTTGACTCATTCAAGATTTCGCGTAGTCTCTGACGCGTGGGGAACGCGGACTACGAACAGCTGCTGAGAGGTGCCTCCCTGCGCGTCACTCGCCCGCGAGTGGCCGTTCTGGGGGCCGTCACCGAGAACGCGCACGCCGACACCGAGACCATCCTCGGAGCGGTGCGCGAGCGGCTTCCGGACGTCTCCCACCAAGCCGTCTACGACTCCCTCGCCGCCCTCTCGGCGGCCGGGATCGTACGCCGCATCCAGCCGTCCGGCTCGGTGGCTCGTTACGAGACCCGGGTCGGGGACAACCACCACCACGTGGTCTGCCGCTCCTGCGGGAGCATCGCCGACGTCGATTGCGCCGTCGGCCATGCGCCCTGCTTGACGGCATCGGACGACAACGGCTTCGTCGTCGACGAGGCCGAGGTCATCTACTGGGGCACCTGTCCGCAGTGCCAGGCCGCCCAGGGCAAGAACTGAGCAGCGCAGCAAATGATCCGAACAAGAAGGACTGGAACCTGATGTCTGAAGAGTCCGTGAGCAAGTGCCCGGTCATGAACGCCGGCCGCGTTCACCCGACCGTCGGCAGCGCCAACCAGGAATGGTGGCCCAACAAGCTCAACCTGAAGATCCTGGCCAAGCACCACCCTGCGGCCAACCCGGTCGACCCCGACTTCGACTACAAGACGGCCTTCGAGGCGCTCGACCTCGCCGCCGTCAAGGCTGACATCGCCGCGGTCCTGACCGACTCCAAGGACTGGTGGCCCGCCGACTTCGGCAACTACGGCCCGTTCATGATCCGCCTGGCGTGGCACGCCGCGGGCACCTACCGCAGCCACGACGGCCGCGGTGGCGCCGGCAGCGGTCAGCAGCGCTTCGCGCCGCTCAACTCCTGGCCCGACAACGTCTCGCTCGACAAGGGCCGCCGCCTGCTGTGGCCGGTCAAGGCCAAGTACGGCCAGGCGCTCTCCTGGGCCGACCTGTTCGTGCTGGTCGGCAACGTCGCGCTGGAGACCATGGGTCTGAAGACCTTCGGCTTCTCCGGTGGTCGTGAGGACGTGTGGGAGGCCGACGACGACGTCTACTGGGGCCCGGAGAAGGTCTGGCTCGATGACGAGCGCTACTCCGGCGACCGCGACCTGCAGGCGCCGCTGGCCGCCGTCCAGATGGGTCTGATCTACGTCAACCCGGAAGGCCCCAACGGTGAGCCCGACCCGATGAAGTCCGCGGTCGACATCAAGGAGACCTTCCGCCGCATGGGGATGGACTCCGAGGAGACCGTCGCCCTCATCGCCGGTGGCCACACCTTCGGCAAGACCCACGGTGCCCACCCCGACGACCTGATCGGTCCGGACCCGGAGGCCGCGCCCCTGGAGAACCAGGGCCTCGGCTGGAAGAACGGTCACGGCACCGGCGTCGGCCCCGACGCGGTCACCTCGGGCCTGGAGGTCACCTGGACCTACCACCCGACCCGCTGGGACAACGAGTTCTTCCACATCCTCTACGCCTACGACTGGGAGCTCACTGAGTCCCCGGCCGGCGCCAAGCAGTGGAAGCCGAAGAACAACGGCGGTGCCGACCTGGTGCCCGAGGCGTTCGGTGACGGCAAGCGCGAGCCGCGCATGCTCACCTCCGACCTCGCCCTGCGCATGGACCCTGAGTTCGACGCGATCTCGCGCCGCTTCAAGGACGACCAGGACGCCTTCTCCGACGCCTTCGCCCGCGCCTGGTTCAAGCTGACCCACCGCGACATGGGCCCGAAGAGCCGCTACGCCGGCGCCGAGGTCCCGGCCGAGGACCTGCCCTGGCAGGACCCGCTCCCGACCGGTTCGGCCGCCACCGACGACGCCTCGATCGCCGCCGCCAAGAAGGCGATCGCCGAGTCCGGCCTGACCGCGCAGCAGCTCGTCTCCACCGCCTGGAAGGCTGCGGCCACCTACCGCAACTCCGACAAGCGCGGTGGCGCCAACGGCGGTCGCATCCGCCTCGAGCCGCAGGTGTCCTGGAAGGTCAACCAGCCCGACGAGCTCAAGCCGGTCATCGCCGCCTACGAGCAGATCGCGGCCTCGACCGGGGTCTCCTTCGCCGACGTACTCGTCCTCGCCGGTGGCGTGGGTGTCGAGCAGGCCGCGAAGGCTGCCGGCTACGAGGTGACCGTGCCGTTCACGGCCGGCCGCGTCGACGCCACCCAGGAGCAGACCGACGTGGAGAACTTCGGCTGGCTCGAGCCGGTGGCCGACGGCTTCCGCAACTACGACTCCGGGTTCCTCAACCTGCCCTCCGAGTTCCTGTTCATCGACCGCGCCAACCTCCTGGGCCTCTCCGCCCCCGAGGCGACCGTCCTCACCGGCGGTCTGCGCGTGATCGGCAACAACTGGGACGGCTCGGACCTCGGTGTCTTCACCAAGACCCCGGGCGCGCTGACGAACGACTTCTTCGTCAACCTGCTCGACTACGACCAGCAGTGGACCCCGTCCGCCGACGAGACGACCTACTCCAGCACCAACGGCTGGACCGGTTCGCGCGTCGACCTGGTCTTCGGCGCCAACTCCGAGCTCCGCGCCATCGCCGAGCTCTACGCCGGTGACGACGCCAAGGAGAAGTTCGTCAAGGACTTCGTCAAGGCGTGGGTCAAGGTCATGGAGAACGACCGCTTCGACCTGAAGAAGTGATCTGCTGAGGTCGTACGCCGCGACGTACGACCGACACGGAGGCCGGCCCCTTTCGGGGTCGGCCTCCGTCGTCATACCCACCCGGGTAGGATCAACGGCCGCCGCAATCAGTCGCCTAGGTCAGGTGGAGCAATGGAACACCGGAGCGCCGAGCCTCCGAAGGGTCCGACCGGTCCGCCGCCGTCGTGGCGGCCGCCTCCTCCGCCCGCCTCTCCGCCCGCTCCTCGGATCGCGCCCGAGCCGCCGAGGACCACGCCCAGCCGACCCGGCGCCCGCCGCGCCGCGCCGACTCCGTCGGCCGCCCAGGCGTTGCTCGCCCGGGCCGAGCCGGCCAAGGTCTGGGTGACCGAGAAGTGGGCCGCGGCCAGGACCGCGACCAAGACGTCGGCGACGGGGGGCTCGGGGAACCGGCGCTCCGCGCCGCCGAGCTGGCGGCGCTGGGGGAAGCTCACCGCGAAGGTGGCCCTGGTCGGCTTCCTGGCGATCGCTCTGATCGGCTCGATGACGGCGATCGTGGCGTACAACCGAATCACTGTGCCCGACCCCAACGCCGAGTTCGAGGTCGAGACCTCGTTCGTCTACTACAGCAACGGCAAGACCGAGCTCGGCCGCTACCAGGAGGGCGACCAGAACCGGATCAAGCTGGAGGCCGACGAGATCCCGGAGATGGTCAAGCACGCCGTGGTCGCCGCCGAGGACCGCACCTTCTACGAGAACAGCGGCGTCGACGTGAAGGGCATCGTGCGCGCGGCCTTCTCCAACACCACCGAGGGCACTGCCGGGGGCGCTTCCACGATCACTCAGCAGTACGTCAAGAACTACTACCTCAACTCCGAGCGGTCCTACTCGCGCAAGCTGAAGGAAGCGGTCATCGCCCTGAAGCTGACCCGGCAGAAGAGCAAGGACCAGATCCTCACCGACTACCTCAACACGATCTACTTCAACCGCGGCGCCTACGGCATCGAGGCCGCCGCGAAGGCCTACTTCGCGAAGTCGACCAAGGACCTGTCGCTGCAGGAGACCGCCGCGCTCGCGGCGATCCTCAACAACCCGGCCGGTTTCGACCCGGCCAGCAGCACCTTCCGCGGCAAGGAGAAGCTGCTCGGCCGCTACCAGTACGTCCTCTCCGGCATGGTCGACCTCGGCTACCTGAAACAGGCCGAGGCCGACAAGGTGAAGGACGCGCTGCCGAAGTTCCCGGCGAAGACGGTGCCCAGCCGGCTCGGCGGCCAGCGTGGCCACGCGCTCACCATGATCAAGGCCGAGCTGCTCGGCCTGAAGGGCGCCGACGGCAAGCCGCTGTTCACCGAGGAGAAGATCGACAGCGGTGGCCTGCGGATCACCGCGACCCTCTCCCCGAAGGTGATGAAGGCATCGGCCACCGCGGCCAAGACGGTGAAGCCGAAGAACCGCAAGGCGTACGTCAAGAACGACCCGGAGCAGAAGAACGCCCTGCACGTGGCGACCGCCTCGGTCGACGTCGCCTCCGGAGCGCTGCTCGGCTTCTACGGTGGCCAGGACTACCTCGACAGCCAGCACAACTGGGCCGCGACCGGCGGCCACGCGGGGTCGACGATGAAGGTCTTCGCCACCGCTGCGGCGATCGCGAAGGGCTACTCGCTGGAGTCGACCTGGGCGGGCGACTCGCCGTTCACCACGTACACCGGCTCACAGGTCGTCAACGAGGGCGAGCAGGCCGGCGTCGCCGCCGGCATGGACTACGGCCAGTACATCACCATGCTCAAGGCGCTGGAGCAGTCGGTGAACACGGCCTACATCGACATGACCGAGTCGATGGGTGGGGCCGAGGAGGGGCGCAAGGCCGTCTACCAGACCGCGCTCGACGCGGGGCTGACGCCGGAGAAGGCTGACCCGAGGTATCCCGGCATCCCGAGCACGTCCGGCTACCTCACCGACCAGGACGACCGGATCGCGCTGGGCGGCGCCAACGTCAGCCCGATCAACATGGCCAACGCCTACGCCACGATCGCCAACGGCGGCTACCGCCACGACGTGCATGTGGTGAAGAAGGTCCGCGACCGCGCCGGCAACGTCCTCTACAGCTGGAACGGCCGCAAGAACGCCCGGCACGCGATCTCGGAGGACATCGCCGCCGACGTGACGTACGCGATGCAGGGCGTGGTGCAGAGCGGCTCGGGCCAGAAGGCCCAGAGCATCGGCCGGCCGGTCGCCGGCAAGACCGGCACCGGCACCTGCACGAACGAGCAGTACGTCTGCTCGTCCTGGTTCGTCGGGTTCACCCCGCAGATCGCGACCGCCGTGCGCTACTCGCGCGGCAACGGCGAGGGGAAGCTCGACGGAGGCTGGATGCCGTCCTACTTCGGTGCCGACTATCCCACCGAGACCTGGGCCGCCATCATGGCGAAGGCCATGGAGGGCAAGGAGATCGAGAGCTTCCCGGAGCCGGTCTATGTCGACGGCCAGGACCCGGAGCCCGGCCACGAGAAGCAGCTGATCGCGCCGCCGCCACCACCTCCCGAGGAGGACGACGGCGAGGAGTGCGACCCGATCGCGGAGTTCTTCGGCGCCTGTGAGGGCGACGGCAACGGCAACGGCAATCCCTGGGAAGGTCGTCCGTGATCTGAGATACGTGCCCACGTATCGAGATGACGAGTTGGTGGGCGCACCCCGTCTCGGGCAGCATCTTCGCCGAAGGTCACGACTGCCAGCGCGAAGCCCCGGCTTGCTGGCGGGCAACCCTCCCACGCGGTGGGGTGCTCCGGGTGACGACCAGGCCCGCGCCGAGGTGGCGTGGGCAAGCGCGTGCTTCGCCGGGCAGCCTCGTGCAGCCCTGGGGAGCCATGACCCCCGAAGGGTGCCCCCATGTCCCTGCTCCCGCTCGTCGGCTCGAAGACCCAGGTCCCGCTGCTGGACGGAACGACCGTGACGTACGCCAACCTCGATGTCGCCGCGTCGGCGCCGGCCCTGCAGGCCGTGGCCGACCGGGTGGCCGAGGTGCTGCCGTGGTACGCCTCGGTGCACCGTGGCGCCGGCTATCTGTCCCAGGTCTCGACCGCCCTCTACGAGGAGTCGCGTGCGACGATCGGCGGGTACGTCGGGGCCCGTGAGGACGATGTCACCGTCATCACCCGCAACACGACCGACGCGGTGAACCTGCTGGCCGGCTGCGTACCCGGGCGGGTCCTCGTCCTGGACATCGAGCACCACGCCAACCTGCTCCCGTGGCACCGGGTCGAGGCGGGCGTCACCGCCGTCGCCGGCCGGGACACCCTTGCCGGCACCATCGACGCTCTGGCCGGCGAGCTGGCCCGAGGTGACTACGCCCTGGTGGCCGTCACCGGAGCCTCCAACGTCACCGGCGAGGCGCTGCCGGTGGGCGAGATCGTCACCCTGGCCCACGCCCACGGCGCCCGGGTCCTCGTCGACGGCGCCCAGCTGCTCGCCCACCGGCACTTCTCGCTGGCCGCGACCGGCGCCGACTACGTCGCCTTCTCCGGTCACAAGCTCTACGCGCCCTACGGTGCCGGTGCTCTCGTCGGGCGCCGCGACTGGCTCGACGTCGGCACCCCCTACCTCGCCGGGGGAGGGGCGGTCGACGACGTGGAGGTGGGCGAGACCACGTGGCAGCCCGCCCCCGCACGCCACGAGGGCGGCTCGCCCAACGTCGTCGGCGCGGCTGCGCTGGCCGCGGCGTGCACGACCCTCGGCGGCGTCTCGGCCGCCGAGCTGGACCGCCACGAGGCGTCGCTGAGGGGGCGCCTCGTGGCCGGCCTGTCCGCGCTGGAGGGCGTCGACGTCGTCCGCCTGTGGGCCGATTCCGAGGAGCCGGTCGGGGTCGTCACGTTCACCGTCGACGGCATCGAGCCCGGCCGGGTGGCTGCCTACCTCTCGGCCGAGCACGGCCTGGGCGTACGCGACGGCCGCTTCTGCGCCCAGCCGCTCCTCAAGCGCCTCGGGCTCGCCGGCGGCGCGGTCCGCGCGAGCATCGGCATCGGGACCTCGGTCGCCGACGTGGACCGGCTGGTGGCCGGCGTACGTGCTCTTCTCGACGGTGACGTCCGAGGCGACTACATCCTCCTCGACGGCGCCTGGACGCTCGCCGAGGACCCGCGGCCGTTGGTCGGACCGGTCGGTCTCACCCGCCTCGCCGACACCGCCGGGTCGTGCGGCGCGGCGGTGTAGTGCGGGGATGAATCCAGGCGCTCACGGTGTTGAGGAACTGTGAGTGAACGAGTGCATGGCGAGCGGAAGGTACGCGGCGGCAAGCTCGTCGTCGTCGACGCGACGGTCTCCGCCGACACGATCATCGACGTCGTCCTCTCGGGCGACTTCTTCCTGGAACCCGACGAGGCGCTGGGGTGGCTGACCGCGGCGCTGGAGGGACAGCCGGCCGACGCGTCCCTCGACCGGCTGACGGCCTCGCTGGACGCTGCCGCGCGTGACGCCGAGCTGGTCGGCTTCGGCACCCGCGACATCGCCCTGACGGTGCTGCGCGCGCTCGGCCGGGCCACGACCTGGGACGACCTCGACCTCGAGATCGTCGAGACCGGACCGCTGTCGCCGACGATGCAGATGGCCCTCGACGAGGTCATCGTCCGCCAGGTCGCCGAGGGTCGCCGCGCCCCCAACCTGAGGTTCTGGGACTGGGCCAGCAGCGCGGTCGTGATCGGCAGCTACCAGTCGCTCTCCAACGAGGTCGACGCGGCCGCCGCCGAGCGTCACGGCATCGAGGTCGTACGCCGCGTCTCCGGTGGCGGCGCGATGTTCATCGAGCCGGGCAACACGATCACCTACAGCCTCGCCGTGCCCGACACGCTCGTGGCCGGCATGTCCTTCCAGGAGTCCTACGCCTTCCTCGACGAGTGGGTGCTCCGCGGCCTGCGCAGCGTCGGCATCGAGGCCGCGTACGCCGGCCTGAACGACATCGCCTCGCCGGTCGGCAAGATCGCCGGCGCCGCGCAGAAGCGGATCCCCGGCGGCGTCCTCCACCACGTCACGATGGCCTACGACATCGATGCCGACAAGATGCTCGAGGTGCTCCGGATCGGCCGGGAGAAGATGTCCGACAAGGGCACCAGGAGCGCGGCCAAGCGCGTCGACCCGATCCGTTCCCAGACCGGGCTGCCCCGGGACAAGGTCATCGGCGCTCTGCTCGCCGAGTTCGAACAGAGCTTCGGGTCTGCGTACGTCGAGCTCGATCAGGCGACGATGGACGAGGCGGCAGCGCTGGTTGTCGGCAAGCACGCGACACGGGAGTGGATCAACCGGGTGCCGTAGGCGTGGAGCTCACTCCACGGACACGACTGGATCTCGGCCCGCTTCGCGGCTTCGCAGGCTCAGCCGCTGCGCTCGCGCGATCTCCAAATCGTTTTTGGGCCTGGCGACTTCGTCGCCGGGCCCAAAAGATTTGGACTCCGCTGCTCGGAGCGTTCCTTGGATGAGATGGGGGGGTCCTCATTCACGACCGACATCACGAGCAGCGGAGCGTCGCCAGTTTGGCACGCTCGAACTGGCCGTCGCAATAGGTGAAGGCCCCTCCGGCCCTATTTTCTGTCGGTCGATCCGCAGGGCAGAACTCATGGAGTATCGAAAGTGTCTTTCTAGAGGCCTTCGACCCTGCCGTCGGCCCCGGGCGCGGGAGTATGGCGGGGCTGCGAATGACGCTGGCGGCGGTGGTCGGCTACCCTGGACACATGCAGATGTCTGTCCTGCTTCTTAGGCAGCCGCGCTGACCCTGAGGGACACACCCCGGTCACGCGGCTACCCCTCCATGTGAGGGGCCTTTTTAGTTCTACGGAGCTTTGTTCCGGAAGCAGTCTCGACGCACGACACTCGACAAGGACGAAAGACCAATGACGCAGGAGCAGGCCGAGCAGGCGACGTACGACGTCGTGGAGCTGCAGGACAAGTGGCGCCCCATCTGGGAGAAGCTGGAGCCGTTCAAGGCGGGCCAGCGCGAGGGCGCTGAGAAGCGCTACGCGCTCACGATGTTCCCCTACCCCTCGGGCGACCTGCACATGGGTCACGCCGAGGTCACCGCGCTCCACGACGTGCTGGCCCGCTACTGGTGGCTGAAGGGCTTCGACGTCCTGAACCCGATCGGCTGGGACTCCTTCGGCCTGCCCGCCGAGAACGCCGCGATCAAGCGCAACGAGAACCCCGCCGGCTGGACCTACGCCAACATCGAGACCCAGGCGGAGTCGTTCAAGCGCTACGGCATCTCCTTCGACTGGTCGCGCCGTCTGCACACCTCCGACCCGGAGTACTACCACTGGACCCAGTGGCTGTTCATCAAGCTGTACGAGGCGGGGTTGGCCTATCGCAAGAAGAGTCCGGTCAACTGGTGCCCGAACGACCAGACGGTTCTGGCGAACGAGCAGGTTGTCAACGGGCAGTGCGAGCGGTGCGGCGCCACGGTCACCAAGCGTGACCTGAACCAGTGGTACTTCAAGATCACCGACTACGCCCAGCGGCTGCTGGACGACATGGACCAGATCAAGTGGCCCGAAGAGGTCCTGGCCATGCAGCGCAACTGGATCGGTCGTTCCGAGGGCGCGCACGTCGACTTCGACATCACCCTGGCCGATGGTGGATCCAAAAAGGTCACCGTGTTCACCACGCGACCCGACACGCTGTACGGCGCCACCTTCATGGTCGTCGCGGCCGATGCCACCTTGGCCTCGGAGATCGTCGCTCCCGAGCAGAAGCAGGCTCTGGAGGACTACATCGTCGAGGTCCGCAAGTCCTCCGAGATCGACCGCATGTCGACCGACCGTCCCAAGACGGGCGTCGACCTGGGGGTCACCGCGATCAACCCGGTCAACGGTGAGCAGATCCCGGTGTGGGCGTCGGACTATGTGCTGGCGGAGTACGGCACCGGCGCGATCATGGCGGTGCCCGCGCATGACCAGCGCGACCTGGACTTCGCGAAGGCCTTCTCACTGCCGGTTCGCCGGGTCGTCGACGTTCCTGACACCGACAACCCCGAGGAGACGTACGTTGCCACCGCAGGTGACGGTGCGTACGTGAACTCTCCCGAGCTGGAGGGCGTGGCAGACAAGGCGAGCGGGATCCACAAGATCATTGAGAAGCTCGAGGCCGAGGGCCACGGCAAGGGCACGATCAACTACCGGCTGCGCGACTGGCTGCTGAGCCGTCAGCGTTACTGGGGCGCCCCGATCCCGATCATCCACTGCGAGTCGTGTGGCCCGGTGCCCGTTCCCGAGGACCAGTTGCCGGTCGTGCTGCCCGACCTGAAGGGCGCCGACCTGAAGCCCAAGGGCGTCTCGCCGCTGGCCGCGGCGGAGGACTGGGCGAACGTCGACTGCCCGAAGTGTGGTGCCCCCGCGAAGCGGGACTCGGACACCATGGACACGTTCGTGGACTCGTCGTGGTACTTCCTGCGCTACACCTCGCCGCACTACGACAAGGCAGCGTTCGACCCCGAGGCGATCAAGGCCTGGGGTGCCGTCGACCATTACGTCGGTGGCAAGGAGCACGCGGTCATGCACCTGCTGTACGCGCGCTTCTTCGTCAAGGCGCTGAACGACATCGGCCTGATCGACTTCAACGAGCCGTTCAAGGAGCTGCTGACGCAGGGTGAGGTCATCAACGAGGGCAAGGGGATGTCGAAGTCCCTGGGCAACGGTGTCGATCTGGGCGAGACCATCGACGAGTTCGGTGTCGATGCCACCCGCGTGACGATGGTCTTCGCCGGTCCGCCTGAGGCCGACATCGACTGGGCCGACCTGTCTCCCGGTGGCTCGCTGAAGTTCCTGCAGCGCGCCTGGAGGCTGGCCGGTGACGTTGACTCCGAGCCGGGCATCGACTTTTCGGCCGGCGACGTGTCCCTGCGACGGGTGACGCACAAGACCGTCGCCGAGGCTGAGGAACTCCTGGAAAGCAGGAAGTTCAACGTCGTCGTAGCGCGGACCATGGAGCTGGTCAACGCCACCCGCAAGGCCATCGACTCCGGTTGTGGCCCGAAGGACGCGGCGGTGCGTGAGGCGGCCGAGGTGGTCGCCATCCTGCTGTCGCTGGTCGCTCCGTATACCGCCGAAGAGATGTGGGAGATCCTGGGGCACGAGCCGACGGTTGCGCGAGCCGCGTGGCCGACGGTCGAGCCCCGCCTGCTCGTGGAGGACTCCGTGACAGCGGTCGTCCAGATCAAGGGCAAGGTGCGCGCCCGCCTGGAGGTCTCGCCTTCGATCTCCGAGGCAGACCTGGAGGCGGTCGCGCTGGCGGACCCCGGCATCGCCAAGGCGATCGAGGGTCAGACCGTACGCAAGGTCATCGTTCGCGCGCCCAAGCTGGTCAACATCGTCGTGTGACGTCCTTGGTCGCTGCTGAGCGTCTCTCGGTCAGACCACCTGGTCGAAGGAGAGGACGCTCGGCAGCGACCGGCCGGCCTCAGTGAGTCGGATCATGGTGTAGATCGCGCCAGCGGTGCCCTGCATGAACCCGATGTGGGGTTGTGTCGCCGGCAGGCGCGGGTTCTGCGGTTGGCGGAGCCAGTGCTCGAGCGCCAGCTCCGTCTGGGACGGTTCGGGGTGTCCGAGGTGTCGCAAGGTCGCGATGATGTCGGCGATCGAGCCGGCACCACAGCAGAGAGCATTCCCCACGGCCAAGGCATGGTTCTCGAAAAGCCAGTCGATCCACGAGGGAAGGTCTGGGCTGGCTAGGCCAAGCTCGGAAAGGTGGAGCTGGGTGGAGACGACCCCGGCCGCGCCGCGGCACCAAGAGACGCTTTCGTGGTTCTTCGTCTGGATGCTGGCGGCAACAGTTGCTCTACTGGACATATGGAACCGACCGAGCCACATGTCCAGCAGGGCGTCGTCCTGCAGAGCGCGTGCGAGTCGGACGGAAGCGAAGGCGATGCCTGATGTGCCGTGTGCGATGCCCAAAGCGCCGAGGTCGGACGTTTCCGAGTCGGTCCACTGATCGTTGAATCGGGCCAAGAAGGATCGCGCGATGTCGGCGTCAAGGGCGCCGATGGCGAGGCTGAGCATCGATTCTCCAGCCAACCCGTCGACGACGTCGAGAGTCTTCGCGTTGCTGGCCAGCGACCAACGAGGACTCGCATGAGTGCCTTCGCGTCCCGCGATGATCATGCGGGCGTAGATGTCCGAGGTCTGGCCGGTCAATCCGTGCTGATCGCTTGCTTCGGTGTTGGGGTCTGGGAACAGGCGCATTGCAACGTTGTGATCGTTCGTCCGATCGGCCTGGAGAGACGTGGCGGCCAGTGCCAGCGAGACGCCGCTCCGGCCGCCATAGATGCCATGCCCGAGGGGGCCGATTCCAGCGGCGAACTTGAGCGGATCGAGAACGCCCCCGATGGCCACCGTCCGGTCATCGACGTCGACAATCCGCGTCAGAAGGTCGTCCTTCAGCCTTCTTGCTGCTTCCGTGAGTGCGGTGTCACTGGTTCCGCTCGCATCGTACTCAGCTATTGGTCTGAGGGACGCGGACAGCACTCGTATCTGGCGCTCGGCTTGGCGTATCCCATCCGCGGGTCGGCCTACCTTCCGTGGCTCGTCGCACGTGAGGTTTCCGAGGATCCGACGAGGACTCCGGATCTCTCCTGCGGGCGTGGAGACGAACCGGGGGATGTCGCCGCGGCTGAGACATTCGCGCTCGTCGCTGACGATTGCATCGACCACGGCGTCGAGATCAGCTGGCCACGGTTCCAACTTCGCGATGCTGGAGGATCGTGCGTGCTCGGAGCGCAGGCTCTGTGAAAGGACAGACTCCTGCAGGAGGCGGGCATAGACGGACGTCCGACGAATAATCAGCCGCGCTTCCGAACTGGCGATGTCTGCGACGGACGCAGCCATCGCTGGGCTGGCCAAGAGGGCGCTTCCCAGTCGGTAGCCATCGCAGATCACTTCGACTCTGCGATTGGTCTCAGTGCATTCGGGATCGCCGACGTGCACAAGGTCGTGGATCGGGGCGATCGATGTCCATTCACCGTCGAGGTCGACCGTCCAGGATGCGACCGCTGAGGTCTCGAGCACGCTGTCGACCGTCGTTTCTGGGTCACCTGGGATCAACCGACCGATGGGCCAAGTGGCAATCGTCTCGGTGTCGAGCACCACGGGTCCGTCCGTGGTAAAGACGAGGTTGTCTCGGTGCATGTCGGTCGACCCGAGTCGGTGCAGCACGGCGAGTATGGCGCCCATCTGCTCGCCCCGTTCGTCCGTGAACTCAGGGGATGAGAGAGCCGGGCAGTACTCCTGCCATCCGTACGAGCCGCGGTCGATCACCGAAACCGTGTCGATGAGGATCCCGCCGGCGAGTCCGTTCAGCGTGCGTGCCAACCGATTCCAGGCGACGTCAGCGCGGTGTGATCTTGGCTTGTAGAGGACGCGCGAGCCATAGGAAGTTTCGATCATCGCCACCTGGCGGGCGCCGTCGTGGCTGTCGCCGAGGCCGACCGTGATGCTGCTGATCGGTCCATGGCAGTCAAGCGCCAGAAGTCTGTCGCTGTCGTCCGCGAAGCGCTTGAGGAGTTCCTGGATGGCTCGGATGCTCGCGTCGACCCGTTCTCGGAACAGAGAAGCAGCGGCCGGAAACACCTGCGTCAACAGGTCGCATGTCGGCCCGGCCGCTGCTTCGTCCAGCAGAAGTCTTGCTGCTGTGGTCGGGCCGTGAGCCTCTGCAAGGCCGCGCTGTGCCGCGGTCAGTGCGTCTCCGACGAGGAAGCTCAGGTCGTTGACAAGCCAGCGGGTGAAGGAGTGTTGCAGCTCCATGGAGCCTGCGAGGCCCATGCGGCAGGCTTCGTCGGCAAGGTTGGCCGAGCGGTCGCTGACCCAGGACTCAAGAATCGTTTCGACGACATTCATGATGGTGAAGCGGGCCAGCGCCGTTCGGCGCTGGCCCACAACTCCTTCGGTCACTTGCACCCGCAGCGGGCATCCCAGCTGTCGTTCGGCGTCACGCGACCGGGGCCACTCGGCGTGAGGTCCTGTGACTCAACCGGGACCCAGTTGTTGTTGCTCTGGTTGTCGACGAAGCGGGCGATCATTGCGTTGTTGGACATCTTCAGCTCCTCGTGTCGGGTGTACGGCTCACGGAGTCGTGTGAGCCTTGATGCCGCCGAGCGTCGACTGGCCATGAACCTGATCGGCGCCCGACAGCGATCTCTATGCTTCCGACAGTCAGTTGCGGTCGGAATGATCCGACCTCGACACTGCCCTGAACTTTTCTGCACTTCGTGAGAAGGTTGCGCCATGGCGACAGTTGATGGCCGGGACGCGACCGCCGCTGAGCTGGGTGCACTCGCACTGACTGGCTTCGGGCACTTCACCTCGATGCATGTCGAGAGCGGTGCCGTCAGGGGATTGGACCTTCACCTCGACCGGCTTACGCGGGACTGCAAGGCCGTCTTCGACGCGGACCTGGATCGCTCTCATCTGCTGGCCCAGATCAGGGAAGCTGTCACCGCCGAGCCGGGCGACTACACGCTCCGGGTGACCGTCTTCGACCCCCAGATCACGCTGGGTAACGTCGGCACGGTCGAAGCGCGCCCGGTCTCCCTGATCACGACTCGGGCCAGCGCACCTGGGGGACTGCAGCCACTCCGTGCGAAGACAGTGGCGTTCCAGCGGGACACTCCCGAGGTCAAGCACGTCGGACTCTTCAGCCAGCTCCATCATCGAGTTGCAGCCAAGCGTTCCGGCTTCGATGATGTTCTCTTCGTCGACCCCGCCTCGGGTCGTGTGAGCGAAGGAAGTACCTGGAACATCGGATTCGTAACTGACGGTGGGCAGGTCGTCTGGCCGGAGGCCGCCGTCCTTCCCGGGGTCACGATGGCCTTGCTGACAGCGGCGGACGCATCTCACGTGACTCGCGCCGTTTCCGTGGCCGACGCATCTCGGATGCGAGCGGCATTCGCGACGAACGCGAGCATCGGAGTGCGTCCGATCGAGCTCATCGATGGTCACGAGTTCGATGTCGAAGATCCTGTCGTTGTCGCACTGCAAAAGACGTACCGAGAGATCCCTGCCCAGCGACCCTAGGTGAGCCATGGCGATCATCCCGGAGTGGTCAGGCGTCGAGCTCCGCGCCTTCCGCGTCGCCTCTCGATGGAGCCAAGCTGACCTGGCCGACCTACTACAGGTGTCGGAACGCGGCATCGCAAAGGCGGAGGCGGCGGGTTCTTCGCACAGCCTCCGTCCGGTGACTCAGGCGACGCTCGATGACCTCCTCCGGAAGGCACCCGCCGACGTACATGCGCGTCTTGTAACCCTTCTGACCCGAGACGGCCAGTCGAGCTATCCGGTCGTCACTGAGGCTGAAACTGCGCAGATCCCGGAGGACTGGTATGTGAAGCACCCGGTAGACGGACGCCTCATGGCTGAGGTGCCAGCTGGCGTCTTCCTGTCAGGTTCGGATGATGAACCGCTGTGGGAAGAGACGTTCTGGATTGACGCTCACCCGGTAACGAATGCCGATTACAGCCGGTTCATCGCCGCCACGGGCCATCGAATTCCTGAACACTGGGATGACGATCGCTGCAGAGCAGAGCTGTATGCGCATCCAGTCGTGCATGTGACCTGGGATGACGCGAACGCCTATGCCTCCTGGGCGGACAAGCAGCTCCCGACGACGACGCAGTGGGAGAAGGCGGCCCGCGGATTCCACGGTTCTGTATGGCCCTGGGGACCTGCGATATCGCCCGCGAAGTGCAACGTCAAGGAGACGGGCATTGGCTCGACCTCGAAGGTGTCGAGGTTTCAGTCCGGCCTCTCACCGTTCTACGCCTTCGATATGGTCGGAAATGTCTGGGAGTGGACCAGCACAGCGTCAGCACAAGGGCGATACGAATTGAAAGGCGGCGCGTGGACCAGCCCATTGTTCACGGCCGAGCCGAGCCGGTTCAACGATGCAGACATCTCGATGCACGACGACGACACAGGCTTCAGGTGTGTGTCGATGCACCTGGCCTGACCTTCATTAGGTAAGGCTCATCCGCCGATGTGTCGAACCCCGGCGGACACGAGCGCGTTGTCCTAGTGTTTAACTCCGATCAGTCCGGTCGATGACGATGGCTTCGATGTCAGAGATCCTGTGATCGCCGAGCTGCAAGCGGCGTACCGCCGGATTCCGGGTCAACGGCCGTAGGTGTCGTCTCGCAGGAACGCACATGCGCGGGGTTCTGTCGTTGCATCGTCGGGCGCGCGCGGTGACTTCCGTACACGTGCGCGATTCTCACAGGCGGATGCATGTGTCCGGGTTAAATCGGTGGTGACCGGGCTCGCGCGGCGAAACGCTTGGTTCTGGCCGCGTAGGGAGGCCCGATAGGCTTCGGACATGGCCCGGGTAGCGATCGTGACCGACTCGACCGCGATGCTTCCATCCGATCTCGGGGATGCCACGGAGCTGATCACATCGGTCCCGTTGCAGGTGATCGTGGATGGGACGTCGTACGACGACGGGGTGGAGGAGACGTCGCCGGAGGCGCTGCTGACGGCGTTGGCCGCGCACAAGACGGTGACGACCTCTCGGCCCTCGCCGGCGCTCCTGGGGGAGGCCTACGCGAAGCTCGCGGCCGAGGGCTTCGACGAGATCGTCTCCATCCACCTGTCCGCGGAGCTGAGCGCGACCTGTGAGTCCTCGATGCTGGCCGCGCGGGAGGCTCCGGTTCCGGTCATCACCGTGGACACGCGGCAGGTCGGGCCGGGGGTCGGGTTCGCGGTGATGGCGGCCGCGGCCGTCGCGGGTCGTGGCGGGAGTGCTGCCGAGGCGCGGGAGGCCGCGCTGTCGCGGGTCGCGGCGACGCGCTCCTACTTCTACGTGGACACGCTCGAGTACCTGCGCCGTGGCGGGCGGATCGGCGCTGCCGCGGCGCTGCTCGGGACGGCGCTGGCGGTCAAGCCGCTGCTCACGATCGAGGAGGGGCGCGTCGTGCCGCACGAGCGGGTGCGTACGGCCGAGCGGGCGATCGCCCGGCTGCAGGCGCTCGGGATCGAGGCGGCTGAGGACGCCGATGCCGTCGAGGTCGTGGTCGCCCACCTGGGCAGCCCGGACCGGGCAGCGGCGATGACCGAGGGGCTGTGCGCCGAGCTGGACGGCAAGATCGACGGAGACGTACGTGTCGGAGAGCTGGGTGCGGTGCTCGGGGCGCACGTGGGGCCGGGGTGTGTCGCGGTCGTCGTGGCGCCCCAGCTTTGATTCCTGGCGCTGTTGTGGGCCGGTTGCTGTCCACAGGGACGGTTGAGGACCGGGTTCTCCACAGGCGCTGAAATCGCGCTCGGAACCGTCGGCGCGGGCGCATAGTTTCGGCCGCATGCGCACCCGACCGACCACCGATCATGCCGACGCCGTCGCGCGACGACTCGAGCAGCTGCGTGCCGAGCTCGACCCGCCGACGGAGGCGGACGAGGGTGAGGACGACTGGCAGCCGCCGTGGTGGGACGGGCCGGCTGCCACCGACACCGCGGAGCTCGATCCGTTGGTGCCGGTCCCGGGGCGTCACGCGTCTCGGCGACAGGTCGTGATCTCGCCCGACGCGATGCTGCCGGAGCCGTTGCGCGGGCGGGTGAGCCTCGGCCCGTGGCATCTGGTGGTGGTCTCGCTGGTGCTGGTCGCCGGGTTGGCGGTGGCCTGCTGGTGGATGATCCGAGCCGATCCCGAGGTGGCGCCGGCCGCCCGGGCATCGCCGTCGGCCTCCCCGCTGGTGTCGCTGCCGACCGGCTCGGCCGAGCCCGGGAGCGTCGCCGCCGTGCCCTCGGGCGGGGCGTCGGCCGGGACGGTGACGGTCGACGTCGAAGGCAAGGTGCTCAAACCAGGGATCGTCGTGCTGCCGGTCGGCTCGCGAGTGGTGGATGCCGTCGAGGCTGCCGGCGGGGCTTCCCACAAACACCTCGCCGGTCTGAACCTCGCTGCGCTGCTCAGCGACGGCCAGCAGATCGTGGTCGGGATGCCCGCCGGGGGAGCGGGCGCTGTGGCGCCCGGCTCCAGGGGGCCGGCGGCTGGGGCGCCGCCCGGGGCGGGGGTGAGTCTCAACGCCGCCTCCATGGAGGAGCTGGAGACGCTGCCAGGGGTGGGGCCGGTGACGGCGCAGGCGATCATCGACTGGAGGACCACCAACGGCGCGTTCACCTCGGTCGACGAGCTGCTCGAGGTCGACGGGATCGGACCGAAGACCTTCGATTCCTTGGAACCGCTGGTCACGTTGTGAGCGACCTGCGACTGCCGCTTCTCGGGGCCGGTGCCTGGGCGGGGGCGTTGGCGGCGCCGGTCGCCCTGGCCGGCGGACGATCCGGCACGGTTCTGCTGGTGCTGCTCGCCGCCGTCGTCGGCATCGGAGGGGGATGGGCGATCCGCACGCGCCGCCCGACCGTGCTGGCGCTGGTTCTGATGATCGCCGGGACCGCGATCGTCGCCGGCCTGCACGCCGCCCGCGTCAGCGACAACCCGGTCGCGGATCTGGCGGAGCGAAGGGCGCAGGTGCGCGTGGTCGCCACGGTCACCAGCGACCCGAAGGAGGTGGCCGGCCAGCATGCGACCTACCAGCTCCGACGCGCCAGCGTGCGGGAGATCAGGGGACGTGGCGTGGTCTACCGGCTGCGTACGCCGGTGGTGCTGCTCGGTGAGGAGGAGTGGGCCGATGTCCCGCTGGGGACGACGGTCTCGACGACCGGGCGCCTGGGGAAGAGCGACTCGCACGAGGAGTCCGCGTTGCTCATCGCCGGTGAACCACAGATCGTCGCCGGCCCGGGGATCTGGTGGCGGGCCTCCGACGCGCTGCGTGGCTCGATCCGGGACGCGGTGGCACATCGGCCGCCCGACCAGGCCGCGCTGGTCCCGGCCCTGGTCGACGGTGATGACACCGGTCTCTCCGACGACCTCGCCGACGACTTCCGCACCACCGGGCTCACCCACCTGCTTGCGGTCTCGGGCACCAACCTGACCCTCGTGGTCGGATTCCTGCTGATCGTCGCTCGCTGGGCGGGGGTGCGGGGGAGGGGTCTGTACGCCGTCGGCGTGCTCGGCATCCTCGGCTTCGTCGTGCTTGCGCGCACCGAGCCGAGCGTCGTGCGCGCCGCCGCGATGGGAGCGGTCGGACTCCTGGCGATGACGCACAACGGACGCCAACGGGCGCTGCGCGGACTCGGTGCCGCGGTGATCGGGCTCCTGCTGATCGACCCGGGGCTGGCGAACTCGGTCGGGTTCACCCTCTCCGTGCTGGCCACCGCCGGCATCCTGCTCTTCGGTCCGCCCTGGCGTGATGCGCTGCGGCGGTGGATGCCGCAGTGGTGTGCGGAGGCGATCGCGGTCCCGGCCGCGGCCCAGCTGGCATGCACGCCGGTGGTGGCCGCCATCTCCGGCCAGGTCAGCCTGGTCGCTGTGCTCGCCAACCTGCTCGTCGAGCCCGCCGTCGCACCCGCAACGGTGCTCGGCCTGCTGGGAGGTGTGCTCGGACTGGTGTGGGACCCGCTCGGCATGGTCGCAGGCACGATCGCGACCTGGTGCGTCGCCTGGATCATCGCCGTCGCCCGCTTCGGCGCCGGGCTACCGACCGCCGAGGTCGGCTGGGCGACCGGGCCGCTCGCACTGACGGTGCTGGTGGTCGTCTGCGCCGCGATCGCGTTCCTGGCGCCGCGGGTCCTTCGGCATCCGGTCACCGGAGTCGCCGGATGTCTCCTGCTGCTGGCCGTCGCGCTGGTGCGGCTGCCGAGCCCGGGCTGGCCGCCGGCGGGGTGGGTCCTGGTGATGTGCGACGTCGGTCAAGGAGACGCGCTGGCGGTGCGTACGGGGCCGGGGAGCGCGGTCGTCGTCGATGCCGGCCCCGACCCGGACCTCGTCGACGACTGCCTCGACCGACTTGAGGTCGCCGACGTCCCGCTCGCGGTGATCACCCACTTCCACGCCGACCACGTCAACGGCGTCGAAGGTGTATTCACGGGACGCCGGGTGGGTGAGCTGTGGACCTCGCGCCTCCAGGACCCGCCCGCGGGCGTGCGGATCCTCGGCGAGACTGCCGGCGCGGCCGGGGTGGTGCCGGTTCCGGCTCCCTATGGAGCCACGGTGACCATCGGTGAGGCGCGGATCCAGGTGCTCTGGCCGACGGCCGGCTCCGACACCCGCGGACCCGGGGACGGCTCCACCGCCAACGACGCGAGCGTGGTCCTCCTCGTCGAGTCCCACGGTCTGCGCCTCCTGCTGACCGGCGACATCGAGCCGGACGGACAGGACCAGCTCGCCGACGACCTGGCCGAGCTCGACATCGACGTGCTCAAGGTGCCCCACCACGGCTCGCGCTACCAGGACCTCGGCTGGCTGCGTACGTTGCACGCGCAGGTCGCGCTCACCTCGGTCGGTGCCGGCAACGACTACGGGCACCCCGCCACGGTCACGGTCCAAGGGCTCGAGGAGAGCGGCACCGAGGTCTACCGCACCGACCGCGACGGCTCGGTCGCGGTCGTCGAGTCGGGAGGGGAGGCCGCCGTGGTGACACGATAAGTGTCGGTGCCGTGTGGGAGGGTTTGACCATGGCACGCACCGCCTCCGCCCCGAGCCCCACCGGAAATCTGTCGGCCGCCGATGTCCTCGGCCGGGTGACGCTGGTGACGGGCAAGGAGGAGTTCCTGGGGGAGCGCACGGTTGCGGCGGCGAAGGCCGCGGTGAAGGAGTATGACGCCGAGGCGGAGATCTCCGAGGCGACCGCCGCCGATCTGACCCTGGCCACGCTCGGTGAGCTGAGCGCCCCGTCGCTCTTCTCGAGCATCCGCTGCGTCGTGGTCCGCAACCTGGAGAATCTGCCCGACGAGTCCGTGGCAGGTCTGGTGGACTACGCCGGGATGCCGTCGGAGGAGGTCGGGCTCGTCCTGGTCCACGGCGGAGGGCAGAAGGGCAGCGGCACGCTCGCCAAGCTTCGCAAGCTCCCGAAGGTGACCGAGCACAAGTCCGTCGAGCTGAAGGCGCGTGAGTTCGGCAGCTTCGTGAAGGCAGAGATGCGACTCCACGGAGCGAGCCTCGACGAGGAGGGCGCCGAGTTCCTGATCCAGGCGGTTGGCCAGGATCTTCGCGCTCTGGCGGCCGCGGCGAGCCAGCTCGCCGGCGACAACGAGGCGAAGCGACTCGGCCTGGAGCACGTGAAGCAATACTTCGGCGGCCGCGCCGAGGTGAAGAACTATGTGATCGCTGACGCGATCATCTCCGGCGACCGGGTCAAGGCGCTCGAGGAGATCCGCTGGGCCCTCGACACCGGCTCGTCCCCGGTCTACGTCCTCTCCGCCGTGGCCGGTCAGCTGCGCACCGTCGCCAACCACGTCGCCGGCATCCGCGACAGCGGCACCCCGCCCTGGAAACAGAAGTCCATCGCCGCTCTCGCCCGCGGCTGGTCGCGCGAAGCCATCGGCGAGGCCCTCCGCTCGGTCGCCCGGGCCGACGCCGACCTCAAGGGCGCCGCCAGCGACCCTGCGTACACGCTCGAGCGCCTCGTCCTCACCATCGCTGCCCTCCGGCAGCGCTGACCACAACCACGCCGAGTCTGCACTTCTGGGGGCCGAAACTGCACTTGTGGCGGACGAAACTCGAGTTTCGTCCGCCACAACTGCCGACTCGGCCGCCACAACTGCCGACTCGGCCGCCACAACTGCCGACTCGGCCGCCACAACTGCCGACTCGGCCGCCACAACTGCCGACTCGGCCGCCACAACTGCCGACTCGGCCGACGTCTCGGCAAATGCGAAAGCCCCCGCCACGCAGGACGGGGGCTTCGGGTTGGCTTACCTCAGAGGGAGGCAGCCTTCTTGGCGATCGCCGACTTGCGGTTGGCGGCCTGGTTCTTGTGGATGACGCCCTTGGAGACGGCCTTGTCGAGCTTCTTGGTGGCGACCTTGGCGCTCTCGACCGCAGCGTCCTTCTCGCCGGCCTCGGCGGCGGCGTGGAACTTGCGGATGACGGTCTTGAGCTCGCTCTTGACGGCCTTGTTGCGCTCGTGCGCCTTCTCGTTCTGCTTGTTGCGCTTGATCTGCGACTTGATGTTCGCCATGGGTTAGTGATCTCCAGTGCTTCGACGTGTGGTGGTGCGAGCTCTCAATCCGGCCCCTCGGGGAAAGTGAGAGGGGAGAGGCCTACGCGAACACGCTTACGGTCAAGATTACAGACACGCGTCGTGTGGCCTCAAATCGCCGTACCCTCAGTAGCTACTCGGGGGTAGGATGTGGTGATCTCGGTCACGAGATTTCCGGGCGGGACCCCTGTTGCGACGCGACTCGAGCGTCTAAGGTCCCCCGCGCGGCGCCTCTCGTGCACACCGCCCATTGCCACCCCCACGCAAATACTGCAGGCCAGGAGAATCATGCCGACCCAGTCCGCGATCGATCTTGCATTTCTCGACGAGATGCCGGCGAACTTCGCCCTTCATTTCCTCAACCGCGTCAAGGCGACCCCTGACGCGGAGGCGTTCCGCTATCCGGTGGTCGGCTCGACGACCGAGGCAGGCGGGGAGGAGTGGAAGTCGCTGACCTGGAAGGAGGCCAGCGACCAGGCCAGCCGCCTCGCTGCGGGCCTCGTGTCGCTCGGTCTCGAGCTCGAGCAGCGGGTCGGCATCGCCTCGACCACGCGCTACGAGTGGATCATCGCCGACCTCGCGGTGATGCTCGCCGGCGGCGCCACCACGACGGTCTACCCGACGACCAACGTCGACGACACCGCCTACATCCTCGGCGACGCCGAGTGCCGCTTCGTCTTCGCCGAGGACGACAGCCAGCTCGCCAAGATCGCCGAGAGGGCCGCCGACCTGCCCGAGATCGTCAAGGTCATCACCTTCGACGGTGAGACCGACGGCGACCGGGTCATCGGCCTGGACGACCTGGCGGCCATCGGTGACAAGTACCTCGCCGACCACCCGGACCTGATCGAGGAGATCGCAGCCAAGATCACCCCGGACCACCTGGCCACCCTGGTCTACACCTCCGGCACCACCGGCCGGCCGAAGGGCGTGCGCCTGCTCCACCGCGCCTGGGTCTACGAGGGCGAGGCCGTCCGGGTCCAGGGCGATGTCCTCGGCCCTGACGACCTGCAGTTCCTGTGGCTGCCGATGTCGCACGTCTTCGGCAAGGTGCTGCTCTCGATCCAGATCGCCTGCGGGTTCCCGACCGCGATCGACGGCCGGATGGACAAGATCGTCGACAACCTGGCGATCGTGAAGCCGACCTTCATGGGTGCCGCCCCGCGCATCTTCGAGAAGGTCCACGCCAAGATCACGATGATGGTCGAGAACGACGGTGGCGTGAAGAAGAAGCTCTTCGACGCGGCCTTCGCCAACGGCATCGCCCGCGACCGGCTGCTGCGCGAGGGCAAGTCGGTCCCGGCCAGCATCGCCCTGAAGCACGCCGTGCTCGACAAGCTCGTGCTCAGCAAGGTCCGTGACCGCTTCGGTGGCCGCGTACGTTTCTTCATCTCCGGCTCCGCGCCGCTCAACCGCGACATCGCCGAGTGGTTCCGGGCCGCGGGGATCCTGATCATGGAGGGCTACGGCTCGACCGAGAACGCCGCGGGCGCGTCCGTCGGCACCCTGCAGGAGAACAAGCTCGGCACGGTCGGCAAGGCGTTCCCGGGCAGCGAGGTGAAGATCGGCGAGAACGACGAGCTGCTCATCCGCGGCCCGCACGTGATGCCGGGCTACCACAACCTGCCCGAGGAGACCGCCAAGGCGCTCGACGCCGAGGGCTGGTACCACACCGGTGACAAGGCCTCGATCGACGAGGAGGGCTACATCACCATCACCGGCCGGATCAAGGAGCTGTTCAAGACCTCGGGCGGGAAGTACGTCGCGCCGCCGGCGATCGAGTCGAAGTTCGCCGCGCTGTGCCCCTACACCAGCCAGTTCCTCGTCTTCGGTGCCAACCGCAACTTCGTCAGCGCGCTGATCGCCCTCGACCCCGAGTCGATCACCGCCTGGGGCGCCGCCAACGGGCTGGAGGGTAAGTCCTACGAGGAGATCGTCACCTCGCCGCAGGTGCGTGAGCTGATCGGCGGCTACGTCGACGAGCTCAACGCCGGCCTCAACCGCTGGGAGACCATCAAGAAGTGGGAGATCCTCGAGCACGACCTGACCGTCGAGCGCGGTGAGCTGACCCCGTCTCTCAAGGTGAAGCGCAACGTCGTCGAGGAGCGGGAGAAGGCGCGCATCGACGCCTTCTACGCCGGGTCCTGACCTGGAGGTCGCGCGGGCAGGTTCTGCCTGCTGCGCGTCGGCAGTCCCTACCCGCACGACCTCCAGCCCCGACGCTCCGCCAGCCAGTCCAGACACACCTCGCCCTGCCACCGCTGCATCCTGCGGAGGTGGGGCGAGGTCGTCTTCACCGGCTGGTCGGCGGCGGCCAGGAAGTAGCCGGCGAACAGCGCGAGGACCGAGTCGATGGCCTCCGGGTCCGCCTTGGACAGCAAGGGATGCGCGGCCAGGAACGACTCGGCGTCGAGACCGTCGCCGCGCGGCCCCACCAGCAGCAGGAGCGAGTCGATCCAGTCGGCACCGATCACCGGCCAGGTCCACTCGACCAGCAGCACGCCGCCGTCGGGGCGGATGAGGATGGTGTCGTCGCGTACGTCCAGGTGGACCAGCGTCTCCCCGGCCGTGTGCTCCGCGAAGCCGGCCGCGAGCGAGGCCGCCCGGTCGGCGTGCGGGTAGCCGGCGACCCGGTCCCACAACGCAGGGTAGGAGGCGTGCTCCTCGGCGAAGGTCGGCCAGCCGATGCCCGGGGCCGGGGTGAGCGCAGCGGCGGTCTCGACCAGTGCCCCTGACACGACCTCCAGGTCCGAGGACGTCCACGGCCGCGACGGCAGCCGTGACTCGACGTACTCGAAGGCCAGGACCACCCACTCGCCGTCGTCGAACCACTTCAGCTTCGGGCTCGGCACCCAGCCGGCGAGCTTCTTCAGCTTCGCCGCCTCCTCGCGGTGGAGTGCCGCGGAGTCGCGCTGCGCCTTGGCGGAGGCGGCCTTCACGAAGTGCTGGGACCCGTCCTGACAGGTCAGCACCGAGGCGAACCCCGGCGTGAAGCCGGCGCCGTGCGACTGCGCCGAGACCACCGGACCGCCACCGAGCCGCTTCTCGATCGAGGCCCGCAGGAACGGGGGCAGGTGGGGCCACTCCAGGCGGCGGGCGGTCTGCCCGTGCGGGATGTTCGTCGGGATCGCGCTCACCCTCACATCCTTGTGTACGCCGGTGGTGATGCGCCAGCGGAGCGTTACTCGGGCATCGGCGGCTGGTCGAACTTCCCGGCGGGCCTCCCGGTGGCGACGTCCCAGGCGGCGAGGCCCTCCCTGGCTGACGCGGTGTAGAGGGTCTTGCCGTCAGGACTGAAGATCACGTTCGAGGTCATCGCCGGTGCCTGTGCGACCTCGCGGGCCCCACCCGAACCACCCAGCGCGGCGGGCGCCCACAGCATCAGCCGGACGTCGCCGGGGTCAGCGGTGACGGCCAGCGACCGGGAGTCCGGCGAGAACGCGACCGCCGTGGCCGGCTGACCCGGAAGCGACTCGACGGCCTCGAACGTCTTGGCGTCCCAGACCGTGGGGTAGCCCTCGGTGGTGACCCCGGCGATCCAGCGCCCGTCGGGACTCCAGGCCGGGTCGGCGCCGCGCGCAGCTGCGAGAGTGTCCACCTCGTCGCCCGAGTCGGCCTCGAGGATCGAGACGCGGTCGCCGGAGGCGACCGCCACCAGCGTGCCGTCCGGGCTGAACGAGATCGACCCGATGCC
The DNA here is from genome assembly GCF_036090055.1 of Nocardioides sp. NBC_00368. Lineage (NCBI taxonomy): Bacteria > Bacillati > Actinomycetota > Actinomycetes > Propionibacteriales > Nocardioidaceae > Nocardioides > Nocardioides sp. NBC_00368. The sequence continues at coordinate 5,993,685 of NZ_CP107970.1, forward strand.
GTTGCCGAGGTCGGCGCTCGCCACCTCCTCGCCGTCCTCGACCGACCAGACGATCAGGTCGCCTTCGAGCCCGGCACCGGCCACGAGCTCACCGTCGGGGCTGAACGCGATCTCGCCCACGGGGCTCGCATCGGTGACCTTCGGGTTCGGCAGGCCCTCGAGCCGCTGGACCTCTTCGTCGCGGTCCACCTCGACCAGCGCGATGTCCGAGCAGCCGACCTTCCGCGCCACCAGCGTGAGGTCGGGGCTGATGGCGCCGTAGCCGGTCTCGGAGATCGGTTCGTACGCACCGCCGCCGGCGTTCCAGCGACAGGTGCCGTCGGTGCAGCTCGCCACGACGTACGTCCCGTCGGCGCCTGCGGTCAGCGAGCCGGCCACCAGCCGCGAGGGCGCCACCGCGGCAGCCAGGCTGATCGAGTCGCCGGCCGTCCCCAGCGCCGAGATGTCGCAGCCGTCCCGGTCGGGGTCGCCGGCGCACCCGGCCAGGAGCGCGGCGGTGAGCGCGCCGATGAGCGGGACGCTGAGGACGTACGTTGGGGCTTTCATCGGTCCTTCTCGGGTCTGTCAGGCGATCGAGGTCACGTCGAAGTAGGCGACGGTGCCGTCGGTGCAGGTGAGGCGGTCGAGACGACGGCCGCCGGTCTCGACGAGGTCCTGGCGGTCCCGGACCTTGTGGAGTGCTCGGAGCATGTCGTACTCGTCGTTGATACGCAGCACCGACCACGGATGTTGCTCGCTGCCGTCGCCGGTGGAGCGGATGCTGCGCAGCGCCGCCCGCGCGACCTGCCGCTCCCGCGCCGCGGCCCGCTCCTCGCCGGATCCCGCCAGCGCGGTCGCCATCCGCAGATGTGCCGAGGGGCTGAAGATCGCCCCGGGCATGACCCGCTGCAGCGCGGTCACGGCCTCGGCGTACGCGCCGTCGGCGAGCAGCCGGTCGACGTCGTCGAGGTCGAGGTCGGGGGTGAAGCCGGCGGAGCCGCGCACGGCGCGCCGAAGCGATCCGAGGGTCTCGGGGCCGGGGTCGTCGAGGTAGGCGGTGACCAGGTCGGCGTACGTGGTCATCGCGACTCCTCCAGGATCCGGTTGAACTCCTCCTCGGTGAGGTTGTTCAGGTAGTCGCGGCCGGAGTTGCGGGCGTCGACCTCGACCGGCTGGTTGTAGTACTCGTCGAACGTGGCGCCGTTGTCGGTGCTCTTGTAGTCGTCGAAGTTGTCCTCCCACTCCTCGGCCTGCTGCTCGGTGATCCCGTCTGCCTTGTGCTCGTCGAAGGGGTCGTCCTCCCACCAGAACTGCCAGTCGTTCATGTCGTCGATGGCCTCGTGCTGGCGACCGTGGCGGACCTCGTGGGCGACGGTGTTGATCAGCTGGCCGGGATCGTCGAGCACGTTGGGGTTGAGCGCCATGGTGGGCTCTTCGTCGTTCCAGTAGCCGTAGGTGATGCTGCCGTCGTCCCAGGTGTCGTTGCCCAGGTCGTCCCAGTCGATGGTGGGCATGTCGACGCCGCTCTCCTCGGCGATCTTCCTGGTCATCTCCTCGAGCACGGCCTTGCGCTCCTCGATGGTGAGCGTCTCCCACTTCTCCGCGATCGCCGGGTCGATGTTGCCGTACTCGTCGCCCTCCTCGTCGATTCCGGTCGGCAGACCGCGGGCGAGGATGGCGTCGACGCCGACCGCCTTGGCCAGTGCCTTCTCGATCTCGTCGGCTAGCTCCTCGGCGATGTTCTGGCGACTGTTGCCCCACTCCTCGGCCTCGAACCGGCTCTTGAACGTCGGTGGGGTGGCGGTGCTGGTCACCGAGCCGTCGTCGCCGACGGTGAACTCGTTCGTCTTGGCGCGATCGAGGATGCCCTGGACGAGGCGCTCGATCACCTCGACCTCGCCCTCGGCGGTGTAGAGGGCCTTCTGCATCTCCTGCTTGCCGGTGATGTGGCTGCTGAGATCCTTGACGAGGCTGTCGCGGTGGCCGCGGGCGGCGTCGGCGGCGACGCCGGTCCAGGACTTGGCCACACCGTTGGCCTCGAGCTCGTCGCGGCTGGTCTCCAGGTTGCGGAGATCGGCCTTGAGGCCGTCACCGGCGTCGCCGAGCGGCGCGGCCTTCCAGTTCTTGACGTCGCCGAACGTGATCGCCATCAGACGAGCGCCGTCGCGTCGAAGTGGACCAGGGTGCCGTCGGTGCAGGTGTGGCGGTCGATCCGCCTCCCGCCGGCCTCCAGGAGATCCTGGCGCCCGGGCACCTTGCCGAGGGCGCGGAGCAGGTCGTACTCGTCGTTGATCCGCAGCACCGTCCAGGGGTGCTCCTCGCTACCGTCGCCGCTCGCCCGGATGCTCCGCAGGGCGGCGCTGGCCACCTGCCGCTCGCGGGCGGCGGAGCGTTCCTCGCCGGAGCGCTCCAGCGCGGTCGCCAGGCGCAGGTGGGCCGAGGGGCTGAAGATCGCCCCGGGCATCAGGGCGCGCAGCGCGGTCGCGGCCTCGGCGTACGCGCCGTCGGCGAGCAGCCTGTCGATCGGGGCCAGGTCGAGGTCGACGGTGAAGTTGGCGGAGTTGCGGATCGCGCGGCGCAGCGGCGCCAGCGTCTCGGGGCCGGGGTCGTCGAGGTAGGCGGTGACCAGGTCGGCGTACGTCGTCATTTCGACTCCTTCAGGAGGCGGTCGAGCTCAGCGGGCGTCAGGTTGTCGAGATATTCGCGGCCGGACTTGCGGGCGTCGGCTTCGACGGGCTGGTTGTAGTAGGCGTCGAAGTCCTGGTCGGAGGGCTTGTAGTCGTCGAAGTTGTCCTCCCACTCCTCGGCCTGCTCCTCGGTGATGCCGTCCTCTTCATGCATGTCGAAGGGGTCGTCCTCCCACCAGAACTGGAAGTCGTTGTTGTCCCTGATCGCCTCGTGCTGGCGCGCGTGGCGCAGCTCGTGGGCCACGGTGTGCAGGATGTCGGGGTTGTCGAGGTTGTTCGGGTTGAGGCGTACGGTGCGCTCACCCTCGCTCCAGGAGCCGTTGGTGCTGCCGAGCGAGCCGTCCCAGATGATGTCGTCGACCTCGAGCCCGTACTCGTCGGCCAGCTCCTCGATCTTCTGGTCGATGATCGCCCGCTTCTCGTCATCGGTGAGCTGGGCCCACCGCTCGGCGGTCTCGGGGGAAGCCATCCCGCGCTGGTCGCGGGTCTGGTCGAGACCTTGGTCGGTGCCGGTGGGGATGCCGTCGGTGAGGAGCTGGTCCACGCCGGCTGCCTTGGCGAGGGCGTCGGTGATGTCGTCGGCGAGCTCCTGGGCGATGTTCTGGCGGCTGTTGCCCCACTCCTCGGCCTCGTAGCGGCTCTTGAAGGTGGGCGGCGTAGCGGTGCTGGTCACCGAGCCGTCGTCGCCGACAGTGAACTCGTTCGTCTTGGCCCGGTCCAGGATCCCCTGCACGAGACGCTCGATGGCCTCGACCTCGGGCTCGGCGGCGTAGAGCGCCTTCTGCATCTGCTGTTTGCCGGTGATGTGGGTGCTCAGCTGGGCGACGAGGGCGTCACGGTGGCCGCGGGCCGCATCGGCGGCGGCACCGGTCCAGGACTTGGCCACGCCGTTGGCCTCGAGCTCGTCGCGGCTGGTCTCCAGCTTGCGGAGGTCGACCTTGAGCCCGTCGCCGGCGTCGCCCAGGGGTGCCGCCTTCCAGGTCTTGACCTGGCCGAACGTGATCGCCATCAGTTCGGGCCCATGACCTTTCCGCCCTTCTCGCCGGCGGCCTTGTCGGCGGCCTCGAACTCGTCGAGGGCCTTCTGCATCTCCGCGGCGAGCTTCTGAGAGCTGTCGGCCGCGGCCTTGGTCTCGTCGGTCCAGCGGGTGCCGAGCTCGGACATGTAGCCGACCGACTCCGCCCCGGGGATCGCCGCGCCCGCCTTGCTCAGATAGCCGGCGGAGTCGGCTTTGCGTACGGCGCTCTCGGCGTCGGTGGCGATGCCGATGGATGTCTTCATGTCCTTGGGGACGACATGAATTTCACTCATGGTCTGCTGGTCCTCCTGGGCCCGAACGGGAGACGGCTAGGGCGTGTCCTCACAACAGACACGCCCTGGCCCGCAGACCCTAACGGAAACTCGGGTCCAGCGTCTTCGTAAAAAGAGCACCGCCGTCGACGTCGCGGAGAGTGACGGTGAGCTGCTGCGTACGTCCGTCGATCTCGACCTCGCCGAAGAACTGGAAGCCGTCGGCGGGTGAGGTGTTCGCGGCCGGGGGAGCGGCCACGAACTCGGCGGCCGGACCGAAGGTGGCGTCGAGCTTGTTGGGGCCGAAGGCACCGGCGTTGAGCGGTCCGGAGACGAACTCCCAGAACGGGTCGAAGTCCTGGTAGGCCGCGCGGTCGGGGTGGTAGGAGTGCGCGGCCGTGTAGTGGACGTCGGCCGTCAGCCAGACGTGGTTGCGGATGCCGAGGCGCTTGAGCCCGGTGAGCACCTTGGCGATGTCGAGCTCGCGGCCCAGCGGGGCACCGCCGTCGCCCTGGGAGATGCCCTCCTGCAGGGGACCGTCGGGAACGATCAGGCCGATCGGCAGGTCGGCGGCGATGACCTTCCAGGTGGCGCGGGAGGCGGCCAGCTCGCGCAGGAGCCAGCGGGTCTGGCGCTCGCCGAGCACGCCGCCGTCGGCGCTCGTCTCCGCGTCGGTCGTGTTGGCGTCCTTGTGGGTGCGCATGTCGAGGACGAACAGGTCCATCAGCGGGCCGTAGGACAGCTTGCGGTAGATGCGGCCGTCGGGGTCGGGGGAGGCGTCGCTGACCGGGATGTACTCGTGGAAGGCCTGCTTCGCGCGGGCCGCCAGGACGTCCACGCGGCGCTCGGTGTAGCGGCCGTCGTCGGGGAGGATCTCGCCCGGGTACCAGTTGTTGGTGACCTCGTGGTCGTCCCACTGCGCCACGATCGGGGTCTGGGCGAGGAAGGCCCGCCAGTTGTCGGCGAGCAGGTTGTAGGCGTACTGGCCGCGGAACTCGGCCAGCGTCTCGGCGACCTTGTGCTTCTCCTCGGTGACGATGTTGTTCCAGACCCGCCCGTCGGGGAGGGTCACGGTCGAGGTGAGCGGGCCGTCGGCGTAGACGTTGTCACCGGAGCTCAGGAAGAAGTCGGCCTCGCGCGCCGCCATCGCGGGCGCGATCCGGAAGCCACCGAAGTCGGGGTTGGCTCCCCAGCCCTGGCCGGCGATGTCGCCGGACCACAGGAACCGGATGTCCTGGCGCTTGCTCGGCGCCGTGCGGAGACGGCCCAGCTCCCAGGCGCTACCGCGCCGCGGGTCGTGGGGGTCGACGGCGCGGACCCGGTAGAAGTAGTCGCGCCCCGCCTCGAGGCCGTCGACCTTCAGCTCGCCGGTGAAGTCGCTCGTCGCGGTCACGACCGGTCCGCCGACCGGGCGCGCCCGGCGGAACGACTCGTCGGTGGAGATCTCGGCTACCAGGCGGGAGGTCTTGTCCGCTCGGCTCCACAGGACCCCGCCCCGGGCGCCGACGTCGCCCGACTGGACGCCGTGGGTGAGGGTCGGGCGGTTGCCGCGGACGAAGGCGGGGGCGGAGGCGGGGGCGGTGCGGGCGGCGTGCGCGGCTGCTGCGGTCGTGGGGATGACGAGTCCGGCACCGGCGGCGGCACCGAGGCCGAGGACGGAGCGGCGGTTGAGTGGGGTCATGAGCAAAACCTGCCGATGCCCGCGGAACTACTGGTGAGTTCCGCGGGTCGTGTCGGTGAACACGTACGCGGAAGGTGTCTGCAGCGGGTGAAGAAAATTCTTTTCACCATGATGTCGAGATCGCCGGGCGGGCTCCGAGAGAGGGGTGAAGGCCGGAGACGCCGGCCGTACCTGAGGAGCGACATCATGAACGACGAGTACGCCACGCCCGCAGCGCCCGCCCCGAGCCCGGCGGTCCGCGCCCTGGATCGGCTGATCGGCACCTGGAAGGTCACCGGCGGAGCGGAGGGCGAGGTCACCTACCGCTGGATGGACGGTGGCTACTTCCTGCTCCAGGACGTTCGCCTGGAGCAGTTCGGGCAGGTCACGACCGGGATCGAGGTGATCGGCAACCTGCGTCCTTTCGGTGAGGAGCCGAGCGCCGACGTGCACTCGCGCTACTACGACAACACCGGCGCCACCCTCGACTACGTCTACGAGCTCGACGGCGACACGCTCACCATCTGGGGCGGGGAGAAGGGATCGCCAGTCAAGTTCGTCGGCGTCTTCGACGAGACCGGCGACGTCATGACCGGCGAGTGGGACTACGCCGGCCAGGGCGGCTACGAGTCGACGATGACCCGGGCCTGATCCGCGCGCCGCAGCAGATAGTCGCGCTCGGCCTCGTTGGCGGTCAGCTCCGCAGCCGCCCGGAACTGGGCGGCTGCGGACGGGTCGCGCCGTTGGTCGAGCAGGTGCGCCCGCACCGCCAGGAACCGCTGCGCGGTCAACGGATCGCCGGCGAGGCCGTGCTCGGCGTCGAGCTCGTCGAGCAGCCGCAGACCGACCACCGGGCCGAACGCCTGGGCCGCCGCGACCACCCGGCCCAGGCGCACCGGTGCGGTGGGCAGCGTACGTTCCAGCAGCAGGTAGAGGCCGAGGATCTCGCGCCAGTCGGTGTCTGCTGGGGACTCCGCTCGCGCGTGGACGGCTGCGATCGCCGCCTGGAGCAGGAAGGGCCCCGGCTCGCCGGCGCCCCACACCTCCTCCAGCACTGCCACGCCCTCGTCGAGCAGAGCCCGGTCCCACCGCGTCCGGTCCTGCTCGGCCAGCGGCACCAGGCCGAGGTCCGGGGCGGTGCGTGCGGGCCGGCGTGTCTCGGTGAGCAGCATCAGCGCCAGCAGTCCGGCGACCTCGGGCTGATCGGGAGCGATCCGGCGGAGCATCCGGGTCAGCCGGATCGCCTCGTGCGCCAGGTCGACCCGGCCCAGCTCGGCCCCGGCGGTGGCGGTGTAGCCCTCGTTGAAGACGAGATAGAGCACGTCGAGCACCGCACCGACCCGCTCCTCGCGTTCCCCCTCTCCGGGAGGCGTGAACCGGGCGTCTGCCTTGCGCAGCGTCTGCTTCGCCCGGCTGATCCGGGTGCCCATGGTGGTCTCCGAGACGCCGTACGCATGGGCGATCTCGGTCGTCGTCAGTCCCCCGACGGCGCGCAGCGTGAGGGCGACCTGGGAGGTCCGCGACAGCGCTGGATGGCAGCACAGCAGCAACAGCGTCAAGCTGTCGTCGCTCGCCGCCGCTGGGCCTGCCGGAGTGACCACCTCGGCGATCCCGACCTGCAGCTCGCGACGGTGGGCCGCCTGCTCGGTGCGGAGCAGGTCCACCATCCGCCGGTATCCGATCCGGGTCAGCCACGAGCGCGGGTTCTCCGGCACCCCGTCGCGCGCCCACTGGACGCTGGCGTCCAGCAGCGCTTCCTGGACCGCGTCCTCGGCCGCCTCGAACCGTCCGAAGCGGCGGACCAGGGCGCCGAGGACGTACGGCGCCTCCGTACGAAGAAGGTCCTCGAGAACCGCTGGTCCGGCCATGTCCACAGAGACTAGTTTCGAGGGCATGAAATACCTGTTGCTGGGATACACGCCCGCCGACGCGTGGGAAGCTTCGGACACCGCCTCCGAGGAAGCGCTCGCGGCCTTCGCGGAGTACCAGAAGTTCGAGGAGGAGCTGGTCGCCAACGGCGAGCTGGTCAGCACCGAGGGGCTTGGGCACCCCGCGGTCTCCGTCACGGTCCGGCCAGGTGAGGACGGCCCCGTCGCCACCGACGGTCCGTTCGCCGAGCTGAAGGAGGTGCTGGCCAGCTTCGCGGTCATCGACGTGGCCAGCCAGCAGCGCGCCATCGACATCGTGTCGCGGATCGTCGCGGTCCTCGGTGAGCCCATCGAGATCCGTCCCGTGATGGGAGACGACTTCGCGCAGGTGTGACCTGCTGGGATACGGCTGGCAGTATCTGCGGTGATGTGGGCAAGAAGGAAGACGTACGTCGCCGCGCTACTGCTCCTGGTGGCGCCGGCGGTGTTCGGCTGCGCCGCCGAGCCGAGGACCGAGGCGGAGTCGGCTTCGCCGTCGGCGCCTGCGGAGCCCGAGACCGAGACCGGAAAGCAGGCCAGCCCGGCGCCACGCGCGCCTGAGTCGCTCGATATCCCGTCCGTCGCACCCGCTCAGGACCGTGGGATCGTCGAGGGCGGTGACCTGAGCTGGCCGCAGTGCCCTGAGGGGATGGGCATCAAGGAGCGCCGGACGCTGGGGCTGCCGATGCCGCTCGAGTCGGCGGAGTACGTGATCATCGGGCTCACCAACGGCCCGGCGTTCACCCCCAACCCCTGCTTGGCCTCACAGGCCGAGTGGGCCAAGAAGAACAAGGTGATGACCTCGGCCTACGCGGTCGTCTCCTATCCCACGGCCGCCACCCTCCGCGAGCGTGGCGAGGAGGGCCCCGGAGACCCGGAGACGAAGATCGGCCGGCTGACCAACGTGGGCTACCAGCAGGCTCGGTGGAACCTCGACCAGATGAAGCGTGCCGGGCTGGAGTCTCCCTCGGTGTGGCTCGACGTCGAGCCGGTCGCGGTGTGGGAGTGGTCCGACGACGTCGCGGCCAACCAGGCGGTCGTCCAGGGTGCCGTGGCCGGCTACCGAGACGCCGGGAAGCGGGTCGGGGTCTACTCGATCGAGGGGCTGTGGACACCGATCGTCGGAGACCTCCAGCTGCAGCTGCCCGAGTGGCGCCCGGCGGGCGAGACGTCGCGGGCCGCGGCGCTGGAGCGCTGCGACGGGGAGTGGATGTTCCAGGGCGGTGCCGCGGTGATGGTGCAGTGGCTCGAGGGTGGTCGCGACCGCAACGTGACGTGCCCGGGCGAGTCGGTGCAGCTGCCGCTTTGGTTCCATCAGTACTGAGCGTGGGAGGATGGCCCCCATCATGAGTGCTGCCCCGAAGCCCGGCTCCACGCCCCCGGCGATCATCCGCAACTTCTGCATCATCGCCCACATCGACCACGGCAAGTCGACGTTGGCCGACCGGATGCTGCAGCTGACCGGTGTGGTCGACGAGCGCGCCGCGCGGGCGCAGTACCTCGACCGCATGGACATCGAGCGCGAGCGCGGGATCACGATCAAGTCCCAGGCCGTGCGGATGCCGTGGACGGTCACCGAGGGCCAGGAGAACGCCGTCGAGGGCGAGACGTACGTCCTCAACATGATCGACACCCCCGGCCACGTCGACTTCACCTACGAGGTCTCCCGGTCCCTGCAGGCCTGCGAGGCGGCGATCCTGCTCGTCGACGCGGCCCAGGGCATCGAGGCGCAGACCCTGGCCAACCTCTACCTGGCGATGGGTGCCGACCTGCACATCATCCCGGTGCTCAACAAGATCGACCTGCCCTCGGCCAACCCGGAGAAGTACGCCCTGGAGCTGGCCAACCTCGTCGGCTGCGAGCCCGAGGACGTGCTCCAGGTGAGCGCCAAGACCGGGCTCGGCGTCGAGGCGCTGCTCAACGAGATCGTGGCGCAGACCCCGCCGCCGGTGGGTGACCCGGACGCGCCCGCGCGGGCGCTGATCTTCGACTCGGTCTACGACACCTACCGGGGCGTCGTGACGTACGTCCGGGTCTTCGACGGCTCGCTGAAGCACCGCGACAAGATCAAGATGATGTCGACCGGAGCCGTCCACGAGATGCTCGAGCTCGGCGTGATCTCGCCGGAGCCGGTGAAGGCCGACCACATCGGCGTGGGCGAGACCGGCTATCTGATCACCGGCGTGAAGGACGTGCGCCAGTCGCGCGTCGGTGACACCGTCACCAACAACGGCCGGCCCGCCGAGGAGATGCTTGGTGGCTACTCCCACCCCAACCCGATGGTCTTCGCCGGGCTCTACCCCATCGACGGCGACCAGTACCCCGACCTGCGCGAGGCGCTCGACAAGCTTCAGCTCAACGATGCTGCGCTGACGTACGAACCGGAGACCTCCGGCGCTCTCGGCTTCGGCTTCCGCTGCGGCTTCCTGGGCCTGCTCCACATGGAGATCACCCGCGACCGGCTCGAGCGCGAGTTCAACCTCGACCTGATCTCGACCGCGCCCAACGTGGTCTACGACGTGGTCATGGAGGACGGCACCGAGCACATCGTGACCAACCCCTCGGAGTTCCCCGAGGGCAAGATCAACGAGGTCCGCGAGCCGGTCGTCAACGCCACGATCCTGGCGCCGTCCGACTACATCGGCACCATCATGGAGCTGTGCCAGAACAAGCGCGGCACCCTGCAGGGGATGGACTACCTCTCCGAGGACCGCGTCGAGATGCGCTACGTCCTGCCGATGGGCGAGATCGCCTTCGACTTCTTCGACCAGCTCAAGTCGAAGACCAAGGGGTACGCCTCGCTCAACTACGAGTTCTCCGGCGACCAGGCCGCCGACCTGGTCAAGGTCGACATCCTGCTCCAGGGCGAGCCCGTCGACGCCTTCTCCGCCATCGTCCACCGCGACGCCGCCTACAACTACGGCGTCATGATGGCCGGCAAGCTCAAGGAGCTCATCCCTAGGCAGCAGTTCGAGGTGCCCATCCAGGCCGCCATCGGCGCCCGTGTCATCGCTCGTGAGAACATCCGCGCCATCCGCAAGGACGTCCTCGCCAAGTGCTACGGCGGTGACATCTCGCGTAAGCGCAAGCTGCTCGAGAAGCAGAAGGAGGGCAAGAAGCGGATGAAGATGGTCGGTCGCGTCGAGGTGCCTCAGGAGGCCTTCGTCGCTGCTCTCTCCACCACTCAGACTTCCGGCGACAAGAAGTAGTTTTCCGCTGGGCGGAGGCGTGTCGGGACCCGGTGCACCGGTGGTCGAGCTTGTCGAGACCACCCGTGAGGAAACCTCGGTTCAGCGACTGTGTTTTCGTTTCAGGGTTCGCCGCCGACCCTTGCTTTGAGTGTTTCTCAATCGTGCACCGCGTCAAGGACGCCCTTCGGGCGCCGGCTTCGCCGGCCGCTTCGCGGTCCTTGACTCGGCACCCGATCGAGAAAGATTTCGCTGTATCGGGGCGGCGGCGAGAGTGTGGCGCAGCACTCACGTGTCTTGTTCGCTAACTGTGTAATGTGGGTCTGACCAGCAAAAATAGGTGGTGCCATGATGATCGATCGCATATAATAAGCATTATGTACGAGACCCTCGACCGCCTCCTTGACGGGCCACCTCCCGGTGCGCCCGAGCGCGAGCTGGTCGACTGGATCTCTCGCCTCGAAGCGGTCAAGTGCCGCGCGGAGGCGGTGCAGGCAGAGGCTTCGGTGCGTCTCGAGGAAGCCGCCCGGGCACGGCAGACCAAGGCCGGCGTGCCGGCCCGGAAGCTTGGCGAAGGGGTGGCCTCGCAGGTCGCGCTCGCCCGGCGGGTCTCACCGGCTCGGGGTGCGAAGCTGCTCGGACTGGCGAAGATCCTCCTCACCGAGATGCCGCACACGCTCGCTCTGATGAAGGCCGGGCTGTTCTCGCAGTGGCAGGCCACCATCCTGGCCCGCGAAACCGCCTGCCTCTCGCTCGATGACCGTCGGGTCATCGACCACGAACTCTGTGCCACCGGGTCGAACGGGAAGCCCGCGAAGGCGATGTCGATGGGACTGCGGCAGCTCGAGAACGCCGCCAAGAAGCTCGCCATCACCCTCGACCAAGCCTCCGTGGTCGCCCGAGCCGCCAACGCCGAGAAAGACCGCCGGGTGAGTGTGCGGCCGGCGCCGGACACGATGACCTGGCTCGGCGCCCTGCTCCCGGTCAAGGACGGCGTCGCCGTGTTCGCCGCCTTGGATCAGGCCGCCAATGCCGCCCGTGCCGCCGGTGATGAACGGTCCCGGGGTCAGGTCATGGCCGACACCCTGGTCGACCGGGTCACCGGCCGCGAGACCGGGGCGAAGCCGCGGATCGAGGTCAAGATCGTCATGACCGCCGACTCACTTGCTAACACCAGCGACCAGCCCGCGTTGGTGGAGGGCTACGGCCCGGTCCCCGCCAGCTGGGCGCGGGAGGCGCTGGCCGATGCCGAGGTCTTCGTGCGCCGCCTGTTCACCGACCCCGCCGGGCAACTGGTCGCGATGGAATCACGCTCCCGCAAAGCCCCCGACGGACTCGCCGAGTTCATCACCACCCGCGACAGCGGGATCTGCCGCACCAACGGCTGTGACGCCCCGATCCGCAACATCGACCACATCGAGCGTCACGCCGATGGCGGAGAAACCAGCGCCCAGAATCTGCAGGGGTTGTGCGAACGATGCAACCAAGCCAAAGAAGCCCTCGGCTGGCAAGCCCGACCCGGCCCCGACGGCAGCATCACCACGATCACACCGACGGGCCACGTCTACACCAGCCCACCACCTGACACCTGGGGACAAGATCCACCGCCCCTGTCCCGGGCGGAGTTCACGCTGCGCGACGTACTCCTGGACCAGACCCTCGCGGCGTGACTCGCGACGTCCTACCCTCGGAGGGGACAGCCTTTCCCGGGGTCGAACTGGTCGTCCTTGACAGCGGCGCCTCGTCGGGGGCGGCGAGCGGGGAGGGGACGTGGACGCGACCCAGGTCTCGGGGAAGCGGAGCGGAGCGGAAGCTGCGCGGGAGTTCGACGACTTCGTCGAGGCCTGCTCCACGCGGCTGCTGCGGACCGCCTACCTGCTGACCCACGATCGGGAGCGCGCCGAGGATCTGCTGCAGACGGCGCTGGTGAAGGCGTGGCGGTCCTGGTCGCGGATCGACGGCGACCCGGCGGCGTACGTGAGCAAGATCCTGGTCAACACCTACGCGACCTGGTGGCGGCGCAGGCGGAACGACGCGGACCGTGCGGCGACGCATGACCTGTGGACGGCGTTGGGCAGGCTGCCGAGGAGGCAGCGGGCGGTGATCGTGCTGCGGTACGCCGAGGACCTCAGCGAAGCGGAGACGGCTCGGTTGCTCGGCTGCTCGGTGGGCACCGTGAAGAGCCAGCGGGTGAAGGCACTGGCCAAGCTGCGCCTCGACGACGCTTCGGTCCAGGAGACGCACGGGGAGGCGGCGCGATGAGCATCCAGCAGCTTCAGGACACGTTGCGCGCGCATGCCGACGCCGTCGAGGACACCGAGGCCGTCAGCCGGGGCGCGGCGGTCCGGCGACGTGCGGCCAGGATCCGGGCTCGCCGTGCACTGGTCGTGGCGGCGGTGGGGGCGATCGTGCTGCCCGCGGCCGGGTTGGCGGCTCTGGGAGTGAACCCGTTCGACCGCACCGCGCCGGTCGTGACGCCACCCGGTCCGACGAGCGACCTGTTCGTCGAGACGTTCGCCGGCCGAACCCTCATCGACGCCGAGGTCGCCACCGGACGAAGCGAGATCGTGTTCACCGCCGTGGCCTCGCGCAACACCGAGTGGCGGGCCGTCTGCGAGGGCGTGGGCAGCGGGTACACCCTGCACGTCGCGATGGACGACGGAGAGCCGGGAGAGCTGCCGTGCGACGTCGAGCTGCTCTCGGGCCGCTGGATCGCCTACCAGCTCGGGCCGGAGTATCCGCTGGAGGGCGAGCACACGCTCCGGATCTGGCTCACCAAGGGATCCGGTGGTGAGAGGGCGGCACCGGCGGACGGGCAGATCGGTGCCGCCGTCTACCGCATCCCCGAACCCGCGGCCACGGTCGCCGGCCACCAGGTGCAGGAGCTCGAGATGGACGGCGGGAGCGAGTTCCGCATGGTCCGTCACGATGAGTCCGCCCCGGGATCACGGGAGCTCTTCTCGACGTACCGGGCCGGCGACATCCCGGTGGAGGTCGATTGGTACACCTCCGGCTCGGCCAGCCCGAACGTACAGGTGTACGTCGACGGGCGCCCGGAGACCAGTCTTCGCCTCGGCGAGGGAGGGCCTGGCCTCGTCCTGGCCGCGGGGGAGGTGCACACGGTGAGGCTGCAGATCATCGGCGACGTACCGCCCGACGGCCTGCTCGGTCTCGTCTGGCGCGAACAGCGATGAACTGACCCGGCCTCCCCGCGTCGTGGACGGTGGTCCCGACCTCCGGGGGCTTTCGGCTCTCCCGGGTGCCAGCGCGTCCGGAAAGCCTGGAGGAGTGAGCCAGAGCCTCCCCACCCACCTCCGCTTGTCGTCACCCGACTCGTCGGCGGGCACCCGCATCGATCTCGACGACCTCGCGAAGCGGTACGTCGTCGGCGAGTCGACGGTCACCGCTCTTTCCGAGGTGAACCTCCACGTCGACGAAAACGCGTTCGTCGTGGTTCTCGGGCCATCGGGAAGCGGCAAGACGACGTTGCTGAACATGATCGGGCTTCTCGACAGTCCCACCGAGGGCAGGGTCGCCCTCAACGGCCGGGACGTGTCCGGCGCGTCGCGGCGTGACCGGTTCGCTCTGCGGCGGCAGACCGTGAGCTTCGTCTTCCAGACCTTCAATCTGTTTCCAGGGCTGACCGCGGCGGAGAACGTCCAGTTCGGTGCCGACGTCGCCGGCCGTCCCGGCGCGCCGGAGGTGGCCCAGGAGATGCTCGAACGGGTCGGCCTCGCCGACCGGACGGACCACTTCCCGCACCAGCTCTCGGGCGGGGAGCAGCAACGCGTCGCGATCGCCCGGGCGCTCGCCACCGACAACCCGATCCTGCTCGCCGACGAGCCGACCGGCGAGCTCGACTTCCGTACGGGCGTGCAGATCCTGGAGCTGCTCCAGCAGCAGGCCGAGTCCGGCAAGACGGTGCTCGTGGTGACCCACAACCGCGAGATCTCGAAGGTGGGCGACCGCGTCATCGAGCTGTCCAGCGGGCGCATCGTGAGTGACGGGCCACCCGTCGGTGGAAAGAGCCGCACAGAGAACGTGCGTTGGTAGCCGCCATGAGCACGTGGTCCGTTCGACTCTGGGTCCGCTGGTCGTGGCGGGACCTCCGTCGGCGTTGGCTGCTGGTGACGGCCCTGGCGCTGGTGATCGCGGTGGGGACGGGCGTCTACGCGGGCCTGGGTGCCACCAGCGCGTGGCGGATCCAGTCCAACGATCGCAGCTACAGCAGCCTGCGGATGCACGACCTGCGCGTGGAACTCCCGGAAGGCGGGTTCGTGGCCGGAGGGACCCTGGAGCATGCGGTCAGCGGAATCGAGGACGCCTCCTCGATCGAAGCGGCGGTTGAGCGACTCGTGGTGCCGACGCTGGTGGATGCTTCGACCCCGAGCGAGGACCTGCTCGTTCCGGGCGAAGTGGTCGGCATGTCGACGGGAGAATCTCGGGTCGACGATCTCCACATCGCCCATGGTCGAGGTCTGCGTGCTGGTGATGACGGACAGGGCGTCGCCGTGCTCGAGTCCAAGTTCGCCGACGAGCACGGGCTTCCCTCGCAGGGCAGGCTGCTGATCAGCGCCGGGAAACCGGTCGAGTATGTTGGCACCGGCTACACGCCGGAGTACTTCCAGGTCACCGGTCGAAGTGGGATGGTGCTGGGGGAGACCGGCTTCGCCGTCGTCTTCATGCCGCTGGCCACTGCCCAGGAGATCAATGGCCGCCCGGGTCAGGTGAACGACCTGGTCCTGCGGCTGCGGCAGGGTGCCGACGAGGACCGGGTACGTGAACAGCTGACCGCTGCGGTGGAACCGTACGGCGGGACGGTCACGTCCAAGGCGGAAGATCCGGTCCATCGGGCGTTGTACGAGGACGCCCGCAACGACCAGACGACGTGGAACGTGTTCGCCTTCCTGATCCTCTTCGGTGCGGCGTTCGCGGCGTTCAACCTGGTGACGAGGATGATCGAGGCGCAACGCCGTGAGATCGGGGTCGGGATTGCCCTGGGTGTCTCGCCTGCGGTCCTGGCGATCCGTCCGATGCTCGTCGGACTGCAGATCTCGGTGCTCGGAGTCGTGGCCGGAATCGGGGTGGGCTGGCTGACGGGGAACGCGATGCGCGGGGTGATGACCGACCTGCTTCCGTTGCCGGTCTGGGAGACGCCGTTCCAGTTCGGTCGTTTCGCCGAAGGTGCTGCGCTCGGCCTGGCCATCCCCGTGCTCGCCACGATCCTGCCGATCGTCCAGGCGCTACGGATGGCGCCGGTCGATGCCATCCGGTCGGGTGCCTTCGGCTCCGCGCGATCGGGTGGACGTCTGCTGAGGCTCATCACCAGGGTGCGTCTGCCGGGCAGGACCTACGTGTCGATGTCCCTGCGCAACGTGCTGCGCGCACCCCGACGCACCGTGCTGACCATGCTCGGGGTCGCGGCCGCCATGACGTCCCTGGTGGCAGTGCTGGGCCTGCTGGACACGTTCAGCGCTGCCGGTGACGCGAACGCCGCAGAGCTGGAGCACAGCAGCCCCGGGCGAGTGGTGGTCACTCTCGATACGTACCATCCCACCGGCTCGGACCTGCCGCGCGCGGTCAGCGAGACCGACGGCGTCGCCGAGTCGCAGGCCCAGCTCGTCGTCCCCGCGACGCTCCGCCACGGCGACGGCGACCTGGAGGCGGTCGTTCAGGTGGTGGACTTCGCGAACGAGATCTGGACGCCGACGCTGGTCGAGGACAGCGGCCCACGGGACGGCATCGTGCTGTCGGAGAAGGCGGCCGATGACCTCGAGGTGGCGCCCGGCGACGTGCTCGCCGTACGCCATCCGGTGCCGGACGCGGCCGGGCCACGGATCGTGACCAGCCAGATCCCGGTGCGGGCGCTCCACCCCGACCCGTGGCGTACCTTCGCCTATCTCGATGCGCAGGGTGCGGCCAGATTCGGTCTCACCGGGGTGGTCAATCAGATCGTCGTCGTACCTGCAGGGGATGCCGACCAGGTCACCCGCAACCTGTTCCGTCTGCCCGGGGTCACTGCCGTCGAGCCGGCGTCGAGCTTCGCGGAGGTGCTCGACAACGCCTTGGGGCAGTTCACCGGGATCCTGAGCGTCATCGAGGTGGCCACGCTGCTGCTTGCGATGCTGATCGCCTTCAACTCAGCGAGCATCAGCGCCGACGAACGCACTCGTGAGCACGCCACCATGTACGCATTCGGCGTTCCCACGCGACTCGTGATGGTCATGGCGATCGTCGAGAGCGCCATCATCGGGCTGCTGGGGACGGTGGTGGGGCTCGCAGGTGGCTATGCCGCCCTCAACTACGTCGTCTCCGGGTTCGACGACGTGACCCCCGAGTTGCTCGTCGTACCCACGCTCTCGACCGTGACCGTGCTGAGCACACTCACCCTCGGTGTCCTCGTCGTCGCGGTGGCGCCCGTGTTCGGCATCCGCCGCGAGCGGCGGATGGACATTCCAGCCGCGCTGCGCGTGGTGGAGTGACCGGAATGGGCCAGCAGCTGAGCCGCTCGCCCTCCAGGTCGCGCAAGAACGGTCGGGTCGGCCGGGTGCGCCCGGTGGTTGAGTGAGGACATGCGTACAGAACAGGTTCGGTTCCCCAAGGGCTATGGCACGCCGAGCGAGCTGCTGGCGTGGGAGGACGTACGCCGGCAGCTGATCGAGGCGAAGCAGTTCTGGTTCGCGTTCGAGAGGCCGGGGCGGAGTCCGCACGTGACGCCGCTGGACGGGATCTGGTTCGAGGACAAGCTGGTCTACGGCGGGAGCCCGGAGACGCTGCACCGGAGGCTGGCGGCCGCGCATCCGAAGGTGACTGTGAACCTGCCGGACCCGTGGAAGCTGGTCGTCATCGAGGGCGAGGTGCGGGAGACGGGCTTCGCTCCGGAGGCCGCCGAGGAGATCGCGGGGCTGCTGAACGCGAAGTATCCCGAGTACGGCGAGAACGTCTTCGAGGCGAAGCACTACACCGACGGGGCTCCGGTCGTGCATCCACGCCGGATCCGGGCGTGGACGGCGTTCCCCAAGGACGCGACCGCCTTCGTCTTCGACTGAACCCTGGGCGACCCGTTGTAGTCTCCCGGGGATGCATTTCACCGAGTACGACACCCGGGTCGCCGCGTACGCCGTCATCATCGACGCAGGGCGGATCCTGCTGAGCTGGTTCAACGGCAACCACCGCACCGAGCCCGGTTGGACGCTCCCGGGTGGTGGCGTCGACTACGGCGAGCAGATGCCCGCCGCGGTCGCGCGCGAGGTGAAGGAGGAGACCGGGTACGACGTCGAGGTCGGGGCTCCGCTGACGACCAACGTGTATGTGGTGCCGTTCGAGCCGGGGCGCCGGCCCTACCAGTCCACCCGGGTGATCTTCGAGGCGAGGATCATCGGGGGTGAGCTGGGCACGCTGGAGGTCGACGGAACCACCGACTTCGCCGAGTGGGTCTCGCTCGAGGAGGCGGCCCAGGTGCCCGAGTCGGCCGCCGACATCGTTCGCCTCGGGATCGAGGCCTGGAGGGCTCAGTCCACCCAGTAGCTGTCGTGGAGCTTGTAGAACTCGGCCATGTCGTCCGGGCTGAGCTCGGTGCCCTCGGCCAGCTCGCGCAGCCCCTCGAAGTAGCCCTCCCGCGGCGCGCCCGGGGTGAAGTGCAGCAGCATCGAGGCAGGCTCGTCCGTCGTGTTGCGGAATCCGTGCAGGCCACCGACCGGCACGTGCACGAAGTCGCCCGCGCCGGCCGGGATCCACTCCTCGCCGTTGTAGATCCGCACCGTCCCGGTCAGCACGTAGAACGACTCGGCCACCGCGCGATGGAAGTGCGGGCCCGGGCCGGTCTCGTTCGGACCGAAGTGCCAGCGGTAGAGCCCGTAGTCGCCCGCGGTGGTCGCGCCGGTGGCGAGATAGTCGACCTTCACGCCGTTGGGATAGGTCAGATCGGGCGCGGACTTGTCGGGACGGTAGAACGCCGAGACCTCACCGGCCTCGCCGTCGTAGCGCTCGGGCGGGTAGGGAACGCCTTTGGTCCCCATCGACTCTGGAAGTGACATGCGCCCAACCTGCCCGATCCGTCGAGGGTTGGGAAGCCGATTAGAAATTGCGCCAGTAGGGTTGCCGCCGTGACGCTCGTCCCGGACTCCTTCCTGGCGCTCGCGGCCAACGGGCCGTCCTGGGCCACGTGGCTCGACGAGCTCCCGGCGCTGCTCCGCGACCTGGTCGAGGAGTGGTCGCTGACCGTCGACGGTCCCTCCACCCACGGCAACTGTGCCGTCGTGCTCCCGGTGCGCACCGCCGAGGGTGAGTCGGCGGTGCTGAAGGTCGGCTGGCCCCACTGGGAGGCCGAGCACGAGGCGCTGGCGCTGCAGGTGTGGGGCGGTCGGGGTGCCGTACGCCTCCTCCGGGCCGACCCGAAGCGGTTCGCGCTGCTGCTCGAACGGCTGCATCCCGAGGAGGATCTCTCGGAGCTCTGGGACGTGCAGGCGTGCGAGATCGTGGGCGGCTTCTACCGGCGGCTGCACGTCGCGGCTCCGCCGCAGCTGCGTACGTTGTCGGCGCAGGCCGCGCGCTGGGAAGCCGAGCTGGGGGAGAAGAGCCGGCGGCTTCCGGTGCCGCCGCGGATGGTCGAGCAGGCCCGATCGATCGCGCGCGACTTCGCGCGCGACGAGGAGACCGACGGGACGCTGATCCACACGGATCTGCACTACGAGAACGTCCTCCGCGGCGACCGCGAGGAGTGGCTCGTGATCGACCCGAAGCCGCTCTCCGGTGACCCGCACTACGAGCTCGCGCCGATGCTCTGGAACCGCTTCGAGGAGTACGCAGGGAGGCTCCGTGCGGGTGTGCGCGATCGGTTCTTCGCCCTCGTCGACGCCGCCGAGCTCGACGAGGACCGCGCCCGGGCCTGGGTGGTGCTGCGCCTCCTGGTCAACGTCAAGTACGAGATGGAGGACGAGCAGGGGGCGGACAGAGACTGGATCACCGCGATGATCTCGCTCGTCAAGGCGGTCCAGGACTGAGAAACTCGCGTGCCTGATCCCGGCGCGCCCGGGACAATCGGCGCCATGCCCATCGTGCGAAGCGTCAACGTCGGTCAGTCCAAGCCCGCCGAGTGGGCAGAGGTGGGCGCCACCTCGATCGAGAAGCTCGCGACGCCCGATCCGGTAACGGTCGGCCCGGAGGGCATCCTCACCGACACCCAGACCGACCGCCGCCACCACGGCGGCGAGGAGCAGGCGGTCTACGCCTTCGCCCGTGAGGACCTCGACGCGTGGGGCTCCCGCCTCGGCGTGACGCTTCGAGACGGCCAGTTCGCCGAGAACCTCACCACCGAGGGGATCGACGTCAACGCCGCCCTCGTGGGGGAGCAGTGGCGGATCGGGACGGTGCTGCTGCAGATCTGCAGCGTGCGTACGCCCTGCAACGACTTCAAGAACTGGATGGGCGTCTCGGGCTACGACAACGCCCGCTGGGTCAAGAGGTTCACCCAGGACGCCCGGCCCGGGCCCTACCTCCGTGTCCTCGAGGAGGGGCAGCTGCAGGCCGGTGACGAGATCGTCGTCGTCCACCGCCCCGACCACGACATCACCGTCTCGACCCTCTTCAAGGCCCTCACCACCGACCGCTCCTTGCTATCGGGGCTGATCGGCATCGAGGGGCTCGGGGACAAGCCGCGTGCCGCGGCGGAGAGGTACGTCGCGGCCCGGCCGCGCTAGGGACCGCACGGCCCTCCGGTGCAGCCCATCAGAGAGAGGCCCTCGGGGGAGAGGCCCTGTATCTGCAGCTTGTTCAGCTGGTCCGTGGTGAGCGTCCCGGTCGGGATCAGCGCGACTGCGACGTTGTCCTCGGTGATGGTCGCGTCGAACCGCTGCTTGCCGACCCAGAACCAGGCGGACTCCAGCGTCTCGTTGCCGAGCGATCGGGTCACCCGGATCCCTTCGGCGGTCTCGGTCCACTCGACGGTCGGCGGTTCGGGTGCCTCGCCATGAACCAGGTCGCCGTCGGCGTCGTAGGCGCGGAAGCTCGCCGACTCGACGTCGACATGGTGGTCGGTCCAGGCGACCGCCAGGCCGTTGACGATGGTTGCCGGGATGTCCTCCCCGCTCGAGGTGAAGACCACCTCGGTGACGTTCATCTTCTCCGGGAGAGGAAGCAAGAACTCCGTGCCGTCCTCGGTGCCTCCACGGTAGAAGTCTTCCCACGGCCCGGTCTCCGCGAAGGCGCCCCAGACCTGGGGTAGGCCGAATGCCCCCGCGAGATCGGGCTCGCGGTCGGCGTCCTGCTCGATGCTCTGCGGCGTCGAGCAGGTCACCTCATAGTCGGGGCCGTCGAAGATCGCCATCGCCGTCGAGCCACGCTTCTCGGCGAGGATCGGCCAGGTGTCTGACGGGATCCGCTCGACTTCATCGGGGTCGATGGCATTGTTCGCCTCGGGCGCGTCGGCGTACAGCGACTCCACGTCAGCCCAGGCCGTCTCCAGGCACCGCTTGCTCAGCGTGTCGAGCTCCTCTGACGTCAGGTTCGTCGGGTCGCCCGACCAGTCGACCGGGGTCTTCTGCCCGGGTGCGGCCGTTGTCGACGGTTCCGGAGTGGCGATGTTCGAGTCGATCAGTCGGTCAGGGATCGCGATGTACGCCATGACCCCGGCGAGCGAGAAGGCGGCGACCGCTGCGACCGCCTTCGAGCCGCGACGGAGGCGACGCATCCGGTCGCCCCGTCGCAGGATCTCGGCGGCGGGGACGTCCAGGGTCTGGTGGCTGCTGTTGCGCAGCCGGGTCTCGATGTCGTTCATGACAGCATCCCCTCGGGGTCGGTCAGCTGCAGTCGCAGAGTCTTGAGCGCATGGTGAAGCGAGGCGGAGACGGTGCCGCGTGCGATGCCGAGCTCGTGTGCGGTCGTCTCGGCGTCGAGGTCGAGGAAGTAGCGAAGTGCGACCACCTGGCGTTGACGCGGTGGCAGCCGGCGTACGGCCTGCAGCAGGTCGTGGTCGAAGCTCGCGTCGTCGCGAGGAAGCTGTTCGGGGGTCTCGGGAACGGTCAGCTCGCGGCGGCGCTTTCGCCACCAGGAGATGTCGACGTTGATCGCGGTGCGAACTACCCATGCCGCCGGCGAGCTGGCCAGTCTGACCGTCGGCCAGCGCGACCAGGCGCGGGCGAAGGCCTCGGCGGTCGCTTCCTCCGCCCGGCCGGGATCCATCCCGGTCGCGATCGCCGCACGCAGGCAGCGGTCCTTGGCGCCGACGTAGAAGTCGGCGAATTCTTCTCGGCTCACGCCTGGTTGACGCACGAGCGCCATGATCGGTTTAGGTGAGACCTGAACCGGCCGGAAAACCCGTTGGACGTCGACGCGAGCGCGCGACAGACTGCGCCGGTGAGCATCCGGGAGAGCCTCTTCGTCCTCAAGGAGCGCGACTTCGGGTGGTTCTTCGCCTCGCGGTTCGTGAACCTCGCCGGCTCGTCGATGTCGCACGTGGCGGTCGCGTTCGCGGTGCTGGAGGTGACCGACTCGGCCTCGGCGCTGGGCTATGTGGTCGCCGCGCACACCATCCCGATGGTGATCTTCCTGCTGGTCGGAGGGGTGATCGCCGACCGGTTCCCGCGGCGGCTGGTCCTGCAGCTGAGCAACGTCGCCTCGGCCGCGACGCAGGCGGCGGCAGCGGCGCTGATCATCACCGGACAGGCCGAGATCTGGCACCTGGTCGTCCTGGAGGCGATCAACGGCACCACGATGGCGATGGCGTTCCCGGCGATGCAGGGGATGGTGCCGCAGCTGGTGGCGAAGAAGGACCTGCAGCCGGCCAACCTGCTGCTCTCGATGTCGCGCGGCACCCTGACGATCCTGGGCCCCTCCGTCGCGGCGGCGCTCGTGGTCGGCGTCGGAGCCGGCTGGGCGCTCGCGGTCGACGCGCTGACCTGGCTGCTCGCCGCGATCTTCCTGCTCCCGGTGCGGATCCCACCGCGTCCGGAGGACGCAGAGAAGACCTCGGCGCTCGAGGACCTGCGCGCCGGGTGGACCTACTTCCGCAGCACCACCTGGCTGTGGGTCGTCGTGGTCGCCTTCATGGTCCTCAACGCGATGCAGTCCGGCGGCCTGCAGGTGCTCGGCCCGGCGTACGCCAAGTCGTCCGCGCTCGGCGTCGAGGGCTGGGGCCTGGGCAACTCCGCGCTCGCGGCCGGGATGCTCCTCATGACGATCGTGCTGATGCGCGCCACCATCCGGCGTCCGCTGCGGGCGGGAATGTTCGGGATCGCGGCGTACGGGCTGCCGTTCTTCGCGCTCGCGCTGTGGCCCGAGACGGTTCCATTCGTGGTCGTGATGGCGGTGGCGGGCGCTGGAGTCGAGATCTTCAGCCTCGGATGGCAGCTCGCGATGCAGGAGAACGTCCCCGAGGAGATGCTCTCGCGGGCCTATTCCTACGACGCCCTCGGTTCGTTCGTCGCGATGCCGGTGGGGCAGCTGCTCTACGGGCCGCTCGGTGGGTGGTTCGGCGAGCGCCCGGTGTTCCTGGTCAGTGGGGTTCTCTATGTGGCCGTCGCCCTGGCCACCCTCGCCGTGCCGTCGGTGTGGCGGCTGAAACGGGTGGACCAGGACGACAGCGTGCCGGCCGGGGTGAGTCAGCCGCAGCGGTAGATCTCGGGTCCGGTGAAGGTGTCCTCGCTCGTCGACGGTTCGTCGAGAACGTGGAGGGCGTCGGGCGCCGGTCTCCACGTCGCGATCGCCGACGTCCTTGCCGCCCCGGTGGCTCCAGTAGATCGCCTCCTGGCCGAGCACCTCGATCGGCAGCTCGTCGACGCCGTCGCCCGTCCCGTTCCCGTCGGCCGTGTTGAACGTACCGCCGAAGCGAAGGGCCTCGTCGCGGGTCTTGGCGGCGTACCACCCGACGCCGAGGCGGGGCTTCGACCTGCCGTCGGCCGAGGCGGGCTCGTAGATCACCTCTCCGCCGTCGGCCCCGTTGGTGACGGCCCCGTCGAACTCGGGGACCTCCCACCCCGGCGCGTCGAGGACGAGCCGGTCGGCTCAGGTCGGGGTGGCTGCACAGCTTGGAGAGAGCGCGCATGGCGGTGCTGCGTACGGTGACGGGGGCCATGCCGAGGGCGTCGGCGATATCGGCGTCGGCACAACCGCTCCAGGGTGTCCTGGACCAGGTCTTCGGCGCGGTGACCGTCACCTGTCAGCAGGTAGGCGAGCCGTAGCAGCGCGCCGCTGCGCGTCACCACGTACTCATCGAAGTCTGTGTCCATGCTGTCCTCCGTCTCGGCCCCCTGTCGGGGGCCTCTGCCTCTTCGATGCGGCGGCACGGCGTGGGTGTTGCGCTGACGGTGCAACTGTGGCCTCTAGGCTGCAGTGCGTCGAGCAACTTTGTCTCCGAAGGAACGCGCGCATGAGCCTGAACACCTCCGTCGTCGACTCGCTCTTTCAGGAACGTTTCGAGGAGAACCTGACCCCGGGCCTGGCCTACGGAGTCGTACGTGGCTCCGAGCTGCTCCACTCCGGCGCGTTCGGAGCGACGACCGAGGGTGGCCCGGCGCCGACCGCGGAGAGTGTCTTCCGGATCGCGTCGATGTCGAAGTCGTTCACGGCGGCCGCGGTGCTGCTGCTGCGCGACCGCGGTCTGGTCGATCTGGACGAGGCGATCGCGCAGTACGTGCCCGAGCTCGTCGACCAGGCTCCCTACTCCGCCGACTCCCCGGCGGTGACGTTGCGGCTGCTGCTCTCGATGTCGGCCGGGCTGCCGACCGACGACCCGTGGGGCGACCGGCAGGAGTCGCTGTCCTACGACGCCTTCGGGACGTTCCTCGACGGCGGCTTCTCGACCGGGCAGGAGCCCGGGATCGGGTTCGAGTACTCCAACCTCGGCTACGCGCTGCTCGGCCGCGCGATCGAGAACGTCGTGGGCGGCTCGTCTCCGGAAGGCGCGAACCGGGACTTCGTCGAGCACGAGCTGCTGGCGCCGCTGGGGATGACCTCCTCGGCCTACTCGCCTGATGCGGTCCCGAATCGTGTGCCCGGTCATGTGCCGCCGCTGCACCCGGCCTGGGCCGGCGACCGGCTCGAGGGTCCGCCGACGTGGGCGCCGACCGCGCCGGTGCCGTCCGGGTCGTTCGCGGCGATGGGTGGTCTGCACTCCTCGGTGGCCGACCTGGCGCGCTGGGTCGGCGGGTTCCTGGGCGCCTTCTCCTCCGCCGCCGACGGGCATCCGCTGTCGAAGGCATCCCGGCGCGAGATGCAACAGCTGCACCGGTTCGGCTCGGTGTCGGCCTCGCTCGGGTTCGACGGCCCCGATGCAGGGGTCGGGGCGCTCGCTGCCGGCTACGGCTACGGCCTGATGGTCGACCACGACAGCCGGCTCGGGCAGTTCGTCCACCACTCCGGCGGCTACCCCGGCTACGGCTCCCGGATGGTCTGGCACCCCCCGACCGGTCTCGGCGTGATCACCCTGTCCAACAGCACCTACGCCGGCGCCTACCCGACCGCGATGACCGCGCTGCGCTCGCTGGTCTCCGAGGAGCTCTCCGGGGGAGGGCCGCACCGGTTCTCGGCGGCGGTCAAGGGCCTGCGGCCGCGACTCGACTCGGCGCTGGAGGCCGCGGTCGAGCGGCTGCGTACCTTCGATCCTTCGGGTGCTGAGGTGTTCGCGCTGCCGTCGCTGTTCGCCGACAACGTCGAGCTCGACGCCCCCGACGCCGGCCGGCGCGTCCAGATCACCCAGGCCCGCGCCAAGGTCGGGCTGCCCCTGGGTGGTGCGCCCTACGGCTACTTCTCCCGTGGCATGGGTGTCGCGCTGGCCGTCGTGCCTGCCGAGCGGGGCCGCTACGACATCGAGGTCATGCTCTCGCCGGAGGCCGAGCCGCGCATCCAGACCCTGCGCCTCAACGCCGTCCCCGACGCCCACGGAGGCATCATCGCCGCCGCCCGCGCCGCTCTGGAGGAGGACTGCCCGGTCATCGCCGCGATGCGTGCCTTCGGCGAGCCCGAGCTGATCACCACCCCGCTGTCCGGTGACGGCTCGGCCAAGGCCGACTTCCTCGTCGTCGCCGGTGCCACCTACTGGAAGGTCGCGGTCGCCAAGAAGACCACCGTCACCGCCCTCCCCACCGTCGACCACCCCCGTCTCACCTACCTCGCCTCTGCGCTCCGCGGGTGACCTCGTTCCCGCCGAATCGGTAGTTGTGGCGGCCGAATCTGTAGTTGTGGGTGATGAGTCGGTAGTTGTGGGTGACGAGTCGGCAGTCTCGTTCGTCACAACTACGGACTCGCCCGCCGTAAGTGAGGACTCGGCACGCCAGAAGTGAAGACTCGACCTTGATGTGTTCGAACAAATGTTCGATACTCATTGAGTGGGAGTGGTAGCGGGGATCGAACGACACCAGAAGCTGGCTCAGATCGAGCAGCTTCGGTCCAAGGTGCGACGGCTGGAGCAGAAGCCGGGCCTCGGTGCCGAGCTGGCCACGCACGAGGCGCTCGGTGGGGTGGTGCAGCTGCGGGCCGGTGGGACGTACGCGGCCGACTCGCTGTCGCTGGCGATGCTGCTGCTGGCGGGACCGTCGGGGGCGGGGGAGTGGACCGCCGTCGTCGGGGTCGATGACTTCGGGGTCGAGGCGGCGGCCGAGGCCGGGGTCGACCTGGAGCGGACCATCCTGGTGCCGCGGCCCAAGGACTCCTGGCTGGAGGCGACCGCGGCGCTGGTCGATGTGACCACGCTGGTGCTGGTCCGGCCGACCGGGCGGGTGACCCCGAGCGTCGCCGAGAAGATCGGTGCCCGGCTGCGCACCCGCGGCGCCGCGCTGGTCGCGCTGGGTGAGTGGCCGAGAGCAGACGTACGCCTCCGGGCGACCGAGCCACGCTGGGTCGGGCTGGGCAACGGCGACGGCCATCTCCGGGCGCGGAGGATGGTGGTCGAGGCGGTGCGCGGGACGGCTCCGCCACGACGTACGGCGCTCTGGTTCCCGGCTGAGGACGGCACTCTCGGGCGCGTTCTCGAACCCGTCACGGACATCGCCGACCTGCGGAAGCAGGAGTCGGCATGAGCCGCACGCTGGTGGTCTGGTGCGCCGACTGGCCGGTCGCCGCGGCGCTGGGTGAGCAGGGGCTGCCACGGCACCTGCCGGCGGCCGTCTTCGCGCAGAACCGGGTCCAGGCCTCCAACCAGGCGGCGCGGGAGTTCGGGATCAAACGCGGGATGCGGCGCCGGGACGCGCAGGCGCGCTGCCCCGAGGTGCAGGTGCTCGCCGCCGACGACGCCCGCGACGCGCGGGTGTTCGAGGAGGTGCTGGTGCGCCTGGAGGAGCTGCGCCCGGGCGTCATGCCGCTGCGCCCCGGGTTGGTCGCGCTGCGCTCACCGGCCCGCTTCTACGGCGGCGAGGCCGAGGCCGGCGCGGCGATCGCCGAGTGTGTGGTCGGGCTCGGGATCTGGGACGTACGGATCGGCATCGCCGATGAGCTCTTCACCGCCGAGCAGGCCGCGCGGAGCGCCGGGCTGCAGGAGACGTACGCGGTCCCGGCCGACGGTGGCTCGACCGCGTTCCTGCGCGCCCTGCCGGTCCATGTCCTCGAGGACGCCAATGCGGTCAGCCTGCTGCAGCGGCTCGGTCTGACCACGCTCGGCGGCCTCGCCGACCTCCCCGGCGCCGACGTCAAGGCGCGCTTCGGGGCGCAGGCCGCCTGGGTCCGCCGGGTGATCCACGGCGAGGGGGCACGGCCGGTGACCGGACGTACGCCACCGCCCGAGCTCACCACCGAGGTCGCCTTCGAGCCGCCGCTCGACTCCGCCGAGGCGGTCTGCTTCTCATCCCGGCAGGCGGCGGAGGGGTTCGTGAAGGGCCTGGCGGCGCGGCAGGAGGTCTGCACCGAGGTGCGGATCGAGGTCGCGATGGAGGACGTCTCGGACTCCTGCCGCACCTGGGCGCATCCGCGCTGGTTCTCCGCCGTCGATCTCATCGACCGGCTGCACTGGCAGCTGGCCGGGGCGGTGTCTGCGGGAGGCGGTGGAGCGGTGACCCGGGTCCGCTTCGTCCCCGAGGTCGCCGTCTCCGAGGCGGTCCACGCCGACGGCCTCTGGGGCGGCACCGACGAGCGCGTCGACCGCGGCATCGCCCGGGTGCAGGGACTGCTCGGCCACGAGGCCGTCGTCGCCCCGGTGCTCCAAGGCGGCCGGAGCCCACGCGACCGGCAGGCGTACGTCCCCTGGGGCGACCGCCCCAGCACGCTGCGCGACCGCGCGCTGCCGTGGCCGGGCTCGATCCCGCCGCCGGCGCCCGCCCGGGTGCTGGCCGACCCGTGGCCGGCTGAGGTCTGCGACCAGGCCGGGCGCCCGGTCGTGGTGCTCCCGCGCGGCGGTGTCTCCGCCGACCCCGCCCGCTACCGGCCCTCGGCGGGTCAGCCCTGGCAGCGGGTCGCCTCTTGGGCGGGTCCGTGGCCGGTCACCGAGGCGTGGTGGGAACCCGGCGGCGGACGGCGGGTCGCCCGCTTCCAGCTCGTCGGGGTCGACGGCCGCGCCTGGCTGGCCACCTTCGACACCGACCACTGGCTCACGGAGGCCTCCTATGACTGAGCTGGTGTGTGGCGGTTCGTCTAGGTATGCAGCCGAACCGTCACTTCCCTCGCGGAACTCCGCACGGGAAGTGACGGTTCACCTGCATACCTTGATGAACATCCGGGGTGCCTGATGGGCTGGAACAACCCCGAGATCCCCTGGAAGGAGTTGGAGCGGCGGCTCTCGGGCCGCCCGCCGAGCGACCCCTACGGTGACGCCCCGATCTCTCGGCGCAAGAAGCGGCTGACCGAGGAGGAGGTGCGCGGGCCGGAGGGCCCGGTGGTGCCGTACGCCGAGCTCCACGCCCACTCCGACTTCTCCTTCCTCGACGGAGCGAGTTCGCCGTCGGCGCTGGTCGCCGAGGCGATCCGGCAGGGGCTGCGCGGGATCGCGATCACCGACCACGACGGTTTCTATGGTGCTCCTGCCTTCGCGGAGGCGGCGCAGAAGCTGGGCCCGACCAACGGGGAGCAGCGGCTGCTGACCGTCTACGGCGCCGAGCTGTCCCTGGGCCTGACCAAGCCGCAGAACGGGATCGCCGACCCCCAGGGCAGCCATCTCCTGGTGCTCGCCAGGGGCGTCGAGGGCTACCGGCAGCTGGCCGGCGCGATCACCGAGGCGCAGCTACGCGGCGACGAGAAGGGCCGGCCGACCTACGACCTCGACGAGCTCGCCGACCGGGCTCGAGCCGGCCACTGGCTGATCCTGACCGGCTGCCGCAAGGGCGCCGTACGCCAGGCGCTCACCGGCACCGGCCCGATCGCCGCCGCCCGGGCGCTGCGTGAGCTCACCGACAGGTTCGGTCGCGACAACGTCGTCGTCGAGCTGACCGACCGCGGTCACCCGACCGACGCCTACGACAACGACCTGCTCGCCGGCATCGCCCGCGAGGCCGGCCTGCCCACGGTCGCCACCAACAACGTCCACTACGCCACGCCCGACCGGCACCGGGTGGCCGACGCGCTCGCGGCGGTCCGCGCCCGGCGCACCCTGAGCGAGATCGCCGGCTGGCTCCCGGCCGGCCCGGTGGCGTACGTCAGGTCGGGGGCGGAGATGGAGCAGCTCTTCCGGCGCTACCCGGGGGCGGTGGCGCGTAGCGTCGAGATCGCCGAGGAGTGTGCCTTCGACCTGCGCAAGGCCACCCCGAAGCTGCCCAAGCGCGGGATCCCCGAGGGCGAGACCGCCGCGAGCCGGCTGCGACACCTGACCGAGGAGGGCTTCGCGGAGCGCTATGCGCAGGCGTACGCCACCGACCCGGAGTTCGTCGAGAAGGCCCGTGAGCGCGTGGAGCACGAGCTCGACGTCATCGAGAGCAAGGACTTCCCGGGCTACTTCGTGATCGTGCACGACATCGTTGAGTTCGCTCGGGGAGAGGGGATCCTCTGCCAGGGGCGGGGCTCCGCGGCCGCGTCCGCGGTCTGCTACGCGCTCGGGATCACCGCGATCGACCCCGTCTTCTACGAGCTTCCGTTCGAGCGGTTCATCTCCATACATCGTGAGGAGGAGCCCGACATCGACGTCGACTTCGACTCCGACCGGCGTGAGGAGGTGATCCAGTGGGTCTATGACCGCTACGGGCGCCGCAACGCCGCGCAGGTCGCCAACATCGTCGGCTACCGGCCGAAGATGGCGGTCCGGGACGCGGCCAAGGCGCTGGGCCACTCGCCCGGACAGCAGGACGCCTGGTCGAAGCATGTCGGCTACTCACGCGTCGAGGCGCCCGACGACGTGGGCATCCCCGCGCCCGTCCTGGCGCTGGCCGCCGAGATCCACGGAGCGCCACGCCACCTCGGCATCCACTCCGGCGGGATGGTGCTGACCGAGGAGCCGATCGGGGAGGTGGTCCCGATCGAGCGGGCGCGGATGGACAAGCGCACCGTGATCCAGTGGGACAAGGACGCCGCCGAATACATGGGGCTGGTGAAGTTCGACCTGCTCGGGCTCGGGATGCTGGCGGCGCTCGACCACATGATGCATCTGGCTCGCGAGCATCTGGGGGAGGGCTGGACCCTGGCGACCATCCCCAAGGAGGAGCCGGCGGTCTACGACATGCTCTGCCGGGCCGACTCGATCGGGGTCTTCCAGGTCGAGTCGCGCGCGCAGATCGGTACCCTGCCGCGGCTGCAGCCGCGCTGCTTCTACGATCTGGCCATCGAGATCGCGCTCATCCGGCCCGGGCCGGTGCAGGGCGGAGCGGTCCACCCTTATGTACGCCGCGCCACCGGGCGTGAACCCGTCAGCTACTCCCACGAGCTGCTGATCCCGGTGCTGGAGCGCACCCGTGGGGTGCCGTTGTTCCAGGAGCAGCTCATGGAGATGGGGCGGGTGCTCGGGGACTTCTCGCACGACGACGCCGACCTGCTGCGCCGGGCGATGGGCTCCAAGCGCGGCGTCGAACGCATCGACTCGCTCAAGGAAAAGCTCTACCGGGGCATGCGTGCCAAGGGGATGACCGAGCAGACCGCCAAGGCGGTCTACACCCAGATCCTCTCCTTCGCGAACTTCGGCTTCGCCGAGTCCCACGCGCTCAGCTTCGCCAAGCTCGTCTACGCCTCGTCGTGGTTCAAGCTCCACTACCCGGCCGCGTTCCTGGCCGGCCTGCTCCGTGCCCAGCCGATGGGCTTCTACTCACCCCAGTCGCTGACCCAGGACGCCCGCCGCCACGGGGTGGAGGTACGCCGCCCCGACCTCATCCGCAGTCAGGCCGCCGCCGACCTGGAGCCGCTCGACACCGAGGTGTCACCCACCGGGAAGGACGACTGCCGGCTGGACGGGACCAAGACCGAATGGGTACCGGGCACCCCCGACCCCACCCCGGAGCACCGCCGCGACGGCAACTTCGCGGTACGGCTGGGTCTGGACTCCGTACGCGGCATCGGCAAGGACGTCGCCCAGCGGATCGTGAAGGCCCGGGCCGAGGCGCCGTTCAAGGACTCCCTGGACCTGTCGAGACGCGCCGGTCTGGAGCGGGCCCAGCTCGAGGCGCTGGCCACCGCTGGATGTTTGGAGGTGTTCACATCGAGCCGTCGCCAAGCGCTGTGGCAGGCGGGCTGGACCGAGACCGAGGACCAGCTCGAAGGGGTGCGGTTCACCGCCGAGACGCCCGCGCTGCCCGGTCTGGACCCGGTCGAGGAGACCCTCGCCGATCTCTGGGCGACCGGCGTGACCCCCGGCAGCCACCCCTTCGCCCATCTCCGGGCCGGCCTGACCGCCGCCGGACTCCCGAGCATCGGCGACCTCCCCACCTCGGAGCCCGGCCGGCGCATCACCGTCGCCGGCCTGGTCACCCACCGCCAGCGTCCCGGGACCGCGGGCGGCGTCACCTTCATCAACCTCGAGGACGAGACCGGCATGCTCAACGTCGTCTGCTCCGCCGGCCTGTGGCGGAAGCACCGCAAGATCGCGGTCTCCACCTCCGTCATGCTCATCCGCGGCATCCTCGAGCGCAACGACGGCGTGACCAACCTGGTCGCCGACCGCCTCGCCCCGCTCGAGGAGATTCACCCCGAGGCCGCCAAAGCCATCGCCTCCCGCCACCGCTCACGCGACTTCCGCTGACCCCGCCCCGAATCCGCAGAAATGGCGAGCCGATTCTGTAGTTGTGGGCGACGAACGTAGAGATTCGTCGCCCACAACTACAGACTCGCGCCCCAGAACTACCGATTCGGCGAGAGTCAGGCGGGCGCGCGGAACAGCTCGAAGGTCGTACGCCGCCGCTCCTCGAACCCGAGGCCGAGGTAGACCGAGATGGCGCCGGTGTTGGCGACCGAGGCGTGCATCAGCGCGCGGGCGCCACGGGCGTGGATGTCGGCGGTGACTGCGCGGACGAGGCGGCCTGCGAGGCCGCGCCCACGGGCCTCGGGGGCGGTGCAGACGGCGCTGATCTCGATCCAGCCGCCCGGGTGCATCCGCTGACCGGCCATGGCGACGAGGCGGCCCTCGTGGCGCAGCCCCAGATACGTACCCATCGTGTGGGTCGACTTCTCGAACGGCCCGGGCTCGGTGCGGGCGACGAGGTCGAGCATCTCAGGCACGTCGGCGGCGTCGAGCACGACCGCCTCGGGATCGGGCGCCGCGGTGACCCGAGCAGTCTCGACGAGCTGGACCCCTTCGCCGCCGCCGACCAGCTCCCATCCCTCGCCGCAGACACCCGCGGCCCCGGTGATCAGCGCGGTCCCACCGGGCCCGACGGCCGCGGCCAGGTCGCGCCATGCCTGAGCCGAACCCGGGTCGGAGACCGCGGCGAACGGCGAGACGTCGGGCCGGTAGCGACGAGCGAGCCCCGTACCCTCGGCGAGCGAGGCGTGCGCACCGGTCAGCGAGTGCCAGACCGGGTTGTCGAGAACATCGTCGAGAAGAAGATCTGGCTGCGAGACGGACACCCCAGGATTTTCCCACCACCCCATCAGGCGCGGTTAACCCTTTTCGACAGGTGGATCCGATAATGGAGGAGTGCCTTCCGCTCTGCCTCCCGGCGATCCCGCCCCCACCGACGGGTCGCTCCCGGCCGACTCGCTGAGCACGCTGGGGGAGAAGGGCCTGGGCTTCTACGTCCACGTCCCGTTCTGCACGGTCCGGTGCGGCTACTGCGACTTCAACACCTACACCGCGATCGAGCTCGGCGAAGGCGTGAGCCGCCAGACGTACGCCGACCAGGCCATCGAGGAGGTCAGGCTGGCGCGCCGGGTGCTCGGTGACCGTGACAAGCCGGTCGACACCATCTTCTTCGGTGGCGGGACCCCGACGCTGCTGCCGGCGAAAGACCTCACCGGCATCCTCGACTCGATCAAGGACGAGTTCGGCCTCGCCGGCGACGTCGAGGTGACGACCGAGGCCAACCCCGACTCGGTCGACCTCGACTACCTGCGCACGCTGCGCGAGGGCGGCTTCACCCGGCTCAGCTTCGGTATGCAGTCCGCGGTCCCGCACGTGCTGCACACCCTCGACCGCACGCATGACCCCGAACGGGTCCCGCTGGTCGTGGAATGGGCCCGCGAGGCGGGCTTCGAGCAGGTCTCCCTCGACCTCATCTACGGCACCCCGGGCGAGTCGATCGACGACTGGCGCACCAGCCTCGACACCGCACTGGCCAGCAACCCCGACCACATCTCGGCCTACTCGCTCATCGTCGAGGACGGCACCGCCCTGGCCCGACGGGTCAGGCGGGGCGAGCTCGAGATGCCCGACGAGGACGACCTGGCCGACAAGTACGAGCTCGCCGACGCCACCCTCCGAAAGCACGGCCTGACCTGGTACGAGGTCTCCAACTGGGCCACCGACGAGAGCCAGCGCTGCCGCCACAACATGCTCTACTGGCAGGGCGGCGACTGGTGGGGTGTCGGCCCCGGCGCCCACAGCCACGTCGGCGGCACCCGGTGGTGGAACGTCAAGCACCCCAAGGCGTACGCGGACCGCATCGGCAGCAACCAGAGTCCCGCCCACGCTCGCGAGATCCTCGCCGAGGAGGACCGCCGGGTCGAGTGCGTTCTCCTGGAGCTGCGGCTCGCCGACGGGCTCTCGACCCGGACGCTCGACGACGAGGGCCGCGCCGCCCTCCCCGAGCAGGTACGCCGCGGACTGATCACCGTCGACGGCGACACGATCGTCCTCACCGACACCGGGCGGCTCCTCGCCGACGCCGTCGTCCGAGACCTGCTCCCCTGATCAGCCCTGAGGATCCCTGAGCAGCCCTGAGGCTGGGACCTTGGTCCTGACCGAAGGATCAGGGGTGATCCTGATTGGTAAAGAGCCTCCGACAGGGGAGAGTGGAGCCATGGCAACCACAACCCTTTCCCGTCCTCAGAACGACAAATGGATCGCCGGCGTCTGCGGCGGCCTCGGCCAGCGCTTCGGTATCAACTCGAACCTGATCCGGCTGGCCTTCGTCCTCTCCTGCCTGCTTCCCGGACCGCAGGTGGTGGTCTACCTCGTGCTGTGGATCATCATGCCCAAGAAGTCGTCCTACTGACGGAGCCTCAGACCGGCTCAGTGACGAAGTCGATCAGTTCCTCGACCCGCCCGAGCAGGTCGGGCTCGAGGTCGCCGAACGAGTTGACCCGTCCCAGGATGTGCTTCCAGGCTCGGGCGATGTCGGCCTGGTCACGGTGGGGCCAGCCCATGTGCTGGCAGATGCCCTTCTTCCACTCCACCGAGCGTGGCACGGAAGGCCAGGCCTCCAGCCCGAGCCGGGCCGGCTTGACGGCCTGCCACACATCGATGAACGGATGACCGACGATCAGCACGTGCTGGCCGACCGCGGAGCGCCGGATCGACTCCGCGATCCGGGCCTCCTTCGAGCCCTTGACGAGGTGGTCGACGAGCACCCCGACCCGCCGCTCGCGGCTGGGCCGGAAGGAGACGAGGTGGTCGGCGAGGTCGTCGACGCCACCGAGATACTCGACGACCACGCCCTCGATCCGCAGGTCGTCGCCCCAGATCTTCTCGACCAGCTCGGCGTCGTGACGTCCCTCGACGAAGATCCGTGACTCGCGCGCGACCCGCGCCTTGACGTCGGAGACGGCCACCGAGCCCGACGCGGTGCGGGTGGGCTTCGCTGGCGCGGCGCGGGTCACCGGGGGAGTGAGGATGACCGGTTTGCCCTCGAGCCAGAAGCCCGGCCCGAGTGGGAACGTACGCCGCTTGCCGTGCCGGTCCTCCAGGGTCAGCGTGTGCAGGTCGCGGTCGATCCGCACGATCTCGCCGACGAAGTCGGTCTCGACCTCCTCCACCACCGCACCCAGCTCGGCGGGAGTCTCGACGGCACGCCCGTGCTTGGGCTTCTTCCAGTCGCCGGCCAGGACGTCGGAGCCGTAGCGATCGCTCATCCGGGGAACGCTACAAGGTTCAGCAGCGAGAACCGGTGAGCACGCGCCCGAGCTGCTCGAGAACCTCGTCCGGCGTGGCCGCGGTCTGCGGGAACCGGAAGGTCACGTGGTGGCCGCCGTCGAGGGTGATCCAGGAGACGTCGACGCTCTCCGCGGTGAGGTGGGAGAGGCGTACGCCCACGATGTGACGCGGCCGGAGCCCGAGCCGCGCCGAGAGCGAACGGCACAGGTCGGCCTGGTGCTCGTCGTTGGCGTGGGCCGTGATGCGGACCAGCAGATCGTCGGCGATCATGGGACTCTCCAGTGGGGCGGAAGCAGTGAAGCAATGGCTCTAAGGTCAGCCTAACCTAAGGCTATCTCGATGGCGAGAGAAGTAATCCGTGCCACAGAACGGAGCGGCCACCGGAAACTGGTTCCTGTGATACGAACCGGTAGGATTGGCACTCGCACGGAATGAGTGCCAGGCAGCCAGGACGATAGGAGCGCAGATGCAGAACGAACGCAGGCTCTCCGTCCTCCGGGCGATCGTCGAGGACTACGTGAAGACCGAGGAGCCGGTCGGCTCCAAGGCGCTCGTGGAGCGTCACGGCCTGGGCGTCTCGCCGGCGACGGTACGCAACGACATGGCCGCGCTGGAGGAGGAGGGCTACATCACCGCCCCCCACACCAGCGCCGGACGGGTGCCCACCGACAAGGGCTACCGGCTCTTCGTCGACCGGCTGACCACGGTCAAGCCGATGACCGCGGCCGAGAAGCGGGCGATCGCCGGCTTCCTCGACGGGGCGGTCGACCTCGACGACGTCGTCACCCGCTCGACCCGGCTGCTCTCCCAGCTGACCCGCCAGGTCGCGGTGGTGCAGTACCCGACGCTGAGCCGCTCGACCGTCCGCCACGTCGAGCTGGTCTCCCTGGCCCCGACCAGACTCCTGCTCGTGCTCATCCTCAGCACCGGTCGCGTCGAGCAGCGGCTGCTCGAGGTGACCGAGGAGGTCTCCGAGGAGACCCTCGCCGCGCTGCGCACCCAGATCAACTCGGCGGTCGCCGGCGTCGTCATCGCCGCGGCCGGCGAGGCGCTGCGCACGATCGCCCAGCCGACGGACCAGCCCGACGACGCCCCGCGGGATCCGCTCGCGTCCGCGGTGGCGGAGGCCCTGATCGAGGCGATGAACGACCACCGCTCCGACGAGCGGATCTCCATCGGCGGCACCAGCAACCTGGCCCGTTTCGGCGACAGCTTCGACACCGCCGTACGCCCGCTGCTGGAGGCTCTCGAGGAGCACGTCGTCCTGCTGAAGCTGATGGGCGAGGCGACCGCGGGCGGGCTGGTCACGGTGCGGATCGGTGCCGAGGGCCCCTACCAGGAGCTCTCGCAGACCAGCGTGGTCGCGACCGGCTACGGACCTGGCGACGAGGCGCTGGCCACGCTCGGCGTGGTCGGGCCGACCCGGATGGACTACCCCGGATCCATGGCAGCGGTGCGCGCGGTCGCGCGCTACCTCTCCCGGATCCTCGACGAGGCTTGAGCAGCAGACTCGATTCAAGGAAGATCAGCGAACTTCGATGGCAGGAAGACCCACGTTGGACCCCTATGAGCTCCTCGGTGTCGACAAGGACGCCGACGACGCAACGATCAAGAAGGCGTACCGGAAGCTGGCGCGCCAGTATCACCCTGACGTCAACCCCGACGCGGAGTCGCAGGAGAAGTTCAAGGAGATCTCCCACGCCTACGAGGTGCTGAGCGACCCGCAGAAGCGGGCTGCGTACGACCGCGGCGGTGACCCGTTCGGCGGCGGTTTCGGTGCGCAGGGTGCGGGCTTCTCCTTCACCGACATCATGGACGCCTTCTTCGGCGGCGCCGGTGCGGGCACCGGAGGCGCCGGGCGTGGCCCCCGTCCCCGCGTACGCCGCGGGCAGGACGCCCTCATCCGGCTCGACATCGACCTGGCCGAGGCCGCCTTCGGCGTCACCCGCGACCTCAAGGTCGACACCGCGGTCGTCTGTGACACCTGTGGCGGCGAGGGTGCCGCCGAGGGCTCCCACCCGATCCCGTGCGAGACCTGTCACGGTCAGGGCGAGGTCGCGGTCGTGCAGCGCTCCTTCCTGGGCGAGATCCGCACGCTGCGCCCCTGCTCGGCCTGCAACGGCTTCGGCACCGTCATCCCCGACCCGTGCCGCGACTGCAGCGGCGAGGGCCGGGTCCGCTCCCACCGCACCCTGACCGTCAAGATCCCGCCGGGCGTCGACGACGGCACCCGGGTGCAGCTCGCCGAGCAGGGCGAGATCGGACCCGGCGGTGGCCCCGCCGGAGACCTCTACGTCGAGATCCACGTCGCCAAGCACGCCACCTTCACCCGGAGGGGCAACGACCTGCACTGCACCGCGAAGGTGCCGATGACCGCGGCCGCGCTCGGCACCACGCTCAACCTGCCGACGCTCGAGGCCGACCTCGTCGGTGACGGTGCCGACCAGATCGACCCCGAGGACGCCTCGATCCAGATCGACCTCAAGCCCGGCACCCAGTCCGGCACCGACCACGTCCTACGTGGCCGTGGTGTGCCCGGCCTGCGTGGCGGCCGCGGCGACCTGATCGTGACCATCAACGTGGAGACCCCCACCAAGCTCGACCTCGAGCAGGAGGCGCTGCTGCGCCAGCTCGCCGAGATGCGCGGTGAGGAGTCCGTCCAGGGGCAGCTGAAGGCGGCCCACAAGGGCGGCGTCTTCTCCTGGTTCAAGGACACCCTCAACGGGCACTGAGACAGGCATACTGAGTCATGACCCTTCCCGTTCACCTCGTCGACTCGCTCGCCGGCACCCGCGTTGGCGACGCGGTCGAGGTGAGCGGTGACGAGGGCCACCACGCGGTGGTCGTACGCCGCCTCCGGGTCGGCGAGGAGGTCGTGCTCACCGACGGCGCCGGCGAGGGCGTCACCGGCACGATCACGCAGACCACCAAGAGGTCGATGACCGTGCGCGTCGACGAGATCATCCTCGGCGACGCACCGCCCGAGCCCTCGCTGACGGTGGTCCAGGCGTTGCCCAAGGGCGACCGCGGCGAGCTCGCCGTCGAGATGGTCACCGAGATCGGCGCTGCCCGCATCGTCCCGTGGGCCGCGGCCCGCTCGGTCGCCGTCTGGAAGGGCGAGCGTGCGGTCAAGTCGCTCGCCCGCTGGCGGGCCACCGCCCGCGAGGCCGCCAAGCAGTCCCGCCGGCTGTGGCATCCCGAGGTGGCGCCGTTGGCCACCACCGATGCCGTCGTCTCGATGATCGAGGCCGCCGACGTCGCCGTCGTCCTCCACGAGGAGGGCACCCTCCCGCTGGGTGCGGTTCCGGTCATCGACAAGGGCAGCATTCTCGTCGTGGTCGGCCCCGAGGGCGGCCTGACGGTCGACGAGATCGCGCTGTTCGAGAAGGCCGGTGCCACCACCATCCGCCTCGGCGGCGAGGTCCTGCGCACCTCCACCGCCGGCGTGGCGGCCTGCGCCGCCCTGCTGGCCCGCACCCGTCGCTGGGACTGACCACCGACTCCTCGGCGTGGTGGGTTCCTCGTTCGGGGGTGGCGAGTGAGTATGGAGACATGAGGAGCACACGCACTCGTCCGGTGGGTCTCGTCATCGCTCTCGCGCTCTGCGCCGTGCTGGCCGGCGGGTGCGGCGACGACGACGCGGTCGCCGAGGACCCGGCGACCTCGGCCCAGCCGTCCGAGGAGCCGTCGGCGCTGCCACGCACCGCCGAGCTGATCACGCTCGTGACGCCCGCCGAGGGCGCGACGGTGTCGGGCAGCTTCGAGGCCTCCGGCAAGGCCAACTCTGTCGAGGCGAACGTGCCGTGGGAGATCCGTGACGGATCCGGCGAGACCGTGCTCGAGGGTCACGCGACCGCGGAGGGCTGGATGGACAAGCTCTACCCGTGGACGACGACGGTCGACGTCTCCGAGCTCGAGCCCGGGACGTACCTCTTCATCGCCCGCACCGACGACACCTCCGACGGCGAGGGGAAGCCTTCGGAGGAAGTTGGTGCCCGGATCACCGTCGAATAGGACATCATCGCTACCGTGATCCTCACCGAACGGCAGCTCAACCGGACCCTCCTGCTCCGCCAGCACCTGCTCTCGCGGGTCTCGCTCACCCCGGCCGAGATGATCGAGCACCTGATCGGCCTGCAGGCGCAGGACCAGCTACCGCCCTTCATGGCGCTGGCCGCCCGCCTGGAGTCGTTCGATCCGTACGCGGTCAGCGCCCAGCTCGAGTCGAGCGCGCTGGTCCGGCTCTCCACGCTGCGCTCGACGATCCACATGCACACCGCCGCCGACGCCGCGCTGATCAGGGCGTGGGCCCAGCCTGTCCACGACTTCTACACCCAGCGGATCGAGATCGTGCGGCCGGCGGCGCAGCTGGAGGGCTTCGCGGCGGCGGTCGAGGACGTACTCGCTCTCGGCGCGCTGCCCAACGCCTCCCTCGAGGCCGGACTGGTCGAGCACTTCCCGGGCATCCCGGCCAAGGCCCTGGGCCTGCGGGCGCGCAACGAGCTGCCGCTGGTCCAGCTGCCGCCGCGAGGCCTGTGGAAGGGCTCGGGCGGGCTGGTCTACGACCTGCTGCCGCGCTGGACCGGTGTGCCCCCGGTGGTCGCCGACGACGTCGTCCCGGACCTGGCCCCCGAGATCGTACGCCGCTACCTGCTCGCCTTCGGGCCCGCGACCGCCGCCGACATCACCGCGTGGTCCTCGTTGACGCGACTGGGCCCGGTGGTCAAGCGGATCGAGGGCCTGGTGACCTACCGCGACGAGGCCGGCAAGACCCTCTACGACGTGCCGGACGCGCCGCTCGCCACTGGCGAGGAGCATGCTCCGGTTCGGCTGCTGGGGAAGTTCGACAACGTCTGGCTCTCGCACGCCAACCGGGAGCGGATCACCGCCGAGGGGACCCGGAAGGAGTGGGCCTTCGGTGGTGGCGGCTCGGTCATCATCGCCGGCGGCCACCTCATCGGTCTGTGGAAGCCGGTCGACGGCAAGGTGGAGGTCCTCAAGCTGCTGCGCGACCTCACCCCCGACGAGCGTGACGAGCTCGCCGAGGAGACCGTGCGCGTCGAGTCGCTGCTCGCGACCTGACGCCGGAACTATCCAGTAGGAACGGGGCGGACGGCCCGCGTAGCATGGAGGCATCAGCCTCGTGACGAGAAAGGGCCCGCTCCGGGCATCCATGACCGATCGACACCCAAGTCCGCAACCGATCGACACCGCTACGACCAAACACACCGTGGTCGTTCCGAACAGCGTCGACATGGTGACCGTCCTCGGCCCGGCCGATGAGCACCTCGGGATCATCGAGGCCCACTTCGACGCCGACGTGCACGTGCGCGGCAACCGGATCACCCTTCACGGCGCCCCGAGCGAGATCGCGATGATCGAGCGGGTCCTGGAGGAGCTGGTCCAGATCATCCGCACCGGCCAGGGCGTGAGCGGCGAGACCGTCGAGCGCGTGATCAGCATGCTCCAGGCCGACACCACGGAGAAGCCGGCCGACGTGCTGAGCCTCAACATCCTCTCCAACCGTGGCCGCAGCATCCGTCCCAAGACGCTCAACCAGAAGCGCTACGTCGACGCGATCGACAAGCACACGATCACCTTCGGCATCGGCCCGGCAGGCACCGGCAAGACCTATCTCGCGGTCGCCAAGGCGGTCCAGGCGCTGCAGTCCAAGCAGGTCAACCGGATCATCCTGAGCCGGCCGGCGGTCGAGGCCGGGGAGAAGCTGGGCTTCCTGCCCGGCACCCTGACCGAGAAGATCGACCCCTACCTGCGCCCGCTCTACGACGCGCTGCACGACATGATGGACCCGGAGATGATCCCCAAGCTGATGGCCTCGGGGACCATCGAGGTGGCCCCGCTCGCCTTCCTCCGCGGACGCAGCCTCAACGACTCCTTCATCATCCTCGACGAGGCGCAGAACACCACGCCCGAGCAGATGAAGATGTTCCTGACCCGGCTCGGCTTCGGCTCCAAGATCGTGGTCACCGGTGACGCCACCCAGACCGACCTGCCCTCGGGGCAGAAGTCGGGCCTTCGGGTCGTCGAGGGCATCCTCGAGGACGTCAAGGACATCAGCTTCAACAACCTGACCAGCCACGATGTCGTACGCCACCGACTGGTCGCCAAGATCGTGGCCGCCTACGAGGAGCACGACGTGCAGACTCAGGCCAAGCGCGAGCGGGCCTCGGGAGACCCGCGATGAGCGAGCGGCAGCGAGCGACCACAGGACTCAGGCCGCCGCGTCCGTATGATGGCGCTTGCGCTACGGAGGCGGCGGCATGAGCACCGAGATCATCAACGAGTCCGAGCAGGAGATCGACGTCGAGCACGTCGCCAAGCTCGCCCGGTTCCTGCTCGAGCAGCTGCGGGTGCACCCGCAGGCCGACCTCCGGATCAAGTTCGGCGACGAGGCCACGATCACCGAGCTCAACGAGCGCTACTTCGACACCGAGGGACCGACCGACGTGCTCTCCTTCCCCGGTGACGAGCTCCTTCCGGGCCGTCTCGACGAGGAGCCGGAGGAGGGCGACCTGGGCGATATCATCATCGCCCCGACGATCGCGGCCAAGCAGGGCGAGGCAGCCGGCCACGGCACCGTGGCGGAGATCGAGCTGCTGACCACCCACGGCATCCTCCACCTGCTCGGTTACGACCATGTCGACCCCGACGAGCACGCCGAGATGTTCGGGCTGCAGGCCAAGCTGCTCAAGGCCTGGGGCTCGACGGCCACAGCACCCGAGTAGGAGCACGAACCAACACCCATGGACGATGCGAGGCTGCTGATCGCAGCCGCAGTTCTGGTCCTGATCGCCGGCCTCTTCTCCGCCGCCGACGCGGCGCTCAGCGCCTTCTCCCGCGCCCGGGCCGCCGAGCTCGTCTCCGAGGGCCGCGCCGGCGCGAAGCGCCTGGTGGCGGTGGTCGGCGACCCCGCCCGCTACCTCAACACGGTGCTGCTGCTGCGGCTGCTGTGCGAGATCGGTGCCACCGTGCTGGCCGCGCTGTGGGCCTACGACCTCTACCAGGGCCGCTGGTGGCCGACGGTGCTCACCACGACCGCGACGATGACCGTGGTCTCCTTCGTCGTCATCGGCGTCGGGCCGCGTACGCTCGGACGCCAGCACCACGAGGGCATCGCGCTGGCGGTCGCCGGCCCGATCGGCGTCATCGCCACCGTCCTCGGCCCGATCCCGAGCCTGCTGATCATGCTCGGTAACGCCCTCACCCCCGGCAAGGGCTTCCGCAAGGGTCCGTTCTCGACGGAGACCGAGCTGCGCGAGCTGGTCGACATCGCCGAGGCCAGCGACCTGATCGAGGCCGACGAGCGCCGGATGATCCACTCGGTCTTCGAGCTCGGCGACA
Source organism: Nocardioides sp. NBC_00368 (assembly GCF_036090055.1). NCBI lineage: Bacteria > Bacillati > Actinomycetota > Actinomycetes > Propionibacteriales > Nocardioidaceae > Nocardioides > Nocardioides sp. NBC_00368. The sequence continues at coordinate 6,036,119 of NZ_CP107970.1, forward strand.
CCCGTGCCCGCGAGGTGATGGTGCCCCGCGGCGACATCGTCTTCCTGGAGCGCCGCAAGACCCTGCGCCAGGCGCTGTCGCTCTTCCTGCGCTCGGGCTACTCCCGGATACCGGTGATCGACGAGAGCCTCGACGACATCATCGGGATGGTCTATCTCAAGGACGTCGTCGCCCGGGACTTCGAGGCGCCCGAGGTGGAGACCACGCAGCGGGTCGAGTCGCTGATGCGGCAGCCGACCTGGGTGCCCGACTCCAAGCCGGTCGACGAGCTGCTCGCCGAGATGCAGCAGCACCGGCAGCACATCGCGGTCGTCGTCGACGAGTACGGCGGCACCGCCGGCCTGATCACCATCGAGGACATCCTGGAGGAGATCGTCGGCGAGATCACCGACGAGTACGACATCGAGGACCGCGAGCCCCTCCACCTCGGCGACGGCTCCTGGCGGGTGCCCTCCCGCTTCCTGGTCAGCGACCTCGAGGAGCTCATCGGGTTCCCCGTCGAGGAGGACGACGTCGACTCCGTGCGCGGCCTGATGGCCAAGCATCTCGGGCTCGTGCCGATCCCCGGCACCGAGGTCGAGGCGCACGGACTCCGCTTCGTGGCCGAGGAGGCTGCCGGCCGGCGCAACCGGATCGGTACCGTACGCATCAGCGCCGTCGTCCCGGACGAGCCCGAGGCCGACGACGAGGACGAGCAGCGCGAGAAGACGGACCGCGCGAAGCCGGAGCGGTCCAGGACGGACCGGTCCAAGGCGGACCGGGTGAAGACGGACAGGACGAAAGAGGCCCATGCCTGAGCAGAGTGAGCTGTCGGCGGAGGACCGCAAGCTGGTGACCCTGGCCCGCGCGACGCGTGCCCGCACCGGCGCGGCCGAAGGAGCAGCCGTACGCGACCTCGACGGCCGCACCTACGCCGCCGCCACCGTGGACCTGCCCTCGCTCCAGGTCTCCGCGATCGGCGTGTGCGTGGCGATGGCGGTGGCCTCCGGCTCCAAGGGCCTCGAGGCCGTCGTCGTGCTCGGCGAGGCCGAGGCGCCGGCCGCGAACGACCTGGCGGCCGTGAAGGAGTTCGCCGGTGAGGACGTCCCGGTCCTCCTCGGCGACCCGCGCGGCACGCTGGTCACCTCCGCGCGGTCATAGGCCCGAGCCGGTGCGGCGCGCGGTGAGGGCTGCGTGCAGCAGCGGCAGGTCCTCGGCGCGGGTCGCGTCCAGGCCGGTCAGCTCGGTCACCCGCCGGATCCGGTTGTCGACGGTGTTGGGATGGACGTGCAGCGCCGAGGCGGTCCGGCGGCGGTTGAGCCCGCTCGTCAGGAAGATCTGCAAGGTCTCGCCGAGGTCGTCGTGGCCGTCGAGAGGGTCGAGCAACGTCTCGAGCAGGTCCCGGCCGGCGCCGGCCCGGGACAGCTGGTGCTCGAGCACCACATCGACCAGCCGGTAGAGGCCAGGCGGCTTGCCCAGCCGCAGCGCGACCTCGAGGACCTCGCGCGAGAGACGTGCCGCCTCCGGGACCTCGGACGGTGTCGCGACGGTGACGCCGACGTGGATGTCCGCCCCCGCGACGCGGCGTACGTCGGCCAGGATCCGCTCCAGGCGCACGATGTCCGTCGAGGAGCTCTCGTCGGCGGCCGCCGAGAGCGGGACCAGAGCCTGACCACCGTCGGTGGCCGGGATCCAGAGCACCGTCTCCCGGTAGTGCCTGCTCAGCTCCTCGTGGATGCGCCGCAGCTTCCAGCGAGCGGCCACGAGCGGGTCGATGCCGGGGTCGGACTCGTCGGGATGGGGGCCGGCCGCCAAGGTGGCGACCAGGTAGGAGGCGGGCAGCGTCATCCCGGCACGTCCGGCTGCCTCGTGGATGTCCCCACCCTCCACCAGGGTGTTGACCAGGAGCGTCCGTGAGGCCGCCTGCTCGGCCAGCGCGGTCCTGGTGTGCTGGGCGTACCCGGCCGCCACCGCGACCGCGATGTGCTCGAGGAAGCTCATCGCGGTGCGCAGCACGGCGTGCACCGCCTCTACCTCCTCGGGTCGCGCCCCGGAGAGCGCCGTGTCCGCGCAGACCTGCACTCCGCGGTGGTAGGCGGCGATCACCATCTCGAACGGGACGCCCTCCTCGGCACGGCGTGCGGCCGACTCGGCCAGGTCCGCCAGCGCCGCGTCGTCAGGCCGTCCGCCGGTGTCGAGCGCCGCCACGAAGAGCCGGATGGCACGCACCACGACCCGGCGTACGTCTCCTTGGAGCAGGTCCGTGGGCAGACGGGCATAGACGGGCAGCTCCGCCATGAGCACACGGAGCACCTCGTCGGTCAGCTCGGGGATCCGGGTCGAGAGGATCTGGGTGACCTCGTGGCCACCGATGAGCCAGCTGCTGGGACCTGTCACAAGGTCATCGTGGCAGACGCCCACCGCGCTCGGCCTCCTGGCTGTGATCTGTCACAGACCCCGTCGAGAAACTCTGGCTCCGGTCCCATCTCCGAGAACCGGCATCGTGCCCCAGCATCGTGAGGACGGCTCTTCGGCCGCAACGACGATCTGGGAGGAAGACATGAGACGGTACGTACGGCGTGGTGCGGCCCTGCTGGGAACGGTTGCGGCGACGGTCGCCCTGGCGATCGGGCCGGGCGGAGCGGCGCCGGCCTCGGCGGCCGGTTCGGTGAAGATGGTCGCCCTCGGTGACTCCTCGGCCGCGGGCCCGCTGGTGGGGACCCAGAACAGCCTGGACTGCCTGCGCTCGGCCTCGAACTGGCCGACCGTCGCCGCCCGGGCCCTCGGCGCACAGCTCACCGACGTGACCTGCTCGGGTGCGACGACCGCCGACCTGACCGGGCGGCGGTTCGGCTACATCGCGCCGCAGCTCGACGCGGTCACCGCCGACACCGACATCGTCACGCTGGCGATCGGCGCCAACGACATCAACATGGGCGGCACCGTGGTCGGCTGCACCCAGCCGCTGCCCGAGCCGTTCGGCGTCTCGTGCAAGTCGTGGATGACGGCAGGCGGGGACACCACCGACGCCCAGCTCGCGGCCGTCCAGCCGAAGATCGTCGATGCCGTCAACCGGATCCACACCAGGGCGCCCGGGGCCACCGTCCACCTGGTCGGCTACCTGCGCTACTGGGACGCGACCGGCTGCTATCCGACCGACCCGATCTGGACCGTCGACGCCCAGTGGCTGCAGTCCGTCTTCGACCGGACCAACGCGATGATCCGGCGGGCCGCTGCGGAGAGCGGGGCGACCTACATCGACATCGCCACGCCGAGCACCGGCCGCGGCGTCTGCGCCCCCTACGCGAGCAAGTGGGTCGAGGGCCTCATCCCCACCAGCGCTGCGGCGCCGTACCACCCTAACCAGAGCGGCATGGACGCGGCCGGAGCCGTCGTCGCCGCGGCGATCGGTCGATAGGTCCTAGCGAGCGGCTCGGTGCCCGCCCGTTCCGCCGGCCCCGCCGGACTCGGCGAGGAGCGGGAGGGTGCCGAGCTCGATCGTGACGTGGATCCCGTCCTCGTCACGGTAGGCGGTGAGGCCGTTCATCGTGGCCATGTCGACGCCCTTCTCGCGCATGTGCACCACGATCTGGTCGATCGCCAGCGCGAGCCGTGCCTGGGACACGGACTTGTTGCGCCACTTGACCTGGTTCTCGGTGAAGTAGGGGGTTGCCTTCTCGGCGAGCGTTGCCACAGCGTCACGGTGGGCAGCACTGGACATGGGACCCTCCAGGGTGCGCGAGATGGGGGAGTCGACGGGAGCAGTCGACGCTTGGCGACTGTAAGCGAACTAACCGAGAAATCGAAACCCGAGATCCGAACGCGGGAGTAAAGTGCGTCGAGTGACGGGTGAGACTGGCTGGGAACGACACAACGAAGCCGTCGAGCGGCTGACGACCTCCTACGCAGCGATTCCGGAGGGGGCTCCGGTCAGGCTGTCGAAGCGCACCACCAACCTCTTCCGGGCCCGGGCCGCGTCCAGCGCCCCGGGCCTCGACGTCTCCGGCCTGAGCGGCGTGATCGAGGTCGACGCCGCGGCGGGCACCGCCGACGTACAGGGCATGTGCACCTACGAGGGCCTCGTCGACGCCACCCTGGCGCACGGGATGATCCCCTACGTAGTCCCGCAGCTGCGCACGATCACGCTGGGCGGCGCGGTGACGGGCATGGGCATCGAGTCGACGAGCTTCCGCAACGGGATGCCCCACGAGTCGGTGCTGGAGATGGACATCCTCACCGGCTCGGGGGAGATCGTCACCACCCGTCCCGGTGAGGACCTCTTCGACACCTTCCCCAACTCCTACGGCTCCCTCGGCTACGCCACCCGGCTCAAGATCAAGCTGGAGAAGGTGCCGGGATACGTCGCGCTGCGGCACGTACGTTTCGACGACCTCGGCCTGCTGACGAAGACCATCGCGCAGATCACCGAGACCAGGACGTACGAGGGCGAGCGGGTCGACGGGCTCGACGGTGTCGCCTTCGAGCCGGGGGAGTACTACCTGACCCTCGCGACCTGGACCGAGAGTGCGACGCAGACGCCCAGCGACTACGGCGGCCAGCAGATCTACTACCGGTCGATCCAGCAGCGAGACACCGACCTCCTGACCACCTATGACTACCTGTGGCGCTGGGACACCGACTGGTTCTGGTGCTCGGGCGCCTTCGGCGCGCAGAACAAGTACCTGCGCCGCGTGTGGCCCCGCCGGCTGCGCCGCTCCGACGTCTACATGAAGCTGGTCGGCCTGGACCGGAAGTTCGGCATCGCCGACAAGCTCGACGCGCGCGCCGGACGGCTGCTGCGGGAGCGGGTGATCCAGGACATCGAGGTCCCGGTCGAGAACCTGCCCGCCTTCCTGGAGTGGTTCGACGCCGAGATCGGGATGCGGCCGGTGTGGCTGTGCCCGTTGGTCTCCACGGGGACGAGCACGGGCGGGAAATGGCCGACCTACCCGCTCGAGGCGGGCCGGACGTACGTCAACGTCGGTTTCTGGGGCACGGTCCACGTCGGCCCCAGCGCCGTCAACGCTCCCAAGAACCGGGCGATCGAGACGCAGGTGCACGAGCTCGGCGGGCATAAATCGCTCTACTCCGAGGCGTTCTATGACAAGGATGTCTTCGACGCTCTCTACGACGGGGACAACCTCGCGGCCGTGAAGGCGAGGTATGACCCTGGCAACCGGTTGACCGATCTGTACAGCAAGGCGGTGAAGAGACTGTGAACGACATTGCAGAGACCATCAACGAACTCTTCGACGGTGGGCTGCCGATCAAGCTCACCGCGTACGACGGCAGCGTGGCCGGCGACAGGGACTCCGAGTTCGGCATGGAGATCCTCAACCCACGTGGGCTCGCGTTCCTGCTGACCGCGCCGGGCGACCTCGGCCTGGCCCGCGCCTACGTCAGCGGCGACATGGCCCTCCACGGCATCCATCCGGGCGACCCCTACCCGCTCCTGGACCTGATCCTGGACAAGACCGACTTCAAGCGGCCCAGCCCTCGCGAGACGATCGACCTGGTCCGCGCCCTCGGCGTGACGAACTTCGTCCCGCCGAAGCCGCCACCGCAGGAGCACCTGCCCGCGTGGCGGCAGCGGGCCGAGAACGTACGCCACCTCTCCGGTCGCGCGCTCAGCGCGCTGCCGTGGACGCGGCACTCGCCGGAGCGTGATGCCGACGCGATCCACCACCACTACGACGTCTCCAACACCTTCTACGAGTACGTCCTCGGCCCGTCGATGACCTACACCTGCGCTCTCTATCCGACCGACGACGCCACCCTCGAGGAGGCGCAGGCGGCCAAGTACGACCTGATCTGCCGCAAGCTCGGACTCGAGCCCGGGATGCGGCTGCTCGACATCGGCTGCGGCTGGGGTGGGATGGTGCGCCACGCCGCCAAGCACTACGGGGTGAAGGCGCTCGGCGTCACCCTGTCGCGCGAGCAGGCCAACTGGGCCCAGCAGGCGATCAAGGCCGACGGCCTCGACGACGTCGCCGAGGTGCGCTACTCCGACTACCGCGACGTGGTCGAGGGGGACTTCGACGCGGTCAGCTCCATCGGGCTCACCGAGCACATCGGCGTGGCCAACTACCCGTCCTACTTCGGATTCATCAAGGGCAAGCTGCGCGACGGGGGCCGGCTGCTCAACCACTGCATCACCCGTCCGGACAACGTCTCGAAGGCGAACGCGGGGGCGTTCATCGACCGCTACGTCTTCCCCGACGGCGAGCTGATCGGCTCGGGGACGATCGTCTCCGCGATCGAGAACACCGGCCTCGAGGTGCAGCACCACGAGAACATCCGGGTCCACTACGCCAAGACGCTCACCGCGTGGAACGACAACCTCCGCGACAACTGGGACGCCTGCGTCGACGAGGTCGGCCTCGGCACCGCGAAGGTCTGGGGGATCTACATGGCCGGTTCCCGGATCGGCTTCGAGCGCAACAACATCCAGCTCCACCACGTGCTCGCCACCAAGACCGTCGACGGGGCCTCCGGCTACCCGCTGCGGCACACCTTCTGACGAGCCGAGCGGGCGGGAGCGGTGAGTCGCTCCCGCCGGCTCCGCCGCGGCATCTCAGGCGACCGCGGGGCCGCCGCCGATGCCGATCTCGTTGCCGTCGGGGTCGCGGAAGATGGTCTTGCGCACCCCGTTCTCGTACGTCTCCTCCGACTCCGGGCGCAGCCCGCGGTCGGCGATCGCGGTGAGGCGGGCGTCGAGGTCGTCGACGAAGAGGGTGACGAAGCCGTGGCCGGCGATCTCGGGCTTCTGCTCGACGTAGACGTAGCGGTGCTCGGCCGCCTCGAAGACGGCCTCGACCTCGTTCGGCCGGAACGCGACCTCGTCGAGCAGCTTCTCGTACCAGGGCACGGCGGCAGCGATGCTGGTCACCGGGATGCCCGCGAAGAGGTCGACCATGTCAGAACCTCCACCGGGTCGCGCCGTACGGCTCCACACACTGGACCGCGTGCGCCGAGGTCGCCTCGAGCCGGTGCACGTGCCACGGCGCGGCGCCGGCGCTCTGCGCGTTGAAGGGCGCGGTCAGGGCCTCCCCGGACTCGTCGACCTCGGCCGGCCAGCCCTCGTGGTCGTGGTAGCGCTTCGCCACCCGGGCGAGCTCCTCGCCCAGCACGCGGATGGCGTGGCCCTCGACCACCAGGTCGAACTCGCGCACCGAGAGCGAGATGGCACCGCGCGGGTCGCGAGCCAGGTTGCGGCCGCGCCGCGTCCTCGGTCCGGTGACGAGGTGGAAGGAGCCGTCGAACCAGATCGCGCCGACGGCGTTCACGTGCGGGCCACCGTCGGCGTTGATGGTGCTGACCCAGGTCGTGTAGCGCCCCGGCTCGCCCTCCTGGGACCCGGGACCCTGGTTGAACCCGGCCTCCAGCCGCCTGGTCACCTCCTCCCAGGACATCGGCGCTGCGTCGTACATCTCGGCAAGGTTGTAGGTCTCCATGAGCTGTCTCCTTCGACTGGACAGGACTATTCACCTGCTCCACGAACGAGTCACGCCCTATTCGACAGTGCGCTGATGCGGGCGGGGGCGCCCCGCGCGGATAACCTTGAGGTGATGAGTGTCAAGGCCCAGCAGTACGCCGCGGAGGTGCTGCGGCGCGAGCAGATCACGCCCCACCTCGTACGCCTGGTGCTCGGCGGTCCCGGGTTGGCCGGGTTCGAGTCCACCGGGATCCCGGACGAGTGGGTCGGACTGATCGTGCCGGGACAGTTCCAGTCGCGCTACTACACGGTGCGGTCGTGGCAGGAGGGCGAGCTGACCCTCGACGTCGTCGTCCACGACGTCGGTCTGGTGACCGAGTGGGCCACCCGTCTCGACCCGGTGGGACAGACCGTCACCATCACCGAGCCCAAGGGGTCCTACGCCGCGCCGGAGGCCGCCGAATGGCTGCTGCTGGTCGGCGACCTGACCGCGATGCCGGCGATGGCGCGGATCGCCGAGACCACCACGCTGCCGACGCGGATCTGGGCCGAGGTGCCCGACGACCTGCCCGGCTACCTCCCCGACTCCGCCGAGGTCACCTGGTCGGCGCCGCCCTCGGAGACCTCCTCCGACCTGGCCGCGGCCGTGGAGAAGATCGAGTGGCCGGCCGGCGACGGCTACTTCTGGATGGCGGGTGAGTCGAGCCAGATGCGGGCGATCCGCAAGCATCTGATGCGGGAGCGCAAGCTCGACTCGCACGCCTACGACGTGATGGGCTACTGGCGCGGAGGCGGCGTGAAGCGGCAGCCGCGAGCGGTCGATCCCGGACCGGTGTGGCGCGAGGGCAAGGCCCAGGGGCTCACCGACGAGCAGATCTGGCAGCGATACGACGAGCAACAGGAGCAGCAGTGACCGAGCCAGCTTTCCGGAGCGGCTTCGTGTCGTTCGTCGGACGTCCCAACGCGGGCAAGTCGACCCTGACCAACGCACTGGTCGGCACCAAGGTGGCGATCACCTCCGACAAGCCGCAGACGACCCGCACCGTGGTCAAGGGCATCGTCCACCGCCCCGACGGCCAGCTGATCCTGGTCGACACCCCCGGCATCCACCGGCCGCGTACGCTGCTCGGCGAGCGGCTCAACGACCTGGTCGAGGCGACCTGGACCGAGGTCGACGTGGTCGCGATCTGCTTCCCGTGCAACGAGAAGATCGGCCCCGGTGACCGCCGGATCGCCGAGAACGCCAACAAGCTCAAGAAGGGCATCAAGCGGGTCGCGGTCGCCACCAAGACCGACCTCGCCACCCCCGAGCAGATCGGCGAGCACCTGATGTCGATTCAGGCGCTGGGCCAGGAGCTGGGCATCGAGTGGGCCGAGATCGTGCCGGTCTCCAGCGTCGGCGGCGACCAGGTCGATCTCCTCGCCGAGCTGCTCATCAAGCTGCTCCCCGAGGGACCGCCGCTCTACCCCGACGGCGAGCTCACCGACTCTCCCGAGGAGATCATCGTCGCCGAGCTCATCCGCGAGGCAGCCCTCGAGGGCGTACGCGACGAGCTCCCGCACTCCATCGCCGTCGTCGTCGAGGAGATGCGCCTGCGCGAGGACCGTCCTGAGAACAAGCCGCTGATGGACATCCACGCCTTTCTCTACGTCGAGCGCGACTCCCAGAAGGGCATCGTGATCGGCCACAAGGGCTCCCGGCTCAAGGACGTCGGCCAGCGCGCCCGCCTGCAGATCAAGGAGCTGCTCGGGATGCCGGTCTACCTCGACCTGCACGTCAAGATCGCCAAGGACTGGCAGCGCGACCCGCGTCAGCTGCGCAAGCTGGGGTTCTAGCTCCCAGGGGCCTCACCTGTCACAGCGCTCAGGTGTTTCCTGCACTTCTCGGGTGTTGCAATGCCTGAGAAGTGCAGGAATACCCGGTTGACCGGGTATCCCAACGGCCTGATCAGCTAGGCGCCCAACAGATCCCGTACGACTGCCCGCCCTGCCACTGCTCGGCGCTGGGGAACTCCCAGGACCACTCGTACTTGAGCGGGTCGTCGGCGACCTCGGCGGCAGCGGCCTTGCAGTCCTCGGCGCCGGCGCTGTTGACCTTCGACTCGCCGGGGTACTTGCCGGAGCCGAGGTCGATGACCGACAGCGCGCGCCAGGTGTGCTTGAGGGAGCACGGGACGCGCTTGAAGGAGTCGGACTTCGGCGAGGCGGTGCCGCACATCCGGAACGGCTCGGCGGTGTCGGAGTCGCCCAGGACGCCCTTCATGTTGCCCTTGAGCGTCATCAGGGCCTTCGGGCCGGCGATGCCGATGACGTCGCAGCGGAACCAGTTGGCGCCCGCCTCGGACTCCTTGATCGTCGGCGTGAACCAGACCGGGCGCAGCATCGAGAGACGCAGGTCGTCGGCGTTGCCACCGAGGTACTTGGTGACCTTGTTGGGGCACGCCTCCGCGACCTGGGCCGCGACCTGCTCCGAGTCCACCGCGACCAGGTGGCCGTCGACGACGTTCTTCAGCCGGCCCACGGCGTAGGTCTGGGTGGTGTGCTTGCCCTTGCAGGACACCGCGGTGCCACCGGCGGTCGGGGCCAGCGCCTCCTCGTAGCTGAGATTGTAGCAGGCGCCCTCCTTGGGGGACGGCGCAGCAGATGCGGACGGGGACGGCGGGGCCGAGGGTGCCGATGGCGCGGCCTCCGGCTCGTCTCCGCCACATCCGGCCAGAGCCATGGCTCCGACGACGACGAGAGCCCCCCAAAGCTTGTGTCGCATGCTCACTCCTCTGTCACCGCCCAGCAGACGGCCCAGCGGTTGCCGGCCTTCCACTCCTTCTCTCCGAACCATGTGTACCCGTAGTCGAAGCTTTCCGGGTAACCCAACCAGGCCTGGACCGAGCCCTTGCAGTACTGCGCGGCCTTCTTCTTGGACTCCGCCACACCCAGGAACGGGGTCTTGTCCTCGCCCAGCTTGATGGTCGTCACCGCTCGCATCTGGTGCGGGTCGGAGCAGGGCACCTTCGCGGAGGTGACCGACTTACCCTGCGCGCACACCATCCAACGGTCCTCGATGTCCTCGATGTTCTTGACCTTGAGGAGGTTGCGAGTGGTGGTCGGCAGGTCGACGTACTCGGCGCCCTGCTGTCCGCCGCCGACCACGTCGCAGCGGATCCAGCGCGCGCCCTCCTCCCAGGCCTTCTCCGAGGGGCCGAAGTAGACGTGGGAGAGCATCGAGCGCATCAGCACGCTCTGGTTGGTGCCGACGTACTTCTCCAGCAGCTTGCGGCACTGGCTGAAGGCCCACTCGTTGACCTTCTCGTCACCGTACTCGGCGTCCTTGAACTCGTCCGGGAGCGGTCCGGCGCCGAAGGTCTCGGCGTTGTGCGGCTCGTCGCAGGCCACGTACTTGTCGAAGTTGTAGGCCTCGGCGACGTCCTCGTGGGAGAGGTTGCGGCACTTGCCGACCTCGGGCAGCGCCGTCGAGTCCACCTGCTTCGGGTCCTCGCCCTTGGCGGCCGCTCGATCCCCGCCGCACCCGCTGAGCGCGAGGGCGGCGAGCACCACGATGACGAAGGACAAGGAGGTCGTACGTCTGGGGGTATGGCCGATCACGGGGATCGACTCTACTTGCGAACCCATGAGCGGGCCGAAAGGAGAGATTCAGTCCAGGACGGCGGCCAGCGTCGCTCCGAGCTCGTACGCCGCCTCGACATGCGCGTCCTCGACGTCTCCCAGGACGTCGAGGATGTCGAAGGACTGGGCCCAGCCGAGCGCGCCGACGATGGACTGCACCGAGCGGATCGCGCCGGTGGTGTCGTAGCGGCCGTGGACGTAGAGGCCGTAGGGCCGCTTCGCGGTCTCTCCGGCGGACTCCCCGGCTGCACCGGAGGGATCGAGCGCGCCACCGACGGCCAGGAAGGTCGAGTCGAAGAAGTGCTTGAGGGCACCCGACATGTAGCCGAAGTTGGCGCTCGTGCCGAGCACGTAGCCGTCGGCGGCCAGGACGTCCTCGGCCGTCGCCTCCAGCGCAGGACGTACGACGACCTCGACGCCCTCGATCTCGGGATCGTTGGCGCCGGAGACCACCGCGTCGGTGAGCCGCTGCAGCGACCGGGTGGGGGAGTGGTGGACGACGAGCAGGCGCGGCATCAGCCGGCAGCCAGACGGCGGCCGGTGACCTCCTTGGGGTGCAGCCGCACCCACAACGGACGAGGTCCGGCGGGCCAGGCGTGGAGGTTCTTGACGACGTCGGGGATCTGGTCCTCGCGGTAGAGGATCTCCGCGCGGCCCTTGAACTGCACCGACCAGCCCACGTGGGTGTCCGGGTCGAGGTCGTCGACCAGCAGGGCGACCGCACTCTCGTCGACCTGCTCGGCCATCGAGGAGTGGGCCGAGGTGCGGATCCAGACCGACTTCTCGTGCACCACGTGGTTCACGGGCAGCACCACCGGGCCGCGTGGCCCGTTCCAGCCGATCCGGGAGATCTGGGTGTCCGTCGCGAGCCGCCAGGACTCCTCGACCGTGAGCTCTTCCAGTTGGGCCACGCCCGTTCCTCTCTTCGCCATCACGTCGGTGTCAGTGGTTCGGTGCCAGTCTGCCAGTTCTGTTCTGTTATTGTTACCGAGTCATGATGCGCAGCCTCCTCCTTAGCTGCCGCAGCGGGGTCTGAGAAGCCGGACTCCCTCGCTGCGGAGGTTCGACGTGCGCCGGCACTCGCTCCCACCTGATGAGGAATCCGCATGACCAACCTGAGCAACTCCCGCAATCAGCAGAAGCCGTCGGGGATGCCGTTCGAGCGCTACCGTGCGTTCGTGCCGGTCGACGTACCCGACCGCACCTGGCCGGCCAAGAAGATCACCAAGGCTCCGCGCTGGCTCTCCACCGACCTGCGTGACGGCAACCAGGCCCTGATCGACCCGATGACGCCGGCCCGCAAGCTGCGGATGTTCGAGCTGCTGGTCGCGATGGGCTACAAGGAGATCGAGGTCGGCTTCCCGAGCGCGAGCCAGACCGACTTCGACTTCGTGCGCAAGCTGATCGAGGAGGACCGGATCCCCGATGACGTACAGATCTCGGTCCTGACCCAGGCGCGCGAGGATCTCATCGCGCGCACCGCCGAGTCGATCGCCGGCGCCCCGCGCGCCACGATCCACCTCTACAACGCCACCGCCGAGCTGTTCCGCCGGGTCGTGTTCAACGTGACCCCGGCCGAGTGCATCGGGATCGCGGTGCGCGGCACCGAGATGGTGATGAAGTACGCCGAGGAGCACGTCCCCGAGCTGATCGGCACCGAGGACTTCGGCTACCAGTACAGCCCGGAGATCTTCACCCAGACCGACACCGACTACGCGCTGGAGGTCTGCGAGCGGGTGAGCGACGTGTGGCAGCCGGAGGCCGGCCGGGAGATCATCCTCAACCTGCCCGCCACGGTGGAGATGTCCACCCCGAACACCTACGCCGACCAGATCGAGTACTTCGGCCGCGGCCTGACCCGCCGCGAGCACTCCGCCATCTCGCTGCACCCGCACAACGACCGCGGCACCGCGGTCGCGGCCACCGAGCTGGGCCTGATGGCCGGCGCCGACCGCGTCGAGGGCTGCCTGTTCGGGCACGGCGAGCGCACCGGCAACGTCGACCTGGTCACCCTGGGCATGAACCTCTTCTCCCAGGGCATCGACCCGCAGATCGACTTCACCGTCGGCGGCGGCATCGACGAGATCCGCCGCACCGTCGAGTACGTCACCAACATCAACGTCCACCCGCGCCACCCCTACGCCGGCGACCTGGTCTACACCGCCTTCTCCGGCTCCCACCAGGACGCCATCAAGAAGGGCCTGGAGGACCTCGACCGGATCGCCGCCGAGGCCGGCAAGGCGACCAGCGAGATCCCGTGGGAGGCGCCCTACCTGCCCATCGACCCCAAGGACGTCGGCCGCACCTACGAGGCCGTCATCCGGGTCAACAGCCAGTCCGGCAAGGGCGGCGTCGCCTACCTGCTCAAGACCGAGCACTCCCTGGACCTGCCGCGTCGCGCGCAGATCGAGTTCTCGCGCGTGGTCCAGCAGCACACCGACACCGAGGGCGGCGAGGTCAGCCCCGAGGAGATCTGGTCGATCTTCTCGGCGGAGTACCTCGAGCGCGAGGAGCCGTACGCCCTGGAGAGCTGGTCCTCGGTGACCGACGCCGAGGGCGGCGACGAGCAGCAGGTCACCCTCCGCGTACGCGGCGAGGAGCGCACCTACAAGGGTGTCGGCAACGGCCCGGTGGCCGCCTTCGTCGACGCGCTCAAGGAGGCCGGGGCCGAGATCCGGGTCCTCGACTACGCCGAGCACGCTCTCTCAGCCGGTGGCGACGCGGCCGCGGCTGCGTACGTCGAGTGTGAGATCGCCGGCGAGATCGTGTGGGGCATCGGCATCCACGAGAACATCGTCACCGCCTCCCTGCGGGCCGTCGTCTGTGCGGCCAACCGCGCCCAGGCGATCACGATCCCGCAGCGCTGACGCCGGGCGCCGCTGCGGGGTCACCCGCAGCGGCGCCGCCGCGCAGGCCGATCACCAGGCCCAGCGCGACGACGGCCGTGCCCAGCCAGACCATCGGACCGGGCACGATCCCGTTGAGAGGTACGCCGAGGCCGGCCGCCGCCACCGGCACGACACCGGTCAGCAGGCCGGCGCGCCCGGCACCGAGGCGTCCGACCGCGGTGAACCAGAGCAGGAACGCGAGCGTGGTGACGACCACGGCCAGATGGAGCGCCGCGAGCAGGTCGACGGCGTCGAGCGTGGTGACGGCGGCCGGCCCCTCCGTCGCGACCCCGACGACGGCCATGCCGGCGGCCGCCATCCACACCGAGTGGAACGAGACGCCGAAGGCGCCCAGCCGCGCGAGGACCGGCACCGCCAGCAGCGTGAAGCCCGCCTCGCAGACGAGCACGAGGAGCGCGTAGCCGATGCCGACCGCATCGGTCCGTCCGAATCCCTGGACCAGGATCGCTCCCGTCGTCACGATCATCGCCCCGATGATCACCGCCCGCGCCGGGACGGTGCGGGCGGCGATCGCCGGGACGACCGCCAGCAGCATCGGGACCGCGGCGACGGCCACCCCGATCACCGCCGGTTCGGCATGGGCGACGCCCCGGACGACCCCGACGTTGAAGAGCACCAGCCCCACGGTCGCCACCCCGGCCAGCCAGAGCCACTCGCGGCCACGTGGACGCGGCACCCGCCAGCCGGTGACGCGCGCGACCACGAGCAGGAGCACGGCGGCGAGGGCGTAGCGGACGGACTGGAGGGTGAAGAGCGGGGCATCGGTGATCGCCGCCGAGACCGCGACGCTGCTGCCCACGCAGACCATGCCGGCCGCGGCGAACGCGATGCCGAGCAGGGCACCGCGGTGGGGTGATGCTCCGCCGGGGTCGGTGGCGGGGATGTCGGGGGTCTCAGGACGCGGGAGGGCATCGGTGGTCATGACTACGAGGTTCGCCCCTGACTTGGTCTGGCAGACAGATCCAAGATCGACATGGCAGAGTGGACCAAGTGACCGGCGCGGACTTCCTCCAGCTCGATCCGGCCGGGGTGCCGCCGGGTGGGCTGGCGGCCTGGCTCACCGGCGCCCTGCGCGACGCGGTGGCCGACGGCCGGCTCGCGGTCGGCGCCCGGGTTCCGGCATCGCGCACCCTCGCCACGCAGCTCGGCGTCTCGCGCGGGGTCGTCGTCGAGGCGTACCAGCGGCTCACCGACGAGGGACTGCTCTCGGCCCGCAGCGGCGGCGGCACGCGGGTGAGCGCGGTCCCGGGAGCCGTACGCCGCCTCGGTGCCGCCACGCGCCTGCCGACGCCCGAGCTGGACCTCTCCCCGGGAGTTCCGGACCTGTCCGCCTTCCCACGGGCCGCCTGGGCGAAGGCTTCGCGGGAGGTGCTCGCCGAGGTCGGCAGCGCCGAGCTCGGCTATGGCGATCCGCGCGGCGTGCCGGCGCTCCGGGAGGCGCTCGCGGTCTGGCTGGGGCGTACGCGTGGCATCACCGTCTCGCCCGACGAGATCCTGGTGGTCAACGGTGTCGCCCAGGGTCTCGTGCTGATGGCGCGCTGGCTGGAGGAGCGCGGCCGGACCAGGATCGGCTTCGAGGAGCCGGGGTCCTACGGCGGCCGGGTGCACCTGCAGCGGTGGGGGATGACGACGGTGCCGGTGCCGGTGGACGACGACGGCCTGGACGTGGCGGCGCTCGACGCCGGCGAAGCCGATGCTGTGGTCGTCACGCCCGCCCACCAGTTCCCGACCGGTGTCGTGCTCTCCCCGCAGCGGCGGCGGGAGCTGGTCGAATGGGTCCGGGCGGCGCCGGAGCGGCTGGTGATCGAGGACGACTACGACGCGGAGCACCGCTACGACCGGCCGCCGGTCTCGGCGGTGAAGGTGCTCGCTCCCGACCGGGTCGTCCATCTCGGCAGCGTGTCCAAGACGCTGGCGCCGGCGATGCGGATCGGCTGGCTGATCGCGCCACCCGGCATGCACGAGGAGCTGGTCGAGTCCCGCTACTGGCTCGACCTGGCCAGCCCGGCGCTGCCCCAGATCACCTTGGCGCGGATGCTCACCTCGGGTGCCTTCGAGCGGCACCTGAGGCTGGTGCGGCAGCGACACAAGGTCAGGCGCGACGCCCTGCTCGAGGCGCTCGCCGAGCATCTGCCGACGGTTCGGGTCGGGGGCGTCGCGGCCGGGCTGCACGTACTGGCGACCCTTCCCGACGGTGTCGACGACGCG
Source organism: Nocardioides sp. NBC_00368 (assembly GCF_036090055.1). NCBI lineage: Bacteria > Bacillati > Actinomycetota > Actinomycetes > Propionibacteriales > Nocardioidaceae > Nocardioides > Nocardioides sp. NBC_00368. Next base: position 6,052,271 of record NZ_CP107970.1, read on the forward strand.
GCGGTCGCCGAGGCCGCGCTCACGGCCGGTATCGCGGTCCATCCGCTGTCCCGGCACCGTCAGGGGGAGGGGTCGCCGGGACTGGTGATCGGCTATGCGGCGACGACCCCAGACCGCCTCCGGGAGGCCGTCCGGCGGCTCGCGCCACTGATCTCCTGACGGTCTCCCAGGGATCTCTAGGAGCCGACGTCGTACTTCGCGCAGAGGCCGATCCGGCTGCCGGAGTTCCAGGCCGACTCGAACGGCGGCCTGAACATGGTCGCGTCCGACGGGCAGCCCGCCAGACCCTGGACGTTGGTCTCGGCCTGGTCGGGGTAGCTGTCGCCGGTCATCTCGAAGGTGTCGACGACGACGTAGTCGTGGGTGGTCCCGCAGCGGACGATCTTGTCGACGGTGCTGTCGATGCATGCGCGCAGGTCCGCCGGGGCCGGGATCGGGTCCTCGGGCAGGTCGATCAGCGGGGCCTTCAGGACCGTCACGACGATGTCGCACCTGACGTAGCGGTCGCCGTCGTTCCAGGTCGACTCCTTGGGCCAGTACCAGTTCACCAGGTAGGCCGTGCGGGCCATCATCTCGGGGCGAAGCCCGAGACCGGTCTCGATGCGGCTGTAGCAGGCGGCGCCGGCGGCCTCGTTGTCGTTGTAGTCCTTGACGTCGGTGGCGACGTGGAAGGTGTAGAGGGTGTGCGGGTCGGCGCAGTCGACCGGAGCGGTCTCGTCCACGAAGGTGTTGCCCTCGTCGAAGTCCAGGTCACGGCACTGGCCGGCCTCGGGGATGTCGCTGCCGCCGGTGCTCACGAGATAGATGAGGCCGCCGATCAGGCCGATGACCACGACCGCGGCGATCGCGCCGCCGACGAGCAGGCCGGTACGTCTCTTCGGCCGCTGCTGGGACCCGGGGCTCGTCGGAACGGTGGTCGGCTGGTCGAACGGTGATCCGGTGGGTGGCCCGCTGGGCGGCCCGCTGGGTGGCGGACCGCTGGGCGGGCCGACGGGCGGCACGTGAGCCGCCGACTTCTGCCACGGAGAGCTGGGCGGCGGAGGCTGAGCTGCGGCACGAGCCCGCGGCGCGCCGGTGACACCAGCGCCCTGGGCGGCGGCGCGAAGGGCGTCGCCGAAGGAGCGGGCATCGGGCCAGCGGTCCTCGGCCCGCGGCTCCAGCGCCCGGGCGATGGCCTGGCTGATCGAGGCCGGGAGGGGACGTACGGTTCCCGCCTCCGGCACCCGGGAGGTGAGACCGAGCGCGGGCGCGGGGGAGCGGCCGGCGAGCAGGGCCCAGGCGACCGCGCCGAGGGCGCGTACGTCGGCCCGGTGGTCGATCGGCAGGTCGGGGTCGAGCTGCTCGGGCGCCATGTAGGACGGGGTGCCGATGTCGCGGGTGACCTCGTTGAGCGAGTCGAGCGAGCGGGCGACGCCGAGGTCGGCGATCATCACCCGGCGAGCCCCGGCGGTGCCGCCGGAGGTCTCGGAGGTGAGCAGGAGGTTGGCGGGCTTGATGTCGCGGTGGATCACCCCGCGAGCCTTCAGGGCCATCAGGCCGTCGGCGGCCTGCGAGACGATGTCGGCGACCTCGCGCACCTCCAGACCGGCCGGAGAGCCCTTGAGCAGGTCGGCGACCGAGCCGCCGTCGGCGTACGACATCACGAAGAAGGGGATGCCGGTCGACGTCTGGCCGATGTCGTAGACACGTACGACATGGGGTGAGTCGACCGAGCGGAGCAGCCGGGCCTCCTGGAGGAACCGCTGGTGGATCTCCGGGTCCGACACCCAGCCGGGGGAGAGCGCCTTGACCGCGACGTGGGAGTCGAGATCGGGGTCGTAGTAGAGCCAGACGGAGGCGAACGCACCGGCGCCGATGTGGCGGACCTGCTGCAGCCGCCCGAGATGCGTCGGGAAGGTCGCGCTCATCGCTCCCGTCCCCGAGAGCCGTGCCGGTCAGTCATGCCCGAATCATGCCCTGAAACCGCGGGGAGGGCCTGCGGTGACACCTATTTCGGGTCGTTTCGCAAAGAAAACGAGACCTACTTCCCGAACCGCTCCTGGTCGCGCTTCACCGCGGCGTACTCGTCCGAGCCGATGTTCTCCCGCAGCTCCTTGGCGGACTCCCGGATCGCGTCGGAGATGATCTCGTGGACCCGTGGGTCGGCCAGGCCCTCGTCGACCAGGCGCAGCACCGTGTCGGCCACGAGACGGACGACGTCGTCGTGGAAGGGGAGGTACCTCAGCTTTCCGGTCGCCTGGTCCTGGCGGATCAGGTCGATGATGAGCGTGTCGATCTCAGCCCGGTTCTCCTCGATCGCGCTGGAGATGTGCCGGGTGTAGTTGCCGGTCTGGATCACCGCGATCACCTCGTCGAGCACCGCGACCGTGATCGGCTTGCGGATCGCGTTGACGATCGCCCCGGAGAACCTCCCCACCACGTACGCCGAGACGCGGTCGCCGAAGGCACGGTCGGCCGCACGCATCAGCCGCAGGAAGATGACGACCACCCGCAGCAGCCGGAAGGCGCGGAAGGCCGGGTCCGAGAGCGGGATCATGCCGAGGATCTCGTACCAGTAGAGCGCCAGGAACTTCCAGCCGAGACCGGACCTGGCCCAGCGGACGCAGAACTCGACGAAGAAGATCCCGCAGATCACGTAGTCGGCGACGATCACCCGGCGTTCCCAGACCTGCGGTACGTCCCAGAAGGTGATCCACACCAGCAGGGCGACCGAGACGATCGCGAGCGCCAGCATCAGCCAGTCGACCACCGTGACCGGCGGCGTCCGCAAGGCACCCGGCTGGCGGTCGTCGTGGCGGCGGTCGATGCCTGTGGTGCTCATGGTGGGCACGATAGGAGACGTGTCCACCGGAGCCGGTCAGCCACACGCGTCGTTGACATGATGTGGGTCTGTCGCTGCCACGGTTGTCGGTGCGGCGCGGCAGAATGGTGCCGTGCCCCTCTACCGCGACGAGGCCATCGTGCTTCGCACCCACAAGCTGGGTCATGTGGGTCGTTCGGGTCATCACCATCTGTATCTGTGCATGGAGGTGAGTAATGCCGCTCTACCGAGACGAAGCGATCGTGCTTCGCACTCACAAGCTCGGTGAGGCCGATCGGATCATCACCATGCTCACCCGCCATCACGGACGGGTGCGCGCGGTGGCGAAGGGCGTGCGGCGCACCACCTCGCGGTGGGGTTCGCGGCTGGAGCCGTTCACCCACGTCGATCTGCAGTTCGCCGAGGGACGCAACCTCGACACGATCACCCAGGCCGAGACGCTGACCCTGTTCCACGCCGGCATCGGGCTCGACTACGACCGCTACACCGCCGGCACCGCGATGCTCGAGACCGCCGACCGGCTGGTGCACGAGGAGCGCGAGCCGGCGCCGCAGCAGTACCTGCTGCTCGTCGGTGGGTTGCGGGTGCTCGCCCAGGGCGACCGGCTGCCCCGGCACGTGCTCGACTCCTACCTGCTCCGCTCCCTGGCCGTGGCCGGCTACGCGCCGAGCTTCGAGGCGTGCGCGCGCTGCGGGCTGGAGGGTCCGCACCGGTGGTTCAACGTCTCCATGGGTGGCGCGCTGTGCACGACCTGCCGGGTGCCGGGCTCGGCGACGCCCTCGCCGGAGACGCTCACCCACCTCGGCGCGCTGCTCTCAGGTGACTGGGATACCGTCGGCCGCGCCGAGGACCGGACCAGCAGGCAGGCGAGCGGGCTGGTCGCTGCGTACCTCTCCTGGCATCTGGACCGCAACCTGCGCTCGCTCGAATACGTCGAGAGCTGAGGAAACGATGGCCCACTCCCACGGCCACTCCCACGGCGGGCACGCCGCCGAGGTGGAGGTCGAGGCGCTGCCGCGGATGGTGCTGACCGTCTCGCTGGTGCTCGTCGCCGTGGTCACCGTCGTCGGTGTGGCCGTCTGGTGGCCCGACCGGGCCGCGGTCGAGAAGCTCCAGGGATCGCAGGAGTTCGTCGCCGACGGTGTCGTCTTCGAGACGGCCGAGGTGACCGCGGTCGCCGAGCCGTGCACCGCCGAAGGCACGCCCGAGGGCTGCAACAAGGCCTCGGTGAAGCTGACCAGTGGACCCGACACCGGCGCCGAGGTGGCGGTCGAGATATCGACGCCGATGGCCCGCTCCGGGCTGGAGACCGGTGACGAGGTGGAGCTCTCGCGCACGGAGAAGGAGGGGGAGGCGACGTACGCCTTCTTCGACGTCAAGCGCGGACCGCCGCTGCTCCTCCTCGTCGGTCTCTTCGTCGTGTGCGTCATCGCCGTCGCCCGGCTGCGCGGGCTGATGGCCGTGCTCGGCCTGGGCTTCGCGGGCGCGGTGGTGTGGCTGTTCCTGCTGCCGGCGCTGCTCTCCGGCGAGCCCGCGGCCTGGGTCGCGCTGGTCTCCTCGGTGCTGATCCTCTACGTCGTGCTCTACACCACCCACGGCCTCTCGGTGCGTACGTCGGTGGCGCTCGCCGGCACACTGGCCGGGGTCGCGGTGACCGCGCTGATCGGCACCGTCGCGATCGGCGGGAGCCGGCTGAGCGGTCTGGGCTCGGAGAGCGGTCAGACGCTCTCCTCGCTCGACGCCGCGCTCGACCTGCAGAGTCTCCTGGTCGCCGCGGTGATCATCGCCGGCCTGGGTGCGCTCAACGACGTCACCATCACCCAGGCGTCCGCGGTGTGGGAGCTGCGCGCCGCGGGGCCGACGACCTCGAGGTGGGACATCTTCCGCGGCGCGATGCGGATCGGCCGCGACCACGTCGCCTCGACGATCTACACGATCGTGTTCGCCTACGTCGGCACCGCGCTGACCCTGCTGCTGGTGATCCAGCTCTACGACCGCACGTTCCTCTCGCTGCTCACCACCGAGCAGATGGCCGGTGAGATCGTCTCCACGATGGCCGCGGGCATCGGGGTGGTGCTCGCCATGCCGATCACCACGATCATCGGCGCGCTGACGGTCCCCGGCCCCGCCGGGGACCCTGCGGAGATGGAGTACGACGCGCCCCGGCGCCCGATGGTCCCGCCCAGGCCGCCCCAGCCCGGGCCGCAGCCGCCTCCTGGGTATCGCCCGACTAGGGTTGCACCTCGTGAGCAAGCCGGTCCGTACCCCAACACCCCACCCGTCCGGGGCTACCCCGCCCCCGGTCCCCAAGGACCTCGTCCCGGAGCACGTGGCGATCATCATGGACGGCAACGGCCGATGGGCCAAGGAGCGTGGCCTCCCCCGGACCAGGGGCCACGAAGAGGGTGAGTCCTCGCTCTTCGACGTCGTCGAGGGGGCCATCGAGATCGGCGTGAAGGCCATCTCGGCCTACGCGTTCTCCACCGAGAACTGGTCGCGCTCGCCCGACGAGGTGAAGTTCCTGATGGGCTTCAACCGCGACGTCATCCGCCGCCGACGCGACGAGATGAACGAGCTCGGGGTCCGGGTCCGCTGGGCCGGCCGCGCCCCGCGGCTGTGGAAGTCCGTCATCAACGAGCTCAAGATCGCCGAGGAGATGACGCGCCACAACACGGTGTGCACCCTGACGATGTGCGTCAACTACGGCGGCCGCGCCGAGCTCACCGACGCGATGCGCCGGATGGGGGAGGACGTCGCCGCCGGCCGCCTGCGCGCGGACAAGATCACCGAGAAGACGATCGAGAAGTACCTCTACGTCCCCGAGCTCCCCGACGCCGACCTCATCTGGCGCACCTCCGGCGAGCAGCGGCTGTCCAACTACATGCTCTGGCAGGCCGCCTACTCCGAGTTCGTCTTCACCGACGTGCTCTGGCCCGACGTCGACCGCCGCCACCTGTGGCATGCCATCGAGACGTACGCCTCCCGGGACCGCCGCTACGGCGGCGCCCTCCCCAATCCCGTCTAGCCGAGACGGTAGAAGAGGGGGCCGAATCGGTAGTTGTGGGTGACGAAAGTGCCGAATCGTTCGTCACAACTACCGACTCGGCGACCAGAACTACAGACTCGCGGGATCAGCGGCAGTCGGTGCAGGTGCCGAAGATCTCCAGGGTGTGAGAGACCTCGGTGAAGCCGTTCTCCTCGGCCATGGTCTTGGTCCAGCGCTCGACGGCGGGGCCCTCGACCTCGACGGTGCGGCCGCACCCGCGGCAGACCAGGTGATGGTGGTGGGTGTCGGAGCAGCGGCGGTAGATGGTCTCGCCGTCCTCCGAGCGCATCGCGTCGACCGCACCGGCCTCGGCCAGCGCGGTCAGGGTGCGGTAGACGGTGGCGAGGCCGACGGCGCCGTCGAGACGGGAGTGGATCTCCTGGGCGGAGTGGAAGCCGTCGTACGTCTCCAGGGCCTCGGCCACCGCGAGCCGCTGCTTGGTGGGGCGCAAGGTGTTCGGGGGATCAGTCGCCACAGGGTCAGTGTTCGTCATAGTGCTCTCCCTCCGCGCCGACGTGCGCCGCGTGCCGGTGCCCGTCGTGGATGTAGTCGACGTGGTCGCCGTGCTCGACCGCGACGTGGCCGCACTTCTCGCCGTGATGGTGCGGGTGCGCCTCGTCGACCGGCTTCTCCTCGGGGGAGGTCTCCGGGAACGGAGCCACGAGCGCCCGGCGGCGGCGCAGCCAGGCGCCGACCGGCCACACCAGGAAGAACCCGGCCAGCGCGACCAGCACGATGCTGGGACCGGGCTGGACGTTGGCGCCGGTGCGCGACAGCACGGCCGCCAGCACCAGGCCGCCGACCGAGGCGGCCAGCCCGGCGCCCATCGCGCCGAGCAGTGTCATCCGGAACGACCGGGTCAGCTGCTGCACGATCGCCACCGGTACGACCATGAGCGCGGAGACGAGCAGCAGCCCGACGGTGCGCATCGCGATCACGACGCTCAGCGCGGCGAGCACCGCGACCAGGATCGAGTAGAACCGCACGGGCAACCCGGCGACCTTGGCGTAGTCGGCGTCCTGGGAGACCGCGAACAGCTGCGGCGAGAGGCCGACGCAGATCACGATCAGGACGACCGCGAGCGCCATCGTCACGAACAGGTCGTCGACCGAGATCGTCAGGATCGAGCCGAAGAGGAACTCCTGGAGCCGGGAGGCACCGGTGCCGGCCAGCCCGGTGACGAAGACGCCGCCGGCGAGCCCGCCGTAGAAGAGCATCGCCAGGGCGACGTCACCTTCGGCGTGGCCGCGCTCGCGTACGACCTCGATGGTCACGGCCCCGGCGATGGCGACGACGACCGCGGTCCAGGTCGGTGAGGTCTGGGTCCACAGGCCGATCGCGACGCCGGTGACGGCGACGTGACCGATGCCGTCGCCCATCAGCGCGAGGCGGCGCTGCACGATGTAGGTGCCGACCGCGGGAGCCGCGATCCCGACGAGGAACGCCGCGATCAGCGCCCGCTGCATGAACGGCACCGAGAAGAGCTCGAGGAGGGTCATGGCCTAGAGCTCCTTCAGCGGGGTCGGGACGGCGGCGTTGGGCTTGGGAGCCGAGGCGTCGTCGCAGTGGACGTGCCCGGCGTCGAATCCCTGGGCGTGGACGTCGGCGTCGGAGAGGGGAGGGCCGTCGTAGGCCTTGCGCCCGTCACGCATGACGACGGCGCGGTCGACCAGCGGGGCCAGCGGCCCGAGCTCGTGGGCGACCAGCACGATCGTGGCTCCGTCGGCCTTGAGCCGGCCGAGCGCCTCGGCCAGGGCGTGCTGGTTGGGCAGATCGACCCCGGCGGTGGGCTCGTCGAGCAGCAGCAGCTCGGGGCGCCCGGCGAGGGCACGCGCGATCAGCACCCGCTGGTGCTGGCCGCCGGAGAGCTGGGCGACTCCGCGTTGGGCGTACGCATCCATCCCGACCACCTCGAGGGCCGCCCGGATCGCGGCCCGGTCGGCGCTGCGCAGCGGGCGCAGCAGCTTGCGGTGGGTGAGCCTGCCGGAGGCGACGACCTCCCACACCGAGGCGGGTACGCCGCCGGTGGCCGTGCTCCGCTGCGGCACGTAGCCGACCCGTGACCAGTCGTGGAAGCCGGCCAGGGCGCGGCCGAACAGCTCCAGGCGACCGGCCGAGAGCGGGTTGAGCCCGACCAGGGTGCGTACGAGCGTGGACTTGCCGGAGCCGTTGGCACCCATCAGCGCGACGAACTCACCGCGCCTGACGGTGAGGTCCACCTCGCGCAGGACGGGGCGTCCGGACAGCGCGACATCCCCGCGCAGGAGCTGCACGGGGACATCGGCGGGGACTGTGCTGTTTCCTGAGCCGGTCCCGGACTTGGTCACTGACAACCGTTGGCCGCCTTCAGGGCGTCGAGGTTCTGGCGCATGAGGGAAAGGTAGTCCTCTCCCTCGGTGTCTGCCGAGAGACCCTCGATCGGGTCGAGCACGGCGCTCTTCAGACCGAGGTCGTCGGCGAGGGTGTCGGCGAGCGCGGTGCTGACCAGTCGCTCGGAGAAGATCGTGGTCACGCCGTGCTCCTTGGCGTGCTCGCCGATCTCGGCGAGCTGGGCCGGGTTGGGCTCGGCGTCAGGGGTCAGGCCGGCGATCGGCTCGAACTCCAGACCGTACTTGTCCAGGTAGCCGAAGGCGTCGTGGGAGACCACGACCTCCTTGATCTTGCACTGCGCCAGGCCGGTCTTGAACTCCTCGTCGACCTTGGTGAGGTCCTCGGTCAGGGCCTTGGCGTTGGCCGCGTAGGTCTCGGCGTTGTCGGGATCGGCCTTGGCCAGGGCGGCGCGTACGGCCTCGGCGTAGTCGGCCATGAGCGCCGGGTCGTGCCAGAAGTGGGGGTCGAGCTCGCCGTGGTCGTGGGCGTCCTCGCCCTCCTCGGCGTGGGCGTCCGCGCTCTCCTCGGCGTGGGCGTCCTCCTCCTCGTGGCCGTGCTCGTCCTCGCCCTCCTCGGCGGGACGGAGGTCGACGGTCTTCTCGACGTCGACCACGGCGCCCTTGACGTCCTGCTCGATGGCGTCGTCGACGGCGGGCTGGAAGCCGTGCTCGGTGAGGATCACGTCGGCACTCTGCAGCGCCGCGGTCTGGTTGATGCTCAGCTCGAGGTCGTGGGGCTCGACGCCCGGCTTGGTGAGGCCGCTGACCTCGGCGAGGTCACCCCCCACCCGCTCCGCGACGAACTCCAGCGGGTAGAACGCGGCCGCGACCTGGACCTTCCCCGAGTCGGAGCCGGAGGCGGAGGAACCGGAGTCGTCGGAGAGAGCGGCACAGCCGGAGGTGAGCAGGAGCGCGCCGGCAGCAAGCAGGCCGGCGGAGCGGGTAGTGGGGGGCATGAGAACCATTCTCAGCTCAGTTGAGAATGGTTGTCAATTCCTTCCGGGATGCCGAAGAGCAGGGGTACGCCGGTCATCCGGGGCAGGTCGATGCGGTTGCACCGTTCGGCCAGCCCTGGGTCGTCCGGCCAGGAGCCGATGATCAGCCCGTCGGGCTCGTGCCCGCGGGCGCGCATTGCGGCCACGGTCAGCTCGGTGTGGTTGAGGGTGCCCAGGCCGGCCGCGGTGACGACCACGAACGAGGTGGCGACGCCCTCGGCGAGGAGTGCGTCGGCCAGGTCCAGGAGGGTGCCGCCGTCGGTGTCGAGGCGCACCAGCAGACCGCCCGCGCCTTCGACGAGGACGAGATCGTTCTCCCTGGTCAGGCCCGCGATCGTGGGAGCGTACGCAGCGACCGCCGGGATCTCGACCCCGGCCCTGCGGGCCGCGGTGTCCGGCGCCAGCGGCTCCCCGAGCCGGGTCAGCTCGTGGACCTCGATCCCGGTGAGCCGGTGGACCTCGGCGGCGTCGCAGTCGCCGTCGTCGGTGCCGGTCTGGACCGGCTTGACGACCGTGACCTTCTCGCCGTTCGTGCGCGCCCGGGAGGCCAGGGTCGCGGTCGCGACCGTCTTGCCCACGCCGGTGTTGGTGCCGGTGACGATCACGACCCGGCCGCTCGATTCGGTCATCGTGCCTCACCCACGATCGTGTCGATGGCCTTGACCGCCCGGTCCCAGTCCTCGTCGGTGACACCCGCTCCCGCGGTGACCCGCAGCCGGGAGACCCCGTCGGGGACCGACGGTGGACGGAAGCAGCCGACGCGTACGCCCTCGGTGAGCAGGTCCGCCTGTGCGGCGACCGCCGCCTCGGGCGAGGGCATCGGCACCGACAGCACCGCGCCGGCGGGCGCCGGCACGCCGAGCGTCGCCGCCAGCCCGGCGACGCGGGCGCGGATGGTCTCGGCCAGGTCGAAGCGCAACCTGGCGACCCGAGCCGCGGCCAGCGCCGCGGCCGCGGCGGCGGGAGCCAGGCCGGTGTCGAAGATGAACGGCCGGGCGGTGTTGACCAGGTGGTCGAGGACGGCTCGTGGTCCGAGCACCGCCCCGCCCTGGCTGCCCAGGCTCTTGGAGAGCGTCGCGGTGACCAGCACCTCGGGGCGACCGGCGAGACCGTGGCGGTGGACCAGGCCGGGCCCGTGCACGCCGACCCCGTGGGCCTCGTCGACGACCAGCAGCGCGTCGTACGCCGCGCACACGTCGGCGAGCTCGGCCAGCGGTGCCTCGTCGCCGAGCACCGAGTAGACCGACTCGGCGAGCACGAGGCTGCGGACACCGGGCCGAGCGGCCAGCGCCGCCTGTACCGCGGCCACGTTGTTGTGCGGCACGACCGTGAGCTGGGCCCGGGAGAGCCTGACCGCGTCGATCAGCGAGGCGTGGATGTGTGCGTCGGAGACGACATGGGCGTTCCGGTCGGCCAGGGCGCCGACGACGGAGAGGTTGGCGTGGTAGCCGGTCGAGAAGGTCAGCGCGCCCGGCTGCCCGAGCCAGTCGGCGAGCTCGTCCTCGAGCTCTCCGTGCAGCGTCAAGGTGCCCGTGACCAGCCGGGACGCCCCCGCGCCGCCGCCCCAGAGCATCGCCGCGTCGGCCGCGGCGCGACGTACGTCCGGGTGTCTCGACAGGCCCAGGTAGTCGTTGCCGGCCAGGTCGACGACGCTGTCGTCAGGCCCGCGCGGCCGTAGCCGCCGGGTCAGCCCGGCCTCCTCCCGAGCGGCGGCCGCCTCGTCCAGCCAGCTCTGCCAGCCCATCTCAGGCCACCTCCGCGGCCGCTGCGACGGCTCGGCAGATGTGGGCGAGGTCGTCCGCACCGGTGACGTAGGGCGGCATGGTGTAGATCAGGTCGCGGAACGGCCGGATCCAGACACCTTCGCGCAGCGCGGCGTCGGTCGCCTTCGCGACATCGACGGGGTGGTCGAGCTGGACCACGCCGATGGCGCCGAGGACGCGTACGTCGCTCACACCCGGCAGGTCAGAGAGTGGGGAGAGGCCGGTCGAGAGTGCGCCGGAGACCCGGGCCACGTCCTGCTGCCAGCCCCGTGCGGTCAGCAGGTCGAGCGAGGCCAGAGCCACCGAGCAGGCGAGCGGGTTGCCCATGAAGGTCGGCCCGTGCATCAGCACGCCCGACTCGCTGCGCGAGATGGCGTGCGCGACCTCGGAGGTGGTCACCACCGCGGCCAGGGTCATGTAGCCGCCCGTCAGCGCCTTGCCGAGGCAGAGGATGTCGGGCGTGACCTGCGAGGACACGAAGAGATCGCCGGTGCGGCCGAATCCGGTGGCGATCTCGTCGAAGATCAGCACCAGCCCGTGCTCGTCGGCGATCTCGCGGAGCACGACCAGGCAGCGGTCGTCGTAGACCCACATCCCGCCGGCGCCCTGGAGGCGTGGCTCGAGGATGATCCCGGCGAGCTCGTCGGCATGGTCGGCCGCCAGGCGGCGTACGCCTTCTGCCCACGCTTCCACGTCCCCGCCCGGGGCCGGGGGACGCTCGGCGAAGACCTGCGGTGCCAGGACCTCGGTGAACATCGAGTGCATCCCGCCGACCGGGTCGCACGTGCTCATGCAGCCGAAGGTGTCGCCGTGGTAGCCGCCGCGCACGGTCAACAGCCGGGTACGGTCCGGGCGCCCGCGGCCGCGCTGGGACTGCAGCGCCATCTTGATCGCGACCTCGACGCTCACCGAGCCCGAGTCGGCCAGGAAGACGTGCTGCAGCGGCTCGGGGGTGATCTCCACGAGCCGCCGGGCGAGGTCGATCGCGGGGGCGTGGGTCAGGCCGCCGAACATCACGTGCGCCATCCGGCCGGCCTGGTCGGAGAGCGCGGCGTCCAGCTCGGGCACCCGGTAGCCGTGGATCGCCGACCACCACGACGACATCGCGTCGACGATCTCGAGGCGCTCGCCGTCGTGGTCGGAGAGGTGGAGACGTACCCCCTCGGCGCCGGTGACGAGCCGCACCGGCGCCGGGTCGGTCATCGAGGTGTACGGGTGCCAGAGATGCTCGCGGTCGAACGCGAGCAGGTCGGACGCGCTCCCGAGGTTCCGATCAAGCGTTGGCAGCGACATCGGTTCCCGCTCCACGACGCCGGATCACCGGGCCGTCCTGCTCGTCGTGACCGCCGCAGGCCCCGGCCGAGCCGCAGCCGTCGCCGCAGCTGCTGCCGCAGCCACCGGTCAACACCCGACCGGCCGCCTTGGCGCGGTGCTCCTCGATCAGCTCGCCGAAGGCGGTCTCGTCCATGCCGAGGATGATGAAGCCGTTGTCACGCAGCATCTCCAGGTCGGCCAGTGCGTCCTGACCCTCGGAGGTCAGGTAGTCGCCGAGGAAGATCGAGTTGGCGACCTGCAGTGCGGTGGCCTGAAGCGAGCGCAGGTGCATCTCGCGGCCGCCGGCGATCCGGATCTCCTTGTCCGGGCAGACGAACCGCGCCATCGCCAGGATCTTCACGCAGCGCGTGGGGGAGAGCTCCCAGGTGTTCTCGTACGGCGTCCCGTCGAACGGCATCAGGAAGTTCACCGGAATCGAGTCTGCGTCGAGCTCCTTGAGCGCGAAGAGCGCCTCGACGAGCTGCTCGTCGGTCTCGCCCAGACCCGCGATCAGGCCCGAGCACGGCGAGAGGCCGGCCTCCTTGGCCTTGCCGATGGTGTCGACGCGGTCCTCGTAGGTGTGGGTCTGGACGATGTTGTCGTGGTTGGACTCGGCGGTGTTGATGTTGTGGTTGTACGCATCCACCCCAGCTGCCTTGAGCCGCTCGGCCTGCCCGCCCTTGAGCAGCCCGAGGCAGGCGCACACCTCGACGCCCTCGTGAGCGTCCTTCAGGGCCGAGGTCATCTCGACGACCTTGTCGATGTCGCGGTCCGAGGGCCCGCGGCCCGAGGAGACCATGCAGACCCGGGTGGCGCCGCCGCGCAGCCCGGCGCCGGCCTGCTCGAGGGTCTCGTCCTTGGACAGCCAGGAGTACTTCAGCACCGGCGCCTGCGACCCGAGCGCCTGGCTGCAGTAGTTGCAGTTCTCCGGGCAGAGGCCGGACTTGAGGTTGACCAGGTAGTTCACCTTCACGGTGTTGCCGAAGTGCTCGCGCCGCAGTCGCCCCGCCGCGGCGACGACGCTCATCAGCTCCGTGTCGGACGTACGCAGCACCGCCAGCGCGTCGTCGGCGGTCGCGGCCCCGCCGGACAGGATCCGGTCGGCTAGCTGGTCGAAGGCTGTCGTCATGCGGGGCGTCTCCTCGGGATGGCTACCTGAACGTCGTTCAGTTGAACGGTGTTCAGGTTAGATCCGGTGGTCGGGCTTGTCGAGACCAGTGCCCGGATCGGGTCTTGCGGCGCGTTGTCTAGGATCGGCGCGTGCACATCGAGACGATCCCCGGACTGGTCCTGATCGAGCACGAGATCGAGGTGCCGTTGGACCATCTCGGTGGCGGGTCCGAGACGCTGACCCTCTTCGCCCGCGAGGTGCGTCGTCCGGGCGATCGCGACGACCGCGACGCGCTGCTCTTCCTCCAGGGCGGCCCGGGCGGGGAGAGCCCGCGCCCGATCGACCTTCCGATGGTGCCGGGATGGCTGGAGCGGGCGCTCAAGGACTACCGGCTGATCCTGCTCGACCAGCGGGGGACCGGGCGGTCTACGCCCCTCACCGCGATGACCGGGATGAGCCCGCAGTCGCAGGCTGACTACCTGTCCCACTTCCGCGCCGACTCGATCGTCGAGGACGCCGAGCTCCTCCGGCACCACCTGGGCATCTCCCGGTGGTCGCTGCTGGGACAGTCCTTCGGTGGCTTCTGCTCTCTGCGCTACCTCTCGGCCCACCCCGAGTCGCTGCGCGAGGTGCTGTTCACCGGGGGAGTGCCGCCGGTCGGCCTGCCCGTCGACGAGATCTACGCGGCGACCTTCGCCCGCACGATCGAGCTCACCGAGCGCCACTACGCCAGGTTTCCTCGGGACCGCGACCGGATGCGCGCGCTGGTCGAGCGCTGCGACGCCGGCGAGATCCGGCTCCCGCACGGTGGCCCGCTCTCCTCCCGCCAGGCGCGGTCCCTCGGCAACCGGCTCGGCATGACCGGCGGCTCCGAGCAGATCCACTACCTCCTCGAGCGCGACCCGGCGGGCCTGGGGTTCGGGCACGAGGTCGCCTCCCTGCTGCCGTTCAGCGGCCACTCGCCGCTCTACGTACTCATCCACGAGGCGTGCTACGCCGACGGCCAGGCGACCCGCTGGGCCTCCGCGCGGGTCCAGCCCGCGGCGTACGAGGAGGACCCGACCCTGTTCACCGCCGAGCACCTCTTCCCGTGGCATCTCACCGAGGACCCGCTCCTGGCGCCGTTCGCCGAGGCGGCGGATCTCCTCGCCGAGCGGGAGTGGCCGAGCCTCTACGACCCGAGCGCGCTCGCCGCCGTCGATGTCCCGTGCGCCGCGGCGGTCTACTACGACGACCCCTACGTCCTGCGCGAGCACTCGCTGGCCACCGCCGAGCTGGTCCCCACCCTGCGCCCGTGGATCACCAACGCCCATCTCCACAACGGCGTCCAGGTCGCCCCCGACGAGGTCCTGGACCGCCTCATCGGCATGGTCCGCGGGCGGGTCTGACCGCCATGAACCTTCCTGTGGCGGTCATCCGCACCACGTCTTTCGCGCTCACCATGGCGCTCGGCGCTCTCGCCTATCCGCTGCTCGCCGCGTTGGCCTACGTCGGCCTCCTGGTCGCCTCCGCGGTCGGCGACCTCGGGCTCGGTGGCCCGCTGGCCGGTCCGGTGCTGGTGCTGCTCGGTGCGCTCGCCGGCGTCGTCTGCGTCGCGATCGGAGCGCCTGCCGCGATCGCCGCCCGGGTCCTGGGCGGCGGCAGGGGCGTCCTCGCGGGGGCCGCCGTCCTGATCGCTCTCGCAGGAGGCGCCACCTGGCTCGCGTGGTTGGTGTTCGACCTGGCGGGCCGGCCGTGGGCCGTCGCCGCCGCCCTGATCGCGGCCTCCGCGCCGGCCGCCCTGATCCTCGCGCTCTCCGACACCGTCGCCGGCCGGGTCACGCGCCTACCCGCACGGACCCCGGCCTCTGCCGGTCACGCCTGAGCCGGACCTGTCAGACTCTTGTCCGTGGGCATCGAGGTGACGGCGTACGACCCCGGTTGGCCGATCCGGTTCGAGGAGGTCGCCGAGACCCTGAGGAGGGCCCTGACCGACGGACCGGAGGCGAGGGTCGAGCACGTCGGCTCGACATCGGTCCCCGGCCTCGCGGCCAAACCCATCCTCGACATCGACGTGATCGTCGCGCCGGAGGACGTCCCCGCAGCGGTCAAGGCGCTCGTACGCATCGGCTACCGGCACCGGGGCGATCTCGGCGTCGTCGGCCGCGAGGCCTTCTTCGCGCCCGACGACGACCCGGTGCGCCACGTCTACGTCTGCGCCGCGGGCACGCTCAACGTACGCAACCACCTCGCCGTCCGTGAGGTCCTGCGCAGCCGAGACGATCTCCGCGACGAGTACGCCGCGGTGAAGCTCGCCCTGGCCGCCGACCCGGACATGGACATCGACACCTACCTCGCCCGCAAGTCCGACGTCCTCCAGAAGATCCTGGCCGTCTCCGACCTGACCGACGCCGAACGCCGCCAGATCCTCTCCCTCAACGACCCGAGCCGCTGACGCCCCTGCGACCCGCACGGCGACATGACCGTGTGCAGTCAGAGGCGAAGGGCATGGGCAGCCATCCGGTAGGCGACGGCGGCTGCCTCGGGGTCGTGCAGCGAATCGTCGACGAGGGCCACCTCGGCGTGGGCGCGGATGCTCTCGGCAG
The DNA here is from genome assembly GCF_036090055.1 of Nocardioides sp. NBC_00368. Classification (NCBI taxonomy): domain Bacteria; kingdom Bacillati; phylum Actinomycetota; class Actinomycetes; order Propionibacteriales; family Nocardioidaceae; genus Nocardioides; species Nocardioides sp. NBC_00368. Next base: position 6,068,275 of record NZ_CP107970.1, read on the forward strand.
GGTCGGCGGCGATCAGGTCGGCGCAGAGGCCGGCGACCACGCTGGCGGAGTCGTGGTCGTCGAGCTCGTCGAGGACGTTGCCGAGGTCGAGCAGCATCGCGGCCTCCTCGAAGATCTCGCGCAGGGTTTCCTCGTCGACGTCGACCTCGGGGCGTGCCGCTGCGACGCCGGCCAACTCGAGGATCGGTGCGAGCCGGGGATCGAGGTCTTGCATCGCCATGGTGCCCAGCATGATCCCCCGGATTCCGGTCGGCAACGGGGTTAGTCGAGGTCGTCGAGGTTGAGGCCCATCGGCGACTGGCCGGGGATCTCGCCGGAGGCGACGACGGCCTTGGTCAGCGGGCGCAGCAGACCGATGAGCTCCTCGACCTCGGCCCCCTCCAACGACGCGTACGCAGCGGCAGCGAGCTCATCGGTCGTCGACTCGATCCCCGCCTTGGTCTCCCGCCCGACATCGGTGAGGGAGCGGCCGTCGTCGGTGACGAGACCGCGGGAGCGCAGCCCGGAGACGAGGGAGGTCCACTCCGTCTCGTGGATGTTGCGGGAGGTGGCGTAGACCGACGGGGAGAGGCCGGTGGCGAGGGCGTGGAACACGTGGGACTCGCGGCCACCGATTCCGGCCGAGAGCAGGGCGGAGACGTGACCGTCGCCCCGGTGCTCCCGGAGCAGCGTGGCCGCGTCCCAGAGGAGGGTCAGCGGGTCCTCGGCGACAGGGAGCGAGCGCAGCGCGGCGTACAGCGGCCGGCCTTCCAGTGGGGCCGAGAGTGCGGCCCGCGAGGCGAGCGAAGCGGCCCGCGCGACGTCGTCGGAGTCGGCGAGCGGGCCGAGCTGACGGCGGAGCGCGGCGACGGCGCCGACGCGCCGGGCCTCGTGCGCGGCCTCGGGCGGCGCGAACCCCCACGCGTCGGGCAGCGCGCGGGAGACGTGGGAGAAGGCGAAGTTGTAGAACACCGCATGAACCACCTCGGCCGGAACCGGCCCGAGCGGGGCGGACCGAGCCGCGAAGTAGCCCATCCAGTAGCCGCGGTAGCCGGCTTCCTTGAGCAGGGCGATCGGCTCGGGTGAGAAGTAACCCACCGCATGGATCGGCTCGAGCAGCTTCCACAGGCGACGCGCGTTCGGTTCCATGGCTGACGACGGTATCGGCACCGGCTCGAGACTCCGAGCGATTTGCTCCGGCGAATTGGCCCACCGGGCGGCGTACATAACAAGATGACGCCACGGATACGATTTCCTCATCCCCCTCAACACCGGGGCCCGGCAGCCGGCCGGGCTCACCTCGAGCAGAGAGCATTCATCGTGGCAAAGCCGCCAGCATCGACCCTTGACCTCGTCGTCTCCCTCGCCAAGCGGCGCGGATTCGTCTTCCCCAGCGGCGAGATCTACGGCGGCACCCGGAGTGCCTGGGACTACGGCCCCCTCGGTGTCGAGCTCAAGGAGAACATCAAGCGCCAGTGGTGGAAGGCGATGGTGCAGCAGCGCGACGACGTCGTCGGCCTCGACTCCAGCATCATCCTGCCGCGCCAGACCTGGGTCGCCTCGGGCCACGTCGAGACCTTCAACGACCCGCTGGTCGAGTGCCAGTCGTGCCACAAGCGCTACCGCTTCGACCACCTCCAGGAGGAGTACGCGGAGAAGAAGGGCATCGCGGACCCCGACTCGGTCGACATCAACGAGGTCGTCGCCTGCCCCAACTGCGGCACCCGCGGCGCCTGGACCGAGCCGCGCGAGTTCTCCGGCATGCTCAAGACGCACCTCGGTGTCCTCGAGGACGAGAGCGGCCTCCACTACCTGCGTCCCGAGACCGCGCAGGGCATCTTCGTCAACTTCGCCAACGTGGTCACCTCGACCCGTCAGAAGCCCCCGTTCGGCATCGCGCAGACCGGTAAGAGCTTCCGCAACGAGATCACGCCGGGCAACTTCATCTTCCGCACCCGCGAGTTCGAGCAGATGGAGATGGAGTTCTTCGTCAAGCCGGGTGAGGACGAGGAGTGGCACCAGTACTGGATCGACGAGCGCACCCGGTGGTACACCGACCTCGGCATCAACCCCGACAACCTGCGCCACTACGAGCACGCCCAGGAGAAGCTGAGCCACTACTCCAAGCGCACCGTCGACATCGAGTACCGGTTCAACTTCCCGGGCAGCGAGTGGGGTGAGCTCGAGGGCATCGCCAACCGCACCGACTTCGACCTCGGCACCCACATGAAGCACTCCGGCCAGGACCTGCAGTACTTCGACCAGGCCAACAACGAGCGCTACCTGCCCTACGTCATCGAGCCCGCGGCCGGTCTGACCCGTGCGCTGATGACCTTCCTCGTCGACGGGTACGCCGAGGAGGAGGCCCCCAACGCCAAGGGCGGCGTCGACAAGCGGGTCGTGCTCCGCCTCGACCACCGGATCGCGCCGGTCAAGATCGCCGTGCTCCCGCTGTCCCGCAACGAGGCGCTGAGCCCGAAGGCGAAGGCCCTCTCGGCCGAGCTGCGCCAGAACTGGGCCGTCGACTTCGACGACTCCCAGTCGATCGGCAAGCGCTACCGCCGCCAGGACGAGATCGGTACGCCCTACTGCGTCACCGTCGACTTCGACACCCTCGAGGACAACGCGGTCACCATCCGCGAGCGCGACACCATGAAGCAGGAGCGGATCCCGCTGGAGGGCGTGAGCCGCTACTTCGCCGAGCGGCTGATCGGCGCCTGAGCGAGACCGTTACCGCGTCGTAGACGTTGCATGGGGCATCCTGCCGCACGATTTCCCAGATGAGTGGGGCAGGATGTCCCCATGCAACGAGCGGGGTCCGTACTCGCCGCATCCGTGACGGGTGCGGTCATGGCCATGTCAGTGATGGGGTGCAGCGGCACCGCGCCGAGGTCGAACGCGCCCAGGGCATCCGAGAGCCCCTCCGCCTCCGCGTCAGCCTCGCCCTCCGTGTCGGCCGAGCCGTCCCCCGGTGCGCTCACCGAGCCCGGGGCCGACCGCAAGCTCGGTGAGACCGCAACGGTCGAGTGGGCGCCCAAGGAGGGCATCGACGGCAAGCTCTCGATCACCATCGCGCGGCTCGAGTCGACCTCCTACAAGCAGACCTTCTCCGGCTGGAAGCTCGACGAGGCGACGCTGGAGCGCGCGCCCTACTTCGTACGCGCCACCATCAAGAACGAGGGCAAGACCGACCTCGGGGGCTACGACGCGCCGCTGTGGGGTCTCGACGGCGAGGGCAACCTGGTCGAGGCCGCCGCGTTCAAGGAGCCGTTCAAGCCCTGCGACGGGAAGACCTTTCCCAAGCCGTTCGCTCCCGGGGCCACCGTCAATGTCTGCCTGGTCATGCTCGTCCCGGACCAGGGCAAGCTCGTCGGCGTGAGCTTCCGTCCCTACGAGGAGTTCGACCCGATCACCTGGGAGGCCGACCCGGTGCCGTACGTCGCGCCCAAGGCCTCCGCGAAGCCGAGCTCGTCGGCGTCGTCCTCCTCCTGATTTTCCGTACGTCGTGCCCTGACCGGACAATGGACCCATGTCCCTTCCCGGCCCCCTCCGCCTCGGCAGCCTGACCGTCGACACCCCTGTGGTGCTCGCGCCGATGGCCGGTGTCACCAACGCCGCCTTCCGGCGGCTGTGCGCCGAGCAGGGCGCGGGCCTCTACGTCTGCGAGATGATCACCTCCCGCGGCCTGGTGGAGGGCGACCAGCACACCAAGGACATGCTCGTCTTCGACGAGGCCGAGACCGTACGCAGCGTGCAGCTCTACGGCACCGACCCGGTCTACGTCGGCAAGGCGACCGAGATCCTCTGCGCCGACTACGGGGTGGCCCACGTCGACCTCAACTTCGGCTGCCCGGTGCCCAAGGTGACCCGCAAGGGCGGCGGGGGAGCGCTGCCCTACAAGCGCGGTCTGCTCGGCGAGATCCTCGAGCACGCCGTGCGCGCGGCGGAGCCCTATGACGTACCGGTGACGATGAAGACCCGCAAGGGCATCGACGACGCCCACCTGACCTACATGGACGCCGGCCGGATCGCCCAGGAGAGCGGCGCGGCCGCGATCGCGCTGCACGGGCGTACGGTCGCTCAGGCCTACTCCGGCACCGCCGACTGGGACGCCATCGCAGAGCTGAAGGCCTCCGTCGACATCCCGGTGCTCGGCAACGGCGACATCTGGGAGGCGGCCGACGCGATCCGGATGGTCGAGGAGACCGGCGTGGACGGTGTCGTCATCGGCCGCGGCTGCCTCGGCCGCCCCTGGCTCTTCCGCGACCTGGTGGCCGCGTTCGCCGGTGAGGCCGTCAACGTGCTGCCGAATCTGGGCGAAGTGACCGACATCATGCGGCGCCATGCCGAGCTGCTCTGCGAGCACATGGGCGAGGAGCGCGGCTGCAAGGAGATCCGCAAGCACATCGCGTGGTACCTCAAGGGCTTCGGCGCGGGTGGCGAGCTGCGCCGGACCCTGGGCCTGGTGAACAGCCTCGCCGACCTCGACGAGATGCTCGGCAAGCTCGACCGGAACGAGCCTTTCCCCTCGTCACAGCTGGGTGCGCCGCGTGGGCGACAGGGTGCGCCGCGCGACAAGGTGGTTCTTCCGGAGGGGTGGCTGGACGACGCCGACGGGCGTGGCTGCGGGTTCGCGGAGAACGTCTCGGAGACCTCCGGCGGCTGAGGCTCCAAGGCCGGGTTTCAGGGGTCCGGAGAGGCGTTTCGGGGCTTCGGAATCAGTCGCCCGACAGGTACAAAACAACGCAAAAACTCGGCAACGGAATTGGAATACCCCCTGTCGTGTGTGTTGTACTCATTGCCGTGCCGAGCCCCCACCAGCACAACTCTCGACGGGTTTCCTCCGTTGAAACCATGGGAAACGCTCGCGCACAGACCATGTAGTCGAGCAAAGGAATTGCGTGTGGCCGGCAGCCACAGAGGCGACACTCGGGCCGTCCGTAAGACCAAATCAATAGTTGCCAGCGCAGGGGTCGCGGTCCTCGCGACAGGCGTCGCAGTCGGCACCGGAGCCGCCTTCGCGGAGCCGACCTCCCTGATCGCCAAGAACGCAGGCGCTTCCGTCTCCTCGACCAAGACCAACGTGCCGAGCACCCGTGACGACGCGCGCGTCGCCGGAGATCGCCGGGAGACCGTCGTCAGCCGTAACGGAGGCGACCGCGAGTCGGTCTCCTCGGTCGAGGAGCTGACCAAGGGCCCCGAGCAGGTCGAGACCGGCACCGCCAAGGCGGTCAAGCGCTGGACCACGGAGACCCTCAACCTCTGGTCCGCCTACGGCAAGCACGCTGCCCAGGCCGGTGAGATCGAGGCCGGTGAGCTCGTCTACGCCACCGGGCGCACCGAGTCCGGCCGCGACGAGATCCTCGTCGACGGCGAGGTCGCCTGGGTGACCACCGGCAACCTCAGTGACGAGAAGCCCGAGACCACCGGTGTCGCGGCCGGCATCAGCACCGCCGCCTGCGGGGACTCCTCGGTCGAGAGCGGCCTGGTCTCCGACGCGGTCACCGTCTACCGCGCGGTCTGCAACGCCTTCCCGGAGGTCGCCTCCATCACCGTCGGCGGCTGGGACGACCACGGCGAGCACTCCTCGGGCAAGGCGCTCGACTTCATGGTCGACAAGGCGCTCGGCGACGCGATCGCCGCCTTCCTGCAGCAGTACGCAGCGGAGCTCAACCTCTACGACATCATCTGGTATCAGCGGATCTGGACGCCGGTGCGTGCCTCGGAGGGCTGGCGCTACATGGAGGACCGCGGGTCCGCCACCGCCAACCACTACGACCACGTCCACGTCTCCACGAATTAATCGCGATTGCTTCGCAATTCGCGCAGCGCTTTCGCTTGACCCTCGTCTTCCTCCGCTGCGCTCGTCGCTTCGCTGCGTCCAGACGAGGGGCGCTCCAGCGCTGGATGCGAGGTTGTCGGCCCGGGCTACAACAGCCCGGGCCGACCTGCGTTCTCGGTCGTCCGGCCGGTTAACAACATCGCAAAAGTCTCCGGACGAACGTGGGATACCCCCACAGGTGTGTGCTTGACTCGGTGCCCCCCACGTAGTCGAGCGAAGGATTGCGCAGTGGCCACCAGCCACAGAGGCGATTATCGAGCTGTCCGTAGAACCAAGAAAGCCGTCGCGACCGCAGGGATCGTGACGTTCGCGACCAGTGGAGCGGTGGCCGCCGGGACGGCCGCGGCGAACCCCGGCATCGTGATCTCCGAGGTGGAGGAGAGATCCGGGCTCCGGCTTCCCTCGCCGGCCGATCGCCGGATCGAGGCCAGGGCGGAGGCGAAGGCGAAGCTTCCGGCGCTGCCGACGACCCGCGAGGACACCCGGATGTCCAGCGACCGTCGCGAGCTCAGCGGCCGGGAGACGACGGTCAGCCGCAGCGGCGAGCGTGGGGCGGGCACCACCACCCACGTGCTGAGCGAGGTCGCGACGATCGAGTCGCTGGTCGAGCGGCCGACGTCGGTCAGCGGTGGTGCCCAGAAGGCGGTGCTGCGCTACGTACAGGAGGACGTCACGGTCTACGCGTCGTACGGAAAGCGCGCCAAGGAGCTCGGCGAGCTGGAGCTCGGCCGGGCGGTCTACTACACCGGACGCGACGAGGGTGGCCGCCAGGAGATCGTCCTGGAGGGAAACCCGGTGTGGATTCCCGCCGGCAACCTGGGCAGGACCAAGCCGGAGCCGCCGCCCGAGCCGACCCCGACACCCTCCCCGTCGCCCTCCGAGGAGGCCCCCGCCGGGCTGGACTTCTCCGCGTGCGGCGACTCCTCGGTGGAGAACGGTCTCGTCCCTGACGCCGTCGACCTCTACCGCGCGGTCTGCAACGCGTTCCCCGCGGTCGCCTCGGGCACGACCTACGGCTACGACCCGCACGGCGAGCACATCGACGGCAAGGCGCTCGACTTCATGACCGACGACAAGGAGCTCGGCGACGCGATCGCCGCCTTCGTCCAGGAGCACGCCGCCGAGCTGAACATCTACGACATCATCTGGTACCAGCGCATCTGGACCCCCGTCCGGGCTGACGAGGGTTGGCGCCCGATGGAGGACCGCGGCGACCCCACCGCCAACCACTACGACCACGTGCACGTGGCGGTCAGCTGAATGCCGAGTCGGCGCATCTGTCTCGTCGAGAACCGCCGAGTCGGCGCATCTGTCCCAAGGTGCTGGGACAGTTGCGCCGACTCGGCGTCGTGCGGTGGGACAGATGCGCCGACTCGGTGGAGGGTCTGGCGGCTCAGATCAGGGCGCTCAGCGGGGTCGGCGTACGACCACCGATCTTCTCGACGACGTCGGTGACGGTGGCGAGCTTGCCGAGGCGGGTGGCGGTGCCGAACGAGGTGAACAGCGGGGCGATGAAGTCCGGGACCCCGGCGGAGACGAGACCGGTGGTGTAGGCCTCGTCGTCGACCTGGACGACCTCGACCGGGTTGCCGGACTGCTTGGTGGCGAGCTCGGCCAGGTCGGTCGCGGTGTAGGCGTGAGGGCCGGTCACGTCGTACGCCTTGCCCTCGTGTCCCTCGCTCGTCAGCACGCCGACGGCGACCGCGGCGCAGTCCTCGCGGGTGACGTAGGCCGCGCCACCGTCGCCGAAGTTGGTGACCAGCCGTCCGCTCGCGGCGGCCTGGGCGACGGAGTCGACCTGCATGTCGGCGTAGAGGTTGTTGCGCAGCATCGTCCACGCCAGGCCGCTCTCGCGCAGCGCGTCCTCGGTGGCGGCGTGGTCGGCGACGACACCGGCAGGGTTGTCCGGGGTCGGCTCGGAGATGGAGGTGTAAGCGATGTGGCGTACGCCCGCCTTGGCGGCGGCGTCGATGGCGTTGCGGTGACCCTCGACGCGGGCGCCGACGACATCGGTCGAGATCAGCAGGACCCGCTCGACGCCGGCGAAGGCGTCCACCAGCTCGTCGGGCTTTCCGAAGTCGGCGGCACGTACGTCGGCACCGCGCTCGGCGTAGTCGGCGAGCTTGGCGGGGTCGCGGGTGAGGAGCACGACCTCGGCGGAGTCGACGGTGTCGAGGAGCTGGTCGGCGACGAGACGGCCGAGCTGGCCGGAGGCGCCGGTGATGGCGATGGTCATGGAGGAGTCCTATCTGTAGTCACGGTGATGACGGTTCTTCAAATGTAGTCATAATGATGGCAATAAGGCAAGATGGGGGTATGGCCAGTCCGACGAACACCCGTTTCGCGGTGGCGGTCCATGTCCTGACCTACCTCGCCTCGGGCGCGGCTGCCGGGCGCACGACTCCGGTCAGCTCCGACGAGCTGGCCGCGAGCACTGCCGTCAACCCGGTCCATGTGCGCAAGGTCCTCGGGCCTCTCCGGGCCGCCGGTCTGGTCCGGTCGCGTCCCGGCGCCCACGGGGGATGGGAGCTCGCCGCGGATCCCGGTGTCGTCAACCTCGCCCTGGTGTGGCAGGTGCTGCAGGGAGACGATCCCGTGCTCGGCATCCATGGCCCGAACCCCGCCTGCCCGGTCGGCGCCAGCATCCAAGGAGTGCTGACCGACCTCGATCGCCGGGTGGCCAAGGCCGTCCTGGTCGAGCTCGAGGGCATCTCGCTCAACGACATCCTCGACGACTCCGGCTTCGACCCGGCGGACTTCGCTGCGTTCCTGCCATGAGTCAGCGATAGCCTCTCGGACTGTGGAGCTATACGGGGCCGCTGACCGCGAGCGCATCGTCGCCGAGCCGCCCAAGCGGGTGGCCGCGCCGGAGCGTACGCAGTTCGAGCGTGACCGCGCCCGCGTGGTGCACGCCGCCTCGACCCGGCGGCTGGCGGCGAAGACGCAGGTCGTGGGGCCGCAGGCCGACGACTTCGTACGCAACCGGCTGACCCACTCGCTCGAGGTCGCCCAGGTCGCGCGGGACCTGTCGCGTGCCCTGAACGGGCCGGACTCGCCGCAGCCCGACATCGCCGAGACCGCGGCCCTGGCGCACGACCTCGGTCACCCGCCGTTCGGCCACAACGGCGAGAACGTGCTCGCCGAGAAGGCCAAGGGCATCGGTGGGTTCGAGGGCAATGCGCAGACGCTGCGGATCCTGACCCGCCTGGAGGCGAAGACCTTCGACGCCGACGGCCGCTCGGTGGGGCTCAACCTCACCCGGGCGACGCTGGACGCGTGCACCAAGTACCCGTGGGGATTCGGTGAGCGGAAGGGCGCGAAGTTCGGTGTCTACGAGGACGACCTGCCGGTCTTCAGCTGGCTGCGCGCCGCGGATGCCGGGCAGCGGCAGTGCGTCGAGGCGCAGATCATGGACCTCTCCGACGATGTCGCCTACTCCGTCCACGACGTCGAGGACGGCATCGTCGCTGGGAAGATCGACCTGGCCCGGATCGACCTCGACGGCGTCGCCGAGACGGTCGCCGACTGGTACGTCCCCGGCTTCGACCGCGCTCTGGCGCTCTCGACGATCGCCGATCTCCGCGCCGCCGGCTGCTGGATCGCCGAGGGTGCTGCGTACGACGGCTCCCGACGTTCTCAGGCGATGCTGAAGAACCTGACCTCCGACGTCATCGGCCGGTTCTGCGGGGCCGTGAAGGAGGCGACGTACGCCGCCGGCGGTGGACCCTATGCCCGTTACGGTGCCGACCTGGTGGTGCCGGAGCGGACCCGCCTGGAGATCGCGCTGCTGAAGGGGATCGCGGCGCACTACGTGATGCGCACCGACGAGCGGGCCGCGAAGATGGACCGTCAGCGTGGTGTTCTCGGTGAGCTGGTCGAGCACCTCGTCGACACCGCGCCCGCCGACCTCGACCGGCAGTTCGCCGACGACTGGCGCGAAGCGGGGGACGACGCCGCCCGGCTCCGTGTGGTGATCGACCAGGTCGCCTCACTCACCGACATCACTGCGCTCGCCTGGCACGAACGGCTCTGCCTGCGGTCGTGAGTGCCATTGCGGTCACCACATTTAAGCGTTACCTTAAATGTCGTGACCGATGTCTGGTACGCCGTCTCCGACTCCACCCGCCGCCAGGTCCTGGCGCGGGTGGCCGCCGACCCGTGCTCGGTGGGGGAGATCGCCGACGCGCTGCCGGTGAGCATGGCCGCGGTGTCCCAGCACCTCAAGGTCCTGCGCGAGGCCGGCCTGGTGTCGATGACACCGGCCGGCCGGCGGCGGATCTACCAGGCCCGGCTCGAGGGCCTGGCCGAGTTGCGCGCCGAGCTGGACACGTACTGGACCCAGGCGTTGCATTCGTTCAAGCAGGTGGCTGAGGCCAGCTACCGGGCAGGGAAGGAGCAGCAATGAGCATCACCCGTGAACCCACCTCCGTCGACCTGGAGATCACCGTCGACGTACCGGTCGAGCACGCCTTCAAGGTGTTCACCGAGGACTTCGACCGGATCAAGCCGCGCGATCACAACATGCTGCCTGTCGAGATCGCCGAGACGGTGCTCGAGCCGCAGGTCGGCGGCCGCGTCTACGACCGCGGCGTCGACGGCAGCACCTGTCAGTGGGCCCGCGTCCTCGTCGTCGAGCCGCCCCACCGGCTGGTGATCTCCTGGGACATCACCCCCGACTTCAACCTCGAGCCCGACCCGGCCCGGTGCAGCGAGGTCGAGTTCAGCTTCACCTCGGTGGGACCCGAGCAGACCCGCGTACGTCTCGAGCACCGGCACCTCGACCGGCACGGTGCCGGGTGGCAGGGCTGGCGGGACCGGGCTGCGGGCGACAGTGCCTGGGGGATCTACCTGGAGCGCTTCCGGGCCCTCGCCGAGGCCTGATGAAGGTCGACCGGACCGCGCTCGCGACCGCCGAGCGGCGCGACCTCGCCGACTTCCTCGAGACCCTGACGCCGGAGCAGTGGGACCACCCCTCGCTGTGCAGCGGGTGGACGGTCCGCGACGTCGTCGCGCACCTGATCAGCTACGAGGAGGTCGGGCTGGTCGGCTTCATCGGCCGGTTCGCGCGCCAGGGGTTCAGCTTCGGCACCATGAACCAGCGCCGGCTGGAGGAGTTCGGGGCCCGGACCTCCGGCGAGCTGGTCGCCTACGTGCGTGAGCACGCGAAGCCGTCGGGGCCGACGGCGGTGGCGGATGCCCGGATCGGGCTCACCGACGGCCTCATCCACCACCAGGACATCCGTCGCGCGCTCGGGAAGCCGCGCCGGGTCCCGGCCGAGCGGCTCGTTCCGGTTCTCGGCTTCGCGATGATCGCCCCGCCGCTGCCGGCGAAGCGGAACGGTCAGGGGCTTCGGCTCGTGGCCAGCGATCTCGACTGGTCCCACGGAAGCGGTGCGGAGGTCACCGGCCCGGGCGAGGCGCTGCTGATGGCGGTCTGCGGACGCTCCGATGCGCTCCCGGAGCTCGCCGGTCCGGGGCTCGCGACCCTGGCGAGCCGGGTGCAGGGCTAGGCCGTGTCTTTGGGAGACACGGCCTAGACGACCAACCAGAGCGCCGAGGCGATCACGAAGACCGAGAGGCCGAGGGTGGTCTCCAGGACCGTCCAGGTCTTGAGAGTCGTGATGACGTCCATCCCGAAGAACCGGCTGACCAGCCAGAACCCGGAGTCGTTGACGTGGGAGAGGACGGTCGCGCCGGCGGCGATGGCGAAGACGAGCAGGGCGATGTCGAAGCTGCCGAGGCCGGCCGCGGCCACCTGGGCGGAGATGAGACCGGCGGTGGTGGTCAGCGCGACCGTCGCGGAGCCCTGGGCGACCCGCAGCAGGGTCGCGATGAGGAACGCCTGCACGATGAGTGACATGCCGAGGTCCGAGAGCGAGGTCGACAGCGCCTCCCCGATGCCGCTGGTACGCAGCACGCCGCCGAACATCCCGCCGGCGCCCGTGATCAGGATGATCGCGCAGATCGGCCCGAGCGCCTGGTCGAGGATCTCGCTCGCGCGGCCGATCGGGAAGCGCCCGGGCGCGAGCACCAGGATCGCGACCAGAACGGTGATGAGCAGCGCGATCGGCGTCTGACCGATGAGCACCAGGACGCTGGCCCAGGTGGCGTCCTCGCTGACCGCCCCGGCCGCCTGCAAGGTGGTGACGACGGTGTTGAGGCCGATCAGGACCAGGGGCAGGGCCAGGAGGAGGACGACGGTGACGAAGGCCGGGGTCGTGGCCTCGTTCTCCGAGGTGCCGTCGTCGATCGCGAAGACGTTGGTCGGCTCCGGGTCGAACCGGGCACCCAGTCTGGTGCCGACGAGGTAGGCGCCTGGAATCCAGGCCAGGACGGCGACCGGTACGCCGATCAGCAGGGTCAGACCGATGTCGCCGCCGAGCTCGGTGGCCGCGGCGACCGGACCGGGGTGGGGTGGCACGACCGCGTGCATCGCCGCGAAGCTGCCGGCGGTGGGCAGGGCGTAGACGAGGATCGAGCCACCGAAGCGTCGCGCGACCGCGAAGATGATCGGCAGGAAGACGACCAGGCCGGCGTCGAAGAAGATCGGGAACCCGAAGATGAGCGCGGCGACACCGAGCGCGAGCGGCGCCCGCTTCTCGCCGAACACACCGATGAGCGTGTCGGCCAGCACCTGCGCCCCGCCGGTCACCTCCAGTAGCCGTCCCAGCATCACCCCGAACGCCACCAGAAGCGCCACCGAGCCGAGCGTCGCGCTGAAGCCGGTCAGCATCGCGGCCGGGACGTCTGCGACCGGGATCCCGGCGGCGACCGCGGTCACCGCGCTGACCAGCACGAGCGAGATGAAGGCGTGCAGCTTGACCTTGGCGATCAGGACGAGGAGTACGGCCACCGCGACCGCGGCGATCAGGAGCATCACCCATGTGGGGTGTGCCGGTGCCAGCGGATCCATGGCGGTCACCCTAGCGACGCGGTGTGATCGAGGTCACCCCTCCGGGGGTATGAGAGTCTCCCGGTGTGAGCGATCCACTCGTCTGGCTGCCCTTCGACCCCACCGAGCTGGGCGAGGTGCCCCGCGGTCTCCGCTTCGAGCTCTTCGACCACACCCGATTCGCCGGCTCCCATGTGGAGGTACCGGACTCGGTCGGTGAGGTGGCCTTCTACCTGCCGCCCTACATGCTCGGGTCGCGGATCTTCGACGTGGTCAGCCAGATGAAGTCGCTCCAGGTCGTGCAGCTGCTCACCGCGGGGGTCGACGCCGCCCGTGGCCACATCCCCGAGGGAGTGACCCTGTGCAACGGCCGAGGCATCCACGACACCTCGACCGCCGAGCTCGCCGTCACGCTGATCCTCTCGTCGCTGCGCGGCATCCCTGGTCACGTACGTCATCAGGACGAGCACGCCTGGCGGCCGGGGTGGTTTCCGTCGCTGGCGGACAAGCGGGTCCTGATCGTCGGCTACGGGGCGATCGGCCGCGCCATCGAGGCGCGGCTGCTCCCGTTCGAGACCGAGGTGGTCGGGGTCGCGCGCACCGCCCGGGACGGCGTCCACGGCTTCGACGAGCTCGGCGCGCTCGTGCCCGAGGCCGACGTGATCGTGCTGGTCACGCCGTTGACGGATGAGACCCGTGGCCTGGTCGACAGCGAGTTCCTGGGCCGGATGAAGGACGGCGCGCTGCTGGTCAACGTCGCCCGCGGTGGTGTGGTGGCGACCGACGACCTGGTCGCCGAGCTCGCCACCGAGCGGATCCATGCCGCCGTCGACGTCGCCGAGACCGAACCGCTCCCGGCCGACAGCCCGCTGTGGAGCTCGCCCAACCTGCTCATCACCCCGCACGTGGGCGGCGCCTCGAGCGCGATGTGGCCACGCGCCTACCGGGTCGTCCGCGAGCAGCTCGAGCGGTTCGCTGCCGGGGAGCCGTTGGCGAACGTGATGTCGGGGGACTACTGAGATAGTCCAGGGAGTTTCGGTCGGTTACTGACCGGTAGAGCGACGGAAACTCCCTGGACTATCCCGCCGGATAGGGTCGACAACATGCTTCGCGTGGCAGTCGTCCAGGAGACAGCGGTTCCAGGTGATCTGATCGCCAACGTCGAGACCGCGGCGGGCCGGGTCCGCGAGGCGGCCGCGAGGGGTGCTCGGCTGGTCGCGCTGCCGGAGACGTTCACCACCTCGTGGGACCTGGACGTCTTCGACGGTCCGCTGCCCACGCTCGACGACACCGGCTGGCTCGCTCCGGCCCAGGCCGCGGTGGACGAGACCGGCGCGGTGCTGGTGCTCAACTCGCCCCTCGCCCGGGCTGGAGACGGCCGAAGGGCGATCACCACCCTGGTCATCGCGCCGGGGGAGGAGCCGGTCGCGGCGTACGACAAGCAGCACCTCTACCCGCCCGAGCGCGAGCGCTTCGAGCCCGGCGAGCACGGCACGACGGTCGAGATCGACGGCGTCCGGGTCGCCCTGTCGGTCTGCTACGACGCCAACTTCCCCGAGCACGCCGCCGCGGCCGCCGCCGACGGCGCGATCCTCTACCTCAACACCGGCGCCTACTTCCCCGGCGGCGGTCACCGGCGCGACCTGCACTACGCCGCCCGGGCGCTGGACAACTCGATGTACGTCGCCTTCGCCGGCCTCGTCGGCGGGCCGCTCGACCTCATCGGCGGCTCGGCCGTCTACGACCCGCTCGGCCGGCCGATCGAGCGCCTCGACGACGCCACCCCGGGCATGGTCGTCGCCACGATCGACCCGGCGGAGGTGGCGCGGGTCCGCGACGACCAACGGATGTGGGCCGACCACCGGGCCGACCTCGGCCGGCGGCGTACCCTCTCCGTCGCCGCCCCGTAGGATTCACCTCGTGGCGGGCCGCATCAAGGAGACGAGCATCCAGGAGGTGCGCGAGAAGGCGCGCTTGGACGACATCGTCTCCCAGTACGTCACGCTGCGCCGCGCGGGGCCGGGGACCTACAAGGGCCTGTGCCCGTTCCACGACGAGAAGTCGCCGTCGTTCAACGTCAACCCGAGCCGTGGGTTCTACAAGTGCTTCGGCTGCGGCGAGGGCGGCGACGTCATCGACTTCGTGATGAAGCTCGACGGGCTGAGCTTCTTCGAGGCGGTCGAGCGGCTCGGCGACAAGGTCGGCGTCCAGGTCCAGCGCGAGGAGGGCGACGAGGCGCCGGTGCGTCGGGGTCCCGGCCGCGGCAAGCTGGTCGAGGCCCACAAGGTGGCCGCCGAGTTCTACGCCGAGCAGCTGCTGACCCCGGATGCGGTGGTCGCGCGGCAGTTCCTCGCCGAGAAGGGGTTCGACCGCGACGCCGCGTCGCACTTCGGCGTCGGGTTCTCGCCGCGCGGGGGAGAGGACCTCTACCGGCACCTGCGTGCGCGCGGGTTCTCCGACGAGGAGGTCGTCACCGCCGGGCTGGTGGCGCAGGGGCGGTCGCACTACGACCGGTTCCGTGGCCGGCTGATGTGGCCGATCCGGGAGTCGGGCGGCGACGTCATCGGCTTCGGTGCGCGCAGGCTCTTCGACGACGACCGCATCGAGGCGAAATACCTCAACACCTCCGAGACGCCGATCTACAAGAAGTCCCACGTCCTCTACGGCATCGACCTGGCCCGCAAGGAGATGGCCCGCACCCGCGAGGCGGTGATCGTGGAGGGCTACACCGACGTGATGGCCTGCCACCTCGCCGGGATCACCACCGCGGTCGCCACCTGCGGCACCGCGTTCGGCGACGACCACGCCAAGGTGCTGCGCCGTTTCATCTCCGACGACCAGCAGCTGCGGGGCGCGGTCGTGTTCACCTTCGACGGAGACGCCGCCGGCCAGGCCGCGGCGCTGAAGGCGTTCAAGGGCGACGGCAACTTCACCTCGCAGACCTACGTCGCCGTCGAGCCCGACGGCCTCGACCCCAACGACCTGCGGATCAAGAAGGGCGACGAGGCGGTCCGCGAGCTCCTCGCGAACAGGGTCCCGCTCTACGAGTTCGTCCTCCGCAACGTCGCGTCCAAGTACGACCTCGACCGCGCCGACGGCCGCGTCGACGCCCTTCGCGAGGCGGCCCCGCTGGTCGCCTCGGTGCGCGACGAGTCCAAGAAGATGGGCTTCACCCGCGACCTGGCCCGCTTCCTCGGTGTGGACCCGGACGAGGCCGCCAGAGAGGTACGCCGCGCCGCCGGTCGCCCGGCGCCCCAGGCCGCTCCGCCGCGGCGTGAACCCGCCTCCGCCCCCACCGAGGCACCTGCGGCGCCGCGCCGCCCACCCATGCCGCACCCGCGCGAGCCCCGCTTCACGGTCGAGCGGGAGACCCTCAAGCTCTTCGTGCAGCACCCGGTCGCCCTCGGGCGCACCACCAGCGAGATCACCCCCGAGGCCTTCACCCACCCGCTCTACCGGGCGCTGTGGGAGATCATCGCCGGCCTCGGTGGCCCCGGTGCCGGCACCGGTGACGCCGGCTGGGCCCAGAAGCTCAGCGCCGCCGCCTCGGACCCGCTCGTCAACCGCATCCTCGCCGAGCTCGCCGTGGAGCCGATCCCGTCCGCGAAGGAGCCCGACTCGGCGTACGTCCTGCAATATGTCGTACGCCTCCTGGAGCTCCTCGACCAGCGCCGCATCGCCGACGTGAAGAGCCGTCTGCAGCGCTCCGACGCGGCCGCAGACCCCGAGGCCTACAACCGTCTTTTCGCCCAGCTCGCTGCTCTCGAGCAGCACCGTCGAGGCCTGCGCAACCTGGTCGCCGAATGAGGGCCTCCCGATTTCCGATCGCCACTTCCGGGTTGCTAAGGTTTCACCCGCGCCGCAAGGTGCGATTCCCCTGTAGCTCAATTGGCAGAGCATTCGGCTGTTAACCGGAGGGTTGTTGGTTCGAGTCCAACCGGGGGAGCAACAAAAGAGCCGCTGACCAGGCAAAATGCCAAAGTCAGCGGCTCTTGTCATTTCGATCCGAGGCACTTTCTCCCGGAATTCACCCGGTTTTGGGGCTCGGAGTGGACTCCTTGAAGAACTTCTCAAGGGTCTCGGCGACCTTCGGTGCCTCCGTGTTGAGCCCGACGTAGAACGTCTCTGTCGTGGCCTGGCTTGCGTGGCCGAGCTGCTCCTGGGCTGTGCGAAGGTCGTACTGCTCGGTGAGCAGTTTCGCCACGGCCTTGCGGAACGTCTTGAAGGTGACCCAGGCGTACTTGGTCCCCGCCACCGCGGAGACCCAGCGGCGCCGCATGTTGGAGTACGGGATCCAGGATCCGACGCGTGACGGGAAGACCGCGTCGATGGGGTTCGGTCCGGTCTGGTTGACCTGGCGCTCCAGAAGCATGGCGACGAGCGACCCGGGGATCTCGACGGGGCGCTCCGACGACTCGGACTTCGGATACTCCTGTCGGTAGACCCCGAGGCCCTTCTCCTGCTTGATGGTGCCCGTGACTTCGAGGTACGGGCGCGGTGCCAACAGGTTCACGTCCGACCACCGAAGCGCGAGGAGCTCGCCGGGGCGAAGGCCGGTGACCACGAGCAGCATGACGAACAGGAACAGATCGTCCGTGGCCTTCGGACCGGGGCGGTCCTTCGTCTGCCACGCCGTGATGATCGCGCGGATCTCGGCCACCTGAGCCGCTGTCTCGATGCTCTTGACCTTCCGGCCGCCTGACCTCTTGGCGTTGACCTCGGCCACCGCGTCGACTGGGTTCGTTGCCAGCGCGTCGTGACGGATCGCTACGTCGAATAGTTGGTTCAGGTGCTTCCTGAGCGCCTTGTGGTCCAGGCCGGCGGCGATGTGTTCCTTGATGACTCGGTCCACCCGCGCAGTCTTCGCCTCGCGGATCAGCCATTCGCCCATGTACGGCTTGATGTAGAGCCGTGCCGACGATTCGTAGATCCGCATCGTGCTCGTCGAGAGGTTCCGGGTTCGGCACTCTTCGAGCCACTCGTCAACAAGAACCCGGATCCTCGTGTCAGGAGTGATGCCATCGGCCCCCACACCGGAGGCCGTCTCGAACCGAAGGCGAATGTCCTCAAGCAGCGCGTGGCGCGCGGCCTCCCGCGACGGCCCCGACGCAGATACCTCGCGAAGGGCGCCGTCGAAGTCGCGAACGTTGCACCGTGCGCGGTACGGGTTGCTGCCACCTGCCTGGGCGGTCGGCCTATCAAACCGGATCTCGCCATGCTGGCCGATCGGGATACGGCGGCGGGCCATCAGTCGGTCACCTTTCGTTGGTTCTGGATCGCGGTCACGCGGACTCTCGCGTGTCGAGCTGAGATGCGAGCCACGCTTCAACCTCGCTGCGCTGGTAGCGAAGGTCGTTGCCGACCTTGATTGCTCGCGGGCCGAGACCGCGCGTGCGCCACTGGTAGAGAGTCCCTCGCGGCTTGCCAAGCCATAGGGCGAGGTCGTCGATCGTCAAGAGCGGCTCGAACATTGGTGCTCCGGTGCGGTCGATTGGCACCGACGACCGTGGGCTGGACGGTGCGGGCGAGGGGACTGCTGCAGGGGTAGGTGACATCTGATCTGTGGTGCTGAGAGGTGCTGCTGGAAGGATGTGTGCTGTGCCGAAGCCGTACCCCAAGGAGTTTCGTGACGATGTTGTTCGTGTCGCGAGGAACCGTGAGCCTGGTCAGCAGTTGAAGCAGATCGCTGCTGACTTCGGGATCAGCGAGTCGTGTCTGACCAACTGGCTGCGGCAGGCTGATGTTGAGGACGGGGTGAAGCCGGGGACCACGGCGGCTGAGAACGCTGAGTTGCGGGAAGCGAAGCGCCGGATTCGGTTGCTCGAGCAGGAGAACGAGGTGCTGCGGCGGGCCGCGGCGTATCTGTCGCAGGCGAACCTGCCGGGAAATGATGTACCCGCTCGTTCGTGAACTGGCCGCCGAGGGGATCCCTGTGGCGGTGACGTGTCGGGTCCTCAAGATCGCTCGCCAGCCCTACTACCGGTGGCTTCGAGGACCCCTCACGCCCGCCATGCTGGAAGAGGCCTACCGAGCCAACGCGCTCTTCGATGCCCATCGCGACGACCCCGAGTTCGGTTACCGGCTCCTGGTCGAGGAAGCCGGTGCCGCCGGGCAGCAGATGGCTGAGCGGACCGCGTGGCGGATCTGCTCGGTCAACGGCTGGTGGAGCGTGTTCGCCAAGCCCAAGCGCGCGGAGTCGAAGAAGGCCGGACCACCGGTCCACGACGACTTGGTCGCGTTCGTCGACGAGCACGGTGTGACCCGGCACCGGTTCGACGCGGGCACTCCGAACGAGTTGTGGTTGACCGACATCACCGAGCATCCCACCGGTGAGGGCAAGCTCTACCTGTGCGCGGTCAAGGACGTCTACGCGAACCGGATCGTGGGCTACTCCATCAGCGGCCGGATGAAGTCCACACTCGCGGTCAACGCACTCGAGAATGCGGTCCGGATGCGCCAGGCAGCAGGTGAGGACGTGGCCGGTTGCATCGTTCATTCCGATAGGGGAAGCCAGTTCCGCAGCCGGAAGTTCGTCCGCGCGATCAACCGCCACGGGCTGGTCGGATCGATGGGTCGCGTCGGCGCGTGTGGCGACAACGCGGCCATGGAGTCGTTCTTCAGCCTGCTCCAGAAGAACGTCCTCGACCGCCGGGCGTGGGAGACCCGCGAGGACCTCCGCATCGCGATCGTGACCTGGATCGAGAAGACCTACCACCGTCGACGACGTCAAGCGGCCCTGGGACGTTTAACGCCCATCGAGTACGAGACAATCAAGACCGCACCAGCCGCTCAGGCTGCGTGACCCAACCTGTCACCCGATCCTGCAGCAGTCCCGTCTGCCGGATTACTCGGTCGCAGGGATCAGCAAGCTGAGGAACTCGCCCGATGGATTCTGGGTCGCCAGCACGCGACCGGAGGCCGGAGGCATGGCCGTTACGGGGACCCTTGGCCTTAACGGCGACGGCCCGGCCGAGCAGGTCCGCGCGGTTGCTCTCCTCAGCGATGGCGCGGCTACCCTCGTGGAGCGCCACGGCGGCGAATGGGCCGAGACGATGCGCCTCCTCAAGCAAGGACCTCGGGTCCTGATCGGACACGTTCGCTCTGCCGACGAGGTGAGCACCGGGAAGTTTCGCGGGAAGCGTCACGACGACGCGACAGCCGTTCTGTGCACGTTCCCGCCTAACGCTCACCGCGCCAACGAGACCGACTAGCCCCCAGTCTCGGCTGCCTCGAAATGTGATGCAGAAATCGACCGACCTGAGTTGGCTCAAGTGGTTAGTGCGTGAGGTTAGGCGTGCTCGAGCGCGTCGAGGATGGCTTGCTGTGGTTCGGGGATGATGGGGGCGAAGGTCTGCTGGGTGCCGTTGATCGCGATGGTCGCGGACCGCAGTGGCCGTAGTTGGCGAACGACGTTGCGGATGGCGAGCCCGGTCCGGGCTTGGACCTCGCGGCTGACCGCGAGCGCGGTGAACACGATGGTGAGGTGGGCCTCGATCGCGTCGCGGGTGTGGTGGAACATCGGCCGGGCGCGGAGGTCGGTCTTGGACATCCGGAAGGACTGCTCGACCTGCCATAGGGCGTGGTAGCTGGCGATGACCTCGCCGGCGGGCATCACCGTGGCGGGGATGTTGGTGACGTAGCCCTTCAGCCCGACCAGTCGCCGGGCTCGGGCCAGCGATGCCTCGTCAAGCTCGGCAGCGCCGTTGCGGGTCTTGACGAACCGGGGCGTGCGGGCGGCCTTCTCGCCCGCGACGACGGCTTTGGCCTTGTTCTCCTGCAGGGTCAGCGTCCGGTTGTCGCGCACTGCGCGCTTGGTCGAGTAGGCCCACACCGCTCGCCACGAGCCGGGATGGTGCTCGGGGTCCCAGACCGGTTCGGCCTTCTGCTTCGGGTCGTTCTCGATCTTGTGCCCGGTGCGTGGGGTGATGGTGTCGATGACTTGGGCGTCGGTGAAGGCGTCGCCGTGCCAGCGGAAGTGGGACTCCAGATCGTTGGGTGCCTTGGTCACTCGCGATCCCACGATGAACCGCAGGTCAGCCTCGTCCAGGTCGCGCAGATTCGTGGCTGCCAGCATCCCGGCGTCGGCGACGATCACGATGTCAGCCAGCCCGTGCCGGGTCTGGAACTGCTTCACGATCGGGATCAGCGTGAGCGTCTCGGCCTTGTTGCCCTCGAAGCAGCCGATCTCGAGCGGGAACCCGCGTCGGTCGACCAGCAGGCCCACGACGATCTGGGGGTCGACGCGGCGTTCCTTGGAGTAGCCGACCTTGCGCAGTTCGTCTTCCTTCTCTGCCTCGAAGTAAAGAGTGGTGACGTCGTAGAGGATCAGGCTGATGTCGCCGCGGGTGGCGGCGTGAGCGAAGCAGGCGGTCGCGATCTGGTCGCGGTAGCTGCTGCCCTTCTTCGCGCCGCCCGTCGTCGCGGGCTTGGTCTTGGCGTGTGCGCGGCTCAGGGTGCGCTTCATCGTCGCGTAGCTGGCTGGGGTTCGGCCCAGGTCCTTCAACACGCGCCCGGTGTCAAGCAGTGAGGTCGGCTCTACGATCCGGGCGATCACCAGGTCGCGGAAGACCGGATCGTCGAGGATGTTGAACCCCAAACTGTCGAAGACCGTCGCGAGGGTCTCGTGCAGGAGTCGGGAGTCAGTGCTCACGACCCGACCGGGTTCATCACGCCGCGCCCTCACCGGCCGTGGAACCGGGTCGAGGACGCCCTGTGCAACCGGTTCGGACACGAGTTCCGCGACCCGCGGCGTGGGCGCGACATCCAGGTCGAGAGCGTCCTGTCCGGGATCGGCCAGCAGGCTGCGTGCCTGTTCAAGCAGGAGCCCGAGCTCGGCATCAGTGTGCGCCGAACCAAGGTGCTTCACGATCCGCTGACGCCCGCCGGCGTATTCAGCGATCTGGACCGCGGTGGCACCCGACCCGGTCCTCACCCGCCGAATGAACGCCACCCCGCGACCCTAGACCGCGCCCGCTTAGTGCGTGAAAACGTACTAAGCGTCATCCATACCCGCAGGTCAGCGACATCTCGTCCCGCCCATCCCCGACCGGTGAGCCAAGTCAGGACCGAACATGACCCGCAGAGCGAGAGAGCCCGGCCTCAGTAATCTTTCTGAGGCCGGGCTCTCTTGCACCGCCGAGGACGCTAGGGAAGTTCTGCTTGGATTTTGGATCGAACCTCGGCGATCTGCATCCCGTCGAGGTCGCTGAGGGACGATGCGGCGACGCGATCGGCAGATCGGACACCGCATGGCGTCATGTGCGCGACGTCATCGGTGACCACAAGTGGCCCGGGTGGCTGAATGGCGAAGCTGCCCGATCCAGTGACTGTCACGAAGATAAGCACATGATTTCCGGCGGTGAGGGCTGCGCGATCGTGGTCGCCGATGCGCTCAACCACCTCGCCACTGGTGCGCTCGAGGAAGTCACTTGAGAAGTGGCTACTCCATGGGTCGCTTGGAGGGGTGCCCTTGAGGGTTCTGATCGCTTTGATGGTGGCGGTGTAAGACACTGAGGAGAGCTTGCTATCGTCGGTTGGCTCCTGCTCGTCGGTCGTGACATCGAGCACCTTCGCTTCGAGGATCACATCGGCAAGGCTGACTGCCTCGTTGAGGTCGCTCGCTTCGTATGTCGCTGTATCGAGGTGCAGGTCTTGATCGCAATGATCGTCGGTGCCGTCGGTCTTTACCTGCGAGTCATCTCTCGCCTGGGAGTCGGATGAGCATCCCTGGGTCAGGGCGAACATGAGCACCAGGAGTGTCGCCGCGATCCGCTCAACCGTAGTACGCGTTGATGTGTGAGACATTGTGTGGTCCTAAGAGGTTCGGCCCCGGGAATCCCAAGGACATACAGCGATAGTTTTCCGAGATCGACAGGTTTGGGTCGCCGTCGGGATCTACGTTTGGGTGGGTCAGGCCCACCGAATGCCCTGTCTCGTGGCAAGCGAGCCGCCGAAGCCAATCATCGGACCAGGAGGCAATCTCGTCGGAATTGAGAAGGATATGCGAGTGATCGCACACTAGTCCCCGCCATGCCTGGCAAGTGTATTGACCATACACATTTGCTGGGAGCGCGGTGTCCGTATCAAACTTGTACCAGACGTCCACTGTGGTCGAATGACTCTTTGGACCCGATATGGACAACGCGGTGGTGTCGTAGCTTCCGTATAGAGTCCACTCGATGGCGGACGTCATCCGTGGGCCCGTTTCGGCGCCCCAATCATGAGCTGCGGAGTCTGCTAAGCAGACGCGCCCATAATCGCAGTATGTGCTTACATGGGTGACGAAGTTCGCATAGGCGGGTGCAATGCCCACCGCGACGAATACCGTTAAGCCCACGAAGATGGTGGCGATTTGTTTGATGCGTCGCATACGTCACCTCATGTGTCGTTTTCATGGGGACGAACCAGACTGATCCTCGAATTGTCCTACGCGGATCCCTGGTTTCGCGAGATCACACTCTATGAGGATGGATTGCTCCCTTGACATGGTTAAATCGGGCCATTCGGGTTACGGGAAGCTGAACGTTATCCGACGAGCCGCACCCGGTAGGTCCATTGCGCCGGGACCAGGGGGCTTCCGGCGACGGCGGCGGCGACGACCGCAGTGGCCCGGACCATGGCCTGACCCTCGCTGTCAGCGTCGAGCTCGACCACGAACCGGACCTCGGGGAGCGAGGCTGAGTCGGTGGCAGCGTGCCGGATGCGCGGGTCTGCATGCACTAGAACTGCTGTGGCGGCGAGCGCTGGCTCTAGATCTTCGAGAGGCACCCTCGCAATGACTGTCCAACAGTCGCAGAACCACGAGGTCACCTACGGCAGCGTACGCGGTGGCTGCACCGCCACTACATAACACTCATTATGGCGTGGCCCTCGCCAGCCCTCGGGCTAGCGCAAACGACCGTGGCCCGTTCCGTCCCGTCGCACGTCCTCAAAACTCGGTATCCGTTTCCGGATGGGCGAACGCTGACGCAGGATGTCAGAAACACTCCGCTGATGCAGAAGCGCGCTGCTTATGATTACGGGCATATGCCGTTCGGTGTCGGATGCTTTCACTTCACCTATGCGAACACGGATCAAGGAATTACGACGCGAGCGTGGGCAGACCTTGTAAAGCAGACGCTTCTGTCGATCCCGTCGGTCTCTGATGTTTCGGTTGATTGCGGGGACGACCCTGACCTAACTTGGGAACCCGACGCCTCTGGCGACGACATCGATGATTTCTACGGCGATTTCTATCCTAATCCGAGTGGGGCATGCATTAGATTCGCGGTGACGATTCCCCGACGATTGCACTCATCTCTATTCGACGGACTGGGCAAACAGTCGGAGCGATTCGAGGTGGTTACTGAGTACGGATATGAAGCGCCTGCAACCTTTATCTACGCGTTGGACGTGGTGGGCCAGCGAGGATCCTCAGGAGTGATTCTTGTACGTGAGTTCTTGCGGAAGGAACTAAGGCAGAGGACCGATGAACTGGTGCTGCGGACCTTGGGGCCAAGCCCGTTCCATGTGGACTTTGTGTTGGCGGGCGTGGACAGATCCTCGCAGCCCGGAGTTCCTGACCTACTAGATGAGTTCGGTCATTGGTCTCTTGAACGAGAAGTCCGACCCGGGTATGATGTGCTTCTCTATGGATACTCGATCTCTAGGTTTGAGTCGATAGACGAGGCTCGGGATGTGATGATGCGCGACCTGGTGGGGGAGGTCAGCCTCTTCTATGAACTCCGGTTGCGTAGCAACCGTAGACGGCGCGATGCTGACCGCCTGGTTTCCGACGCGGGTCTCCTGGTTGGGATGCACCAGCGTCGCGGTTTTTGGGGGATGCTGACGCGACTATTCCGGTCCGGCCATACGGCGCGGTCGCTGGGCATATCCGCGCTGAGGGCTCAAGTCACCTCGGAAGAAGACGCTGCGTACGCCAGAGCCGAGATTGAGGACATTTATTCGGGTGCGCGACCGCTCGCGCAGAGCGAAAAGAAGCTACGTAACGTCGCTTTCGAAGAGTACGGGCCTGAAATCCGGAACGCACTGGAAGTTGTGTCATTCCTTGAAGGGGGGAGAAGCAAAGAGTGGGAGGTGGCCGTCCTCGCGGCTGCTACGGCTCTGGGGGCACTCGCCGGTGCGGGGGCCTCTCTTCTCGCACGCTGACGACGGCGGCAGTGTCCGGCCCAGGCTCGTCCATCCTACGGTGTTGCTCAGCGGCCATCATCAGGGCAGTCCACCTTCACGGTCTCGCGGTTGAAGTTCTTCCTGCCCGTCCTTGACGGGGTTGCCGACCGATTCGACGGGATTGGGTGAATATCCTGTCTTTCTCCCGTTTTTGGGCAGATGACACGGATTGACAGCGGGTCCAACCTTTTCACGTTCCCGCAGGTGAGAGTGGCTGTCCATCAACGTGCGTCAAGCGCCGTCGTCGGCCTTCCGAAACGGAGGGTTGTTGGTTCGAGTCCAACCGGGGGAGCCAGAGAGAGCGGCTCGTGACCTGCGGAAACGCAACGTCACGAGCCGTTGCCCATTTCCAAGGCAGGCGCCGACGCGGCCAGCGCCGTTCGCGCGATCCGTCAAGAGGTCATGTACAGCGCCCGCTGGAACACGTCGTCCGAAATCCCCTGGTAGTCGGGCAACGTCGATCTCATGACGTGCAGCGTCAGGGCGTCGTGGTCGACACTGCTCTCCGGACCTCGCGCCAGCTCGGGTTCGTCAGCCATCTGTCGGCGACGTGGACGGTCGGCGAGATCTCGTTGCCCTCGTTCACGGCTCGGACCCGGGCGGCACCGTCCTCGTCGTCTCGGAAACGTACGGAGCGGTGAGGCACACGGTGCAGGGTCAGGGCGATCCGCAACCTGAGGCCGAAGGGACATCCCGGCTTGAAGTACACGAGTGGCTCGTCCATCTGAGGCTCCTCCGGATCAAACTCGTCATAGTGCGACTATGATCAACATATTGCTACCATGACGTGTGACTGTCAAGAGATCCGGGCACCGTCAGCGGCAGGCCGAAGCCACGAAGCGCGAGGTGGCCCGCGTCGCCCGGGCCCTCTTCGCCGAGCACGGCTACGTCGCCACCACCATCAGCACCATCTCCGCCGAGGCCGACATCCCGGTCCAGACGATCTACTCGGCCTTCGGGTCGAAGGCGCGAATCCTCGACAAGATCACCGAGCTCTGGATGAACGAGGCGCAGACGACGTCGCGCGCCGCTGCGTACCTGGAGGAGTCAGATCCCGCCCGGCAGCTGCAGATGCTCGCCGAGCTCAACCGGCGCCAGATGGAGGCAGGCTTCGACGTCGTCGCGATCTACCAGCAGGCGGCGGCGTCGGAACCGCACATGGCAGAGACTCTGCGAAACGTCCTCGGCGCGCGTGAGCGTGAGATCCGCAAGCTCATCGACGCGCTGGCGCCACACTTGCGGTCCGAGCTCACCGTCGCCACAGCACTCGATCTCACGCTGGCGCTCACTCTGCCCGAGGTCTTCCACCTGCTCGTCGTCGAGCGTGGATGGAGCCACCGTCGCTATGAGGAGTGGCTCGGCGACTCCCTGGTCAGCCAGCTTCTCCGAGAATGAGCTGGTCACACAGGGCAGGCGGAGTTCTTCGTTCTGTCGGGGCTGTGCGCTCAGCCCTGCCTGATCAGGGTCTGGGCGGACTGCTGGCGAGCCGATACGCCCGCGGCCTAGCGACCTTCGCCCGTGGCGATGAGCACCTCGAGGTCGGTGACGGCCTGGATCGCGTCGAGGGCAGGGCGGTGGTGATCGCCGTCGGTGACGAGGGTGTCGATCTGGCCGATCTCGGCGACGCGGCCGAGATGGACGCGACCGATCTTGCTGCTGTCCGCGGTGACGACGACGCGGGAGGCGGCCGCGATCATCGCCCGTTTCAGCTCCGCCTCGGGCAGGTTGATGTTGGTGATGCCGGCCTCGACGTCGACGCCGTTGCAGCCGATGAAGGCGAGGTCGGCGCGGATGCGGCTCAGGACGGTGTCGGCGAGCGGCGGAACCAGGGAGTGCTGCAGCGGGCGGAGCGTACCGCCGGTGACGATGACCTGCAGGCGGGGCAGCCCGGGCTCCAGGGAGAGCGCGATCGAGAGCCCGTTCGTGATCACGGTGAGGTCGACCAGGTCGGTCCGGCGGACCAGCTCGGCTGCGATGGCGGCGGTGGTGGTGCCGACGTCGAGCAGGACGCTCATGCCGGAGGTGAGCTGGTCGACGGCGAGGCGGGCGATGGCCTTCTTCTGCGGGGCGGCGTCGACCTGGACCTCCTCGAACGATCGCTCGCGCAGACCTTCGGCCGGCATCGCACCGCCACGGATGCGCCGGACGGCGCCGCCGTGCTCGAGGGCCTCCAGGTCCGTACGCACCGTGACGGTGGAGACGCCGAACGTCTCGCTGAGGTCGACGACCCGCATGAAGCTGCGCTCCTCGACGAGCGCGCGGATCCGGTCGCGGCGCTCCTCGGTCGGCAGATGCTCCACAGGCTCGGGCATGCGGACATGCTGCTCACCCGCTCAAGATTTGTCAATGCGAAAGAGTTGATTTCGATAACGAAAGAGATCTAGCCTTCGAGTTGTGACAGGGATTCCCAAACAGGTCCACACGCTGGCAGACGGGCGCGAGCTCATCTACTTCGACGATCCCGCCTCGACCTTGCCGGCCGAACGTGCGGCCGACCGGCGCGAGCTGCCCCCGCGGCCCTCGACCGCGCAGATGCGCCAGGACGTGCTGACCGGCGAATGGGTCACCGTGGCCGCCGCGCGGCAGACCAGGGTGATGCTGCCGCCGGCCCATCTGGACCCGTTGGCGCCGCAGACGCCGGACAACCCCTCCGAGATCCCGTCGGCGTACGACGTCGCGGTCTTCGAGAACCGGTCGCCCTCGTTCGGCCCGGAGCCGGGGGAGGGGCCGGCGGATCTGTCCGGTCTCGCGCTCGGCCGCAGCGCCACGGCCGTCGGGCGTTGCGAGGTGGTCTGCTTCAGCCCCGAGCACGAGGGATCGTTCGGCTCGCTGTCGCGCGAGCGCGCCCGGACGGTGATCGAGGCCTGGGCGGATCGCACCGCCGAGCTCTCGGCCATCCCGGGGGTCGCACAGGTCTTCCCGTTCGAGAACCGCGGCGAGGCCATCGGGGTCACCCTCCGGCACCCGCACGGCCAGATCTACGCCTACCCCTACATCACCCCGAGGACGCAGCGCCTCCTCGCCGCGATCGAGGAGTACGGGCCGAGCCTGCAGGCCGACCTCCTCGCCTTCGAGCAGAAGGGGGAGCGGGTCGTCCTCTCCGGCGAGCACTGGACCGCCTTCGTCCCGTACGCCGCCCGCTGGCCGGTCGAGGTCCACCTGATGCCGCACGACCAGGTGCCGGACTTCGCCGCCACCACCGAGGCGCAGCGCGAGGAGCTGAGCACGCTCTACCTGCGGCTCCTGCGCGGCATCGATGCGCTCTACGACGACCCGACCCCCTACATCGCCGCCTGGCACCAGGCTCCGGTGCGCTCCCACCGCGACAGCGTCCGCCTCACCCTCCAGCTCACCAGCCCGCGTCGCGGCGCCGACAAGCTGAAATACCTGGCCGGCAGCGAGGCGGCGATGGGGGCCTGGGTGGCGGACATCCCGCCGGAGCACCAGGCCGAGCGACTGCGCGAGGCGATCGCCCGCGCGGACGAGGACAACCCGGTCTGAGCGACCGTCCGCATGTCCTCCACCGGGCCGGGTACCGCGAGCAGATGACTGAGATGAACCAGGATGATGCCCGCGTACAGGCGCTCCAGGGTGTGGTCGAACGAGTCACGGCCTGGCAGGAGACCGCCCCGGAGGGGACCATCCGGGACGAGCTCGGCAAGGCTCTGCACGAGGCCGGGGTGACCCTCACCGAGGAGCAGCAGGAGCTCGTCACGGAGCGGATCTCGCGTCAGGAGGAGGTCGACGTCGACCTGCTCGCCGCCGACAGCGGGGAGGGCGGGCCCGCCTGAGGCGCAACCTGACCGTCATCGCCGGACGGGATCGATACGCGCCATCACCGGGGTGGCGAGGACTCCGTGGATCAGCACGGAGGCGACGATCGTGAAGGCGACCGTCGACCACAGCCAGTCCTGGGCCAGTGCCTCGTCCTCCCCGGCGGCGTAGGCGAGGTAGTAGACGGAGCCGACGCCCCGCACCCCGAAGAACGCCGTGGCCCACCGCTGACCCCGGGTGAGCGAGGCCGTGCCCTTGGTGCGCCCGGCCCACGGGGTGAGAGCCAGCATCCCCGCGGCCGGACGCAGCACGAGGATCAGCGCCAGCCCGATGGCGATCCCGCGCCAGTCGAGGGCTTCGAGCAGACCCCGGGTGAGCGCGATGCCGAGGACGAGCAGCACGAAGAGCGTCAGCAGGCGCTCGAGGCGTTCGGCCACCTCGTGCATGGCCGCGTGGTAGTCGTGCGAGCGCTCGGCGGAGCGGAAGGACATGGCGCAGACGAAGACCGAGAGGAAGCCGTAGCCGCCGAGCACCTCGCCGACGCCGTACGACGCGACCAGCGCTGCGAGCGCGAGGAGCGACTCGCCCCGCTCCGCCACGCGCAGGGACCGGTTGCTGGACCGGAACGCGACGTAGGCGAGCGTCCTCCCCACGAGCATCCCGGCGACGACGCCGATCACGACCTTGGCGACCAGGTAGAAGCCGACCCATTCCAGAGCCCAGCGCGACACCGCGCCTTCGGTGGCGAGCAGGATCGCCATGTACACGAACGGGAACGCCAGGCCGTCGTTCAGGCCGGCCTCCGAGGTGAGCGTGAAGCGGAGCTCGTCGCTCTCGTCGACCTCGTGGTCGCCGGTCTGCGGACCGGCGACCTGGACGTCGGAAGCGAGAACAGGGTCCGTGGGTGCCAGCGCCGCGCCCAGGAGCAGAGCGACTGCGGGTGCCAGCCCGGCGGCCCAGCCGAGGAGCGCGACCGCGGCGATCGTGACCGGCATCCCGATCACCAGCAGCCGCCAGGTCGCCGACCACCGGCGCCAGCTCCGCGGGTTGCGGAGCTCCAGGGGCCGGTCGAGCGCCAGGCCGACACCCATCAGCGCCACGATGATCACCAGCTCGGTGGCGTGCTCGATCGCGACCCGGTTGGCCCGCGGGTCCAGGGGCAGGCCGTCGGGGAGCGGCGTGAGCCCGATCAGCATGCCGATGCCGACCAGCACCATCGGCGCCGAGATCGCCCAGCGCCTGAGCAGGTCGGGAAGCACGATGGCCAGCAACAGGCTCGCGCCGATCACCACGTAGGCGAGGTCGGCGGTCATAGCTGCATCGCCCCTGTTCATCGCGTCGTCGGTCGAGTCCGGCCCCTGCCTGCTCCACCAGGTTATGCAGGAGATGGCCGACCCGCGAGCATCGTCGGACCGGTCGGGGGATACCGGTCGAGCCATGAGTGGAGAACAGCTTCAGCCAGAGGACACCCTCGACGACCGCGGCGTGGACGACGTCCTGGACGAGGGCTACTCCCCGCCCGAGCGTCCGCGGGGTGTCAACGCCAAGGGGGTCACGCCTCGGGAGGAGAGCGAGGGCGAGACCATCGACGAACGCCGTGCTCAGGAGGAGCCCGAGGTCTGGGAGGAAGCGGAGGCCGAGGCCGACGCCGACATCCTGGACGGACCGGTGACCGGGGAGGTGGGCGAGGCCCGCTCCGGCCGGCTCACCAGCCCCGACCAGGGCGTGCGCGAGGACGACGAGGGCAAGCTCATCGGCCATGACGAAGGTATCGACGGTGCCGGTGCCTCGGCCGAGGAAGCGGCCGTGCACATCGTCGACGAGCCTCCTGACTGAGGCTGATCCCGGGCTTTCAGGGGTACCGGTGAGGGGCCGGATCCCTATCAGCACAGAGGAGAGCTGCCGTGTCCGAAGACGTGACCGACCTGATCATGCAGGACCACCGTGAGGTGGAGAGCCTGTTCGAGAAGCTCGAGCGAGAACCAGAGGTACGTGCCGGGCTGACGCCGGTTCTGGTGACACTCCTGTCCGCGCACAGCCGTGCCGAGGAGGCCGAGGTCTACCCTGTCGCCCGGGACGAGGCCGGCGAGGCGGACGACGTCGCGCACAGCCAGGAGGAGCATCTGCTGGCCGACCGCCTCCTCGCCGAGCTCAGTGAGTGCGACCCCTTCTCCACGGCCTACGAGAACAAGCTGGCCGAGGTGGTCGACGCCGTCTCCCACCATGTCGAGGAGGAGGAGTCGACCGTGCTGCCGGGCATGCGCAGCCGTCTCGACGACGCCCGTCGTGCCGAGCTGGGCAAGGCCTTCCTGAAGAGCCGACAGGAGCATCTCGGCGACATGCCCCAGGACATCACCCGCGACGAGCTGCGTCGCCAGGCCGCCAACGCGGACATCCCGGTCGGCGACAAGGGCAAGGAGGCCCTCCGGCGCGAGCTGGATCAGCACGCCGACAGCTGACCTCGGCCAGGGACCTCAGATCCGCTCGATGATCGTGGCGTTCGCCAGGCCGCCGGCCTCGCACATGACCTGCAGTCCGTAACGGCCGCCGGTCAGCTCCAGGTTGTGGAGCAGCGTGGTCATCAGTCGGGCACCGGACGCGCCCAGTGGGTGGCCGATGGCGATGGCGCCGCCGTTGATGTTGACCTTGGCGAGGTCGGCGCCGGTCTCTCGCTGCCAGGCGAGCACGACGGAGGCGAAGGCCTCGTTGACCTCGAAGGCGTCGATGTCGTCGATGGAGAGACCGGCGCGGGCGAGCACCTTCTGGGTCGCCGGGATGATGCCGGTGAGCATGAAGATCGGGTCGTCGCCGGCGACGGCGAACGAGTGCACCCGCGCCCTGGGGGTCAGGCCGAGGCGGGCGGCGGCCTCCTCGGACGCGACCAGGACTGCGGCGGAGCCGTCGTTGACGGGCGAGCTGTTGCCGGCCGTGACGCGCCAGTCGAGGTCGGGGAACCGGGCCACGGAGTCCGCGTCCTTGAAGGCCAGTCGAAGGCCCGCGAGCGACTCGGTCGTGGATTCCGGGCGGATCGTCTCGTCGATGCGGAGGTCGTTCACGTAGGCGACCTGCGAGTCGAAGTTTCCGTTCTTCCATGCCGTCGCGGCCCGCTGGTGCGACGCTGCCGCGAACTCGTCGAGCTCGGTGCGGGACAGGTCCCACTTGTCGGCGATCAGCTCTGCCGAGATGCCCTGCAGGACCAGACCGCCGTCGTAGCGAGCGTTCACCTTGGGGCCGGCGAAGTCCTTGCCCAGGAACTGCGACCCGATCGGGATGCGGCTCATGGACTCCACACCGGACGCGATGGCCACGTCGTACGCGCCGGCGATCACTCCCTGCGCGGCGAAGTGGAGCGCCTGCTGCGAGCTCCCGCACTGTCGGTCGACGGTGACGCCGGGGACCGACTCCGGGAATCCGGCACCGAGCAGGGCCCAGCGGGCGGTGTTGCCGGACTGCTCGCCGACCTGCCCGACGGCGCCGCTGATCACGTCGTCGACGACGGCGGGGTCGATGCCGGTGCGTTCGACGAGGGCGGCGAGGGCGTGGGCATGGAGGTCGACGGCGTGGATCTCGGAGTAGGCGCCTCCGGGCTTGCCCTTGGCTACCGGCGTACGGACGGCGTCGACGATCACGGCGTTCGGCATGGTGGTTCTCCTTCTGGTTCGAGCTGGTTCGAGCGGTTGGTGGATGATCAGCGCGGTGCGACCATCAGCGGCTGCGTGACCACGGCGAAGGTGCCGTGCTCGTCGGACATGTGGCCCTGAGCGAGCCCGATACCGTCGGTGCCGATGGTGCTGCGGGCATCGAGCAGCATCCACTCGCTCGCCGGCGGTCGCTCGACGGTGACGGTCACGGTCGGCGGGATGAAGTACCACGAGCTCATCGGCAGGGAGCCGGACAAGCCGTTGGTGGAGTCGGCCAGGGTGAGGAGACGCTGCACCGGGGAGGCCGGCTCGCCCGCGACCAGTGGGACCCGCAGGCGCGCCCACACCGTCGCCGGGCCGGGCTCGTAGCCCCCGCTGACGAACCGCCAGTCGAGGGCGCGCCCGTAGCCCCAGTCCGGGCTGACTCCCTCGAAGAAGCGCTCGGAGGAGGCCGCCGGGATCGAGGGAGTCTCGGCGGGACGCCAGTGCTCGCGGGTCGACCCTGGCGTGGACCGGATCAGCCAGGCGCTCGCCTTGACGGCCAGCCGGTCCCCGGCCCACAGCGAGGCCTCGACGAGCTCGACCCGGCGACCCGGCCGGACCACGTGAGCCTCGACGCGCATGGTCCCCTGAGGGATGCCGCCGAGCATGTCGGCCGTGAACCGGGCGATGGAGAGAGCCGGGTCGGAGCGTACGGACTCGACCGCCCGGGCCAGCAGGGCAGCAGGAGGGCCGCCATGCTGCAGCGAGTGGTCCCAGGGGCTGGCCGTGGCCGGGGTCGACTCGAAGACCGCGTCGTCACCCGTCGGCAGGTAGAAGGCCTCGAAATCGCTGGCCATCAGCGGCTCAGCTGCGGGTAGAGCGCCTCGATCGGCTGAGCGAGACCGGCCTTGACGTCAGCGCTCACCTGGTCGGCGATGATCTCGTACGCATCCCTCTCGAGTCCGTCGTAGGCACTGCGGATCACGTCGGCCGGATCGTTCTTCGGCTCGGTGATGCGGGCCGCCATCGGGGTGTCGGTGTAGCCCAGGTGCAGCGATGCGACGTGGATGCCGTCGCCGGCCAGAGCGAGACGCTGGGTGTTGGTCGCCGACCACAGCGCGGCCTTGGTTGCGCTGTAGGCGTCGCCGATGCCGTACCAGCTCAGGACCGAGAGCACGTTGAGCACGACACCCTTGCTGGCGCGCAGCGACGGCAGGAAGGTGTTCGTGACGTCGAGCGCTCCCCAGAAGTTGGTCTCGAAGAGGTCGCGGGCGGCGCTCAGGTCGCCCGTCACGCTGGCGCCGGTCGAGCTGCCCGCGTTGTTGATCAGCACCGTGACGTCTCCGGCGGACGCCGCCGCCTCGACGACCGAGTCGTGGTCGGTCACGTCGAGCCTCAGCGGCACGATGCGGGGGTCGTCCCACTCGCGGGGGCTGCGGGCGGCTGCGTACACCTTGGCGGCGCCGCGCTCCAGGGCCTGGTGGACGAAATGGGTGCCGAGGCCGCCGTTGGCGCCGGTCACCAGGACGACCGCGTTCGCGAGAGTGGGCATGAGGTTCTCCTGTTCGAGGGCGCGGACGCGCTCCGTGTCGGTTGGTTTTTCCAACGTACCCGGGTTGGTTTGGTTTTCCAACTCGATTAGGATCGAAGCATGAAGACGGAGGTACGTGAGTGCTCGGTGGCGCGGACGCTCGAGCTCGTCGGCTCCAAGTGGACCCTGCTCGTCGTCCGTGAGCTGTTTCTCGGGAGTCGCCGGTTCGAGGAGATCGTCCGGTTCACGGGAGGTCCGCGCGACATCCTCACCGACCGCCTACGCCGGCTCGAGGCGCACGGGCTGGTGACCCGGGTGCAGTACGAGCAGCGTCCGCCGAGGTTCGAGTACCACCTGACCGACCTCGGGCGCTCGCTCGCGCCGATCATCGCCGCGATGCGCGAGTTCGGCGACCGTCACCTCGCCGGCGAGGACGGCCCGCCGCTCAGGTTCGTGCACTCCTGCGGCTCGGAGTTCCACCCCGTGCTGGCCTGCAAGGCCTGCGGCGAGGTCGTACGCAGCGGCGAGGTCGAGATCGCGGACGCCGCCGGCTGATCGGGCCGATCGTGCGGCCTGGG
This sequence comes from Nocardioides sp. NBC_00368, assembly GCF_036090055.1. NCBI lineage: Bacteria > Bacillati > Actinomycetota > Actinomycetes > Propionibacteriales > Nocardioidaceae > Nocardioides > Nocardioides sp. NBC_00368. The sequence continues at coordinate 6,102,662 of NZ_CP107970.1, forward strand.
AGCCTGGGTCAGCCGACCGGCGGCCCGGCGATGAGCGCGACCACGGTCAGTGCGGCGACGCTCGCGACGCCGGTGGCCAGGCCGCGCACGGGGTTGCGGAGGAGCCACGCCAGCGGCCGCTCGAGCGGGCGAACGGGGGCCTCGTCGAGCAGTCGCCACGTCGGGGCGAGGAGGCCGCGTCGCTCCGCGTAGCGCTCGAACCAGAGGGTGAGGAACGGCGGGATCGAGGACGCCAGGCCGGCGACGAGCCGGCCGATCGACCAGCGCTGGTCGATCGCGACCACGGTCGTGGTCACGCAGTAGCTGATGAAGACGATCCCGTGCAGCATGCCGAAGATGCTGACTCCGAGGTCGGTCGTCTCGGTGACGTACTTCAGGAACATGCCGCTGAGCAGTCCCGCCCAGGTCACCGCCTCGGCAGTGGCGACGATCCGGTAGACACGAGACGGCGAGCGAAGAAGAGCGGACACGCGCCAAAGTTTATTCGCACCCGTGTACTGGTATGAATCGAGCGGCCACGGGTACCGATCGGAGCATGACGACCGACACGCTGCACTACACGATCCCGGGCATGGACGAGAGCGCTGCTCGGACGACCATCGACCTCCTCCAGTCCCGCCTGCACGCCGCGAACGACCTCCAGCTCACGCTCAAGCACGTGCACTGGAACGTCGTGGGGCCGCACTTCATCGCGGTCCACGAGATGATCGACCCCCAGGTCGACGCGGTACGCGCGATGGCCGATGCGCTCGCCGAGCGCATCGCGACCCTGGGCGGTGCTCCGCGAGGCACCCCGGGCGCACTGGTCGAGGAGCGCGAGTGGAACGACTACAGCATCGGCCGGGCCACGACGCAGGAGCACCTCGCCGCGCTCGACGTCACCTACCGGGGCGTGATCGAGTCCTACCGCGAGGCGATCAAGGCCCTCGAGGAGCTCGACCTGGTGACCCAGGACATCCTGATCGGCCAGACCGAGCAGCTCGAGCTCTTCCACTGGTTCGTACGCGCCCACCTGGAGGACCAGGGCGGCCAGCTGCAGACCAGCGGCGAGTCCACGGAGGCAGGCGCGGCCCGCGCCGCCCGCGGCTGAGGGGGATCCGATGCGGTGGTGGTCGACGACGCTGGCACTGCTTCTCCCGATGATCCTCACCGGGTGCGCTTCCGGGCAGGAGGACGCCGTACGTGACAGCGCGGCCGCCTTCGAGGACTCGGTCACCGCGAAGGACTGGGCGGGAGCGTGCGCGCTGCTCGCCCCGGAGACGCGAACCGAGCTGGAGGCAGCTGCCAAGAAGCCCTGTGCCGAGGCGCTGCCCGAGGAGCAGCTGCCCGGGCCGGGCACCCTCGACCGGGTCGACGTCTACGGAACGATGGCCCAGGTCCGCTACCAGGGCGACACGCTCTTCCTGACGCGGTTCGCCGACCGCTGGCTGCTGCACGCGGCCGGCTGCACACCGCAGCAGCCGAAGCCCTACGACTGCGCCCTGCACGGAGGCTGAGATGCGCATCATGTACGTCGCCTACCTGGCGGTCATCGGCATCGGACTGCTCTACACGTTCGTGCTCGCGCTGAGGCACGGGTGAGGAGGAGCGATGCGCCGGTTTCTGAAGGAGAACTCGCTCAGCCTCGCCTTCGGCGTGCTCTTCCTGGGCAGCCTCGCCGGGCAGGCCATCGCCGGCTGGCACCAGCTCAACGACGAGCTGTTCGCCGACGGTCTCGATCGGATCACGCTGGGTGGCTACCTCACCTCGGCGAGCTTCGCGGTGGACGTGACCGAGAACTGGCAGAGCGAGTACCTCCAGTTCCTGCTCTACGTCGTGCTGACCGTCTGGCTGGTGCAACGAGGCTCCCCGGAGTCCAAGCCGCTCGAGGACGCCGGGCAGGAGTCGGACGAGAGGCAGAAGGTCGGTGCGTACGCCCGTGAGGACTCGCCCAGGCTCGCCCGGGTCGGAGGCCTGCGGACCGCGTTCTACTCCAGGTCGCTCGGCATCACCATGGGCGTGATCTTCCTGCTGTCCTGGCTGGTCCAGTCGGTGGCCGGTTGGGCCTCCTACAACGAGGTCAGGCTGCAGCAGCTGCGTGACCCGATCGCGTGGGGCTCCTACCTGCTGCACTCCGACTTCTGGGCCCGTACCCTCCAGAACTGGCAGTCGGAGTTCCTCGCGGTCGGCTCCATGGCCGTGCTCTCGATCTATCTCAGGCAGCGCGGCTCACCGGAGAGCAAGCCGGTGGGGTCCTCCCACGAGACCACCGGCGTCGAGGGCTGAGCAGCCGGTCAGGCGTCGTCCTGAGCCAGCAGCCGGAGCACCGCCCGCTCCGCCGCGGCCTGTCGCGCCCTCGGCTCCGTGCTCGCGCCCCTGCGTACCTGGATCGTGCATCCCTGCTCGTGGAGCTCGAGCACCCGCGGATCGACGTAGGAGGCACGGGCGATCGCCGGGGTGTTGCCGAGGTACTCCGCGACCTCCTTGACCGCGGCGACCTGCTGCTTGCGCCGGGACCTGGCGGTCGGGGTCACTCGCTTCGCCGCCTCGGGGTCGTCCGCCAGGGCGAGCGCCGCGAGGACGGTGGCGTGCCAGGTCCGGAAGTCCTTCGCCGACACCTCCAGCCCGCTCACCTCGCGCATGTAGTCGTTGACCATGGCCGGTGTCAGCCGCTGCCACCTGCGGCCCTGCTTGTAGGCGAGGATCTCCTCGAAGCCGGCCCGCCGGCGACGCAGCTGAGCGATCGCCTCGACGGAGGGCGGGTCGTCGATGCTGATCGTGTGGTGGACGCCGGACTTCCCGGTGAAGTCGAAGACATAGGCGTCGCCCCGCTTGCGGACGTGACGGCGCTCCAGCGTCGTCAGGCCGAAGCCACCGTTGTCGTCGGCGTAGGCGTCGCTGCCGATCCGGAAGCACCCGAGGTCCAGGAGACGTAGCGCGAGCGCGGACGCCCGGGCAAGGCTCATCCCGGTCGTGGCGAGGTCGCGCTCCGTCCGCTCGCGTACGCGGGGAAGGACCCTGCCGAGCTCCAGGACCCGGTCGAACTTCTCCTGGTCGCGCTTCGCCCGCCAGTCGGGATGGTAGAGGTACTGGCGACGGCCGGCCGCGTCCGTGCCCACCGCCTGGAGATGCCCGTTGTCGCGCGGACAGATCCACACGTCCTCCCAGGCCGGCGGGATCGCGAGCGCGCGGATGCGCGCCACGGCGTCCTCAGGCAGGCGGTCGCCGGCGTCGTCGACGTACACGAAGCCCTTGCCCGCGCGGCGGCGGGTCCATCCCGGCTCCTCCGCCGAAACCCGGCGAAGTCGAACCACCAGGGACTCCTCTCACCCGGCGTTGGGCTCGTCGTTGTCACGCGCTCGCGCGGCCAGCAGGCGATGCGTACCGTCGCACCACGGCTTGATCGCGGAGCCACCGCACATGCACACCGCACTGACCGGACGCACCGTGTGGTGCACCTTCCCGTCGGCGTCCAGGACCTCGTGCTTCCCACGCAGGAGCATCGGCCCGGCCGGGCACAGCACGATCGAGGCGTGCTCGAACTCGGTCATGAGACACCCCACCGGTTCAGCATCGCTTCGGCGTAGCGCGCCTCCAGGTCGAGACAGGTGAACGCACCCAGGAGCAGCTGGTCGCCCTCGCTCGGGTTCTCCTCCAGGAAGGCGCCGCACACGTCGCGTAGGGCGACCTGCTCGTGGACGGCATCGGCCTCGACGTGCTCGTCGTAGTAGGCGGCCATCTCGTCCGGGAAGTCGAGCCGCCGCAGGCCGCGGGCGAGCTGGCGAGACGGCACCGAGCTCGTCGCCTCGAACGCGGCGAAGTGGCCGAGCGCCGCTCCGCGGAGCCGGCGGTGCAGCCCGAACAGCGACAGCGCGTTGTTCATCGCCAGGATCTCGACCGGTGCCTCGTCGACGTAGCAGGCGTGGTCGGTCCGCAGGCCGGACGCGTCCATCCCACGACGGAACAGGTGGTGATGGAGCCGGTTCGGGTCACCGTCGCCGTACTCGTCGAAGAGGATCTCCATCAGGGCGGCCTTGGGCCGGGTGTCGAGTCGGGGGATGACCCAGCTGGTGGGATCGGCCTCCTTGAGGTGGTAGAGCGAGCGGTGCTGCAGGAGCTCGAGCACCTGCTCGCGGTCGGCCTTGCGCTGTACGAAACGCGCCAACGACGGACCGTCGTGCCCGTCGATCACGCCGGTCAGCTCGCCGGCCTCGTGAAGAGGGCTGGCCTCCCACCGCCTGCGCAGCTCGGCCTCGAACGACCTCTCCAGGTCCCGGCGCAGACGCAGCAGGTCCGCGTCCCACTCGAGCTCGGGATCGACCTCGTCGAAGCCGCGGTAGTGCAGCTCGTAGAGCGCCCACAGGGCGATCTGGGCATCCTCCTCGGACTCCGGCGACGGCTCCAGACCGGCGGTGGCGCCGCTCTGGAGCGCGTTGAACACAGCGGCACTCAGGGCGCCACGCGACTTCGGCAGCATCTCAGCCCACCTTTCCCTCGAGCTCCCGGTACCCAGGGTCGGTGCCCGGCATGCTCGCCGCCGTTGCCCGGGCGATGTGCACGAGCACGCCTTCGCCGGGTGAGTCGCGGACCTCCTCGACGGCCAGATCGCTGCCCTCGAGCAGCTCCAGTACGCGGTCGGCCTGCTCGGGCGTGCCGAGCTGGAGCACGGCCGCGCCACCGGGGGAGAGGTGGCGGGCGGTCGTGGCCAGGCACGTCCTGGCGACCTGCATCCCGTCGGCGCCGCCGTCGATCGCCAGCAGCGGGTCCTCGGGATAGCGCCCGACCTGGGCCGAGGGGACCCAGGGCGGGTCGGCGATCACCAGGTGGAAGCGCTCGTCCGGGTCGAGTGCGTGGTCCATGCTGCTCTGGCGTACCTCCACCAGGTGGGCGAGCCCGGCGCGCTCGGCGTTGGCGCGGGTGAACGCGCAGGCGACCGGGTCCGCATCGACGCACACCAGCCGGCGGCCGACCCTCGCGGCCGCGAGCAGGCCGATCTGGCCGGCGCCCGAGCACAGCTCGAGAATCGGCCCGTCCGGCAGGCCCGCCGACAGCTCGGCCGCCCACTCGGACTGCCGGACGGTCCACGTACGCGGCGTGAGCACGCGTTCGTCGAAGTCGATGTCGAGATGACCGAATCGGATCATGACAGCAATACCTCCTCCAGATTTCGACATTCAGGTGAGCTCGGCCAGACGGACCACGGCCCGGTCGAGCCGGCCCTCCTCGGAGTGGATCCGGCGCTGGGTCGAGGAGCCGGTGCCGCGGGCGAAGACCCGGTCGATGCCTTGCTCGACGCGGGCCAGGTCTCCGGTGTCCCGCAGCGCCGGTCCGATGTGCTCGAGCAGCCGGTCCACCACCTCGCGCGCCGGCCGGGGACGGTGCGTCCTCGGGTCGAGCAGGTCGCCGTTGGTCCCGTGCCGGCCCGCCTGCCACATGGCCAGCCGCAGCACGGCCACCGACACCGGGTCGGCCGGCAGGCCCTGCGCCCATTCCCTCGCCCCGGTCTCGACCAGCGCCCGCGCCAGTCCGGCGACCAGCACGGCGTCGCGGGGGTCGAGGCAGACGTCGGCGACCCGGACCTCGAGCGTCGGGTAGTGGCGGGACGGCCGGGCGTCGAAGTACGCCATGCCCTCGTCCAGGGGCACCCCGGTGTCGACGAGGAGACGCAGGTGGTCGGCGTACGCCTGAGCGCTGCCGAAGGTCTCGGTCGGTCCGTTGGTCGGCCACCGCGTCATCGCCTGGGACCGGTAGCTCTCGTAGCCGGAGTCGCCGCCCTGCCAGAACGGTGAGTTGGCGCTCACCGCCAGCAGCACCGGCAGCCAGGTGCGGATCCGGTCGAGCGCCCCGACGGCCTCGTCGTCGGAGTCGACCGAGACGTGTACGTGGCAGCCGCAGGTGAGCTGCTCGTTGGCGGTCAGCCCGAACTTCGCGGTGATCGCCGCGTAGCGCTCGTCGTCGAAGGTCTGCGGACGCACCGGCAACGGGGTCGTACCGCTGGCCAGGATCATCGCACCCGCCTCCTTCGCCGCCGCGCGCGCCTTGTCGCGCCAACGTCGCAGGTCGAGCTCGAGGAGACCGAGGTACTCCGCCGGAGGCGTGTCGGTCTCGACCTGCTGCTCCTGCATCTCGGGTCCCACCGAGCCCCCGACCTCGCCGGCACCGGTCTCGGTGTCGCCGTGCCGGCGTGCGACCCGCAACACCTCGCTGGCCACCGACCGCGGGGCGCCCGTCCCGGCGTCGACGAGGAGGAGCTCCTCCTCGACGCCGACTGTCCGGACCCGGTGATGGGTACTGCTCGAAGAGTCTGCGCTCACCACATGCACCTGCCTCTGGAAGGAGCAACTCGAGGATGTGTCGTCTGTTCGGATATGTGACCGAGTCCCCGTGCGCCGTAGCCGATCTGCTGGGGGAGGAGGGTCTGGACGCCTTCACCTCGCTCACCACCGTGCACTCCGACGGCTGGGGGATGGCCTGGAACGCACCCGAAGGCACCTGCACGACGAGCTCGCCACGTTCGGCGGACATCGACGAGACCTACCGCAGGCTCGTCGAGGCCCCGCTCTCGAATGCCGGCTTCGTGCATCTGCGCTGGGCGACGGGCGGGCTCGACGTACGTCCGGAGAACACCCACCCCTTCCTGACGGACGGCGCCGCCTTCGCGCACAACGGTCACATCTCTCCGATCGCGGATCTCGAGGCGCTGCTGACGCCGGAGTCCCGAGAGCGGCTGCGCGGCGACACCGACAGCGAGCGCTACTTCCACTTCGTGCACCAGAACGTCGAGAAGTACGGCGACGAGGCGGAGGGGGTCACCCAGGCGCTGGCCACGCTCGTCCAGAAGTTCCCGAGATGCAGCCTGAACGCGCTGATGCTCACCCGGACGCACATGTTCGCGATCCACATCAACTCGCGTGCCGACTCGCCCCTGCGCGCCCTGCGCGAGCTCTTCGACGACGAGGGTGAGATCCCGCCGCGTCACACCACGGAGTACTTCGCGATGGACTACCGCAGGACCGACCACGGTCTCGAGATCGTCTCCAGCGGTCTCGACCAGCCGGGGTGGACCCCGGTGCCCGCCGACACGGCGGTCATGGTCGACCTGGCCACCCGGGAGATCACCCGGCTGGATCCGGTCGTGCAGCTCGGCGTCGACTCGATGCGGGCCCGCGACTGACGGCGGGGCTTCGCCCATCTGCTGAAGGTGGGGGACGGTGGGTTCGGCCATGCCCAGAGGTACCCCATCCGGAGAGTTTTCATTCCGAGCCGTACGCCGCGCAGCGTCTGCTCCGGGCCCGTGGTGGTTCTACCTGGTCGGCTCCTCGGAGACCAGCTTCCCGAAGGCGATCATCCGGTTGTCGGTGTGGAAGAGCTCGGAGCAGGTGGTGAGGGTGATCAGGCGCTGCCCCTCCACCTGCTCGGGTTCCACGCCGCCTCGCTCCGGGTTGTCGGGAAGCGGGTCGGTGACCCAGATCGAGGTGAACGGGACGATCAGGTCATCGCCGCCGCTGGTGAGGGCGTAGACGTACCTCTTCTCCCTGGTCAGCACGCGGATCTCGTCCCCTGGCCGCAGCTCGGGGAGGTCGCGCAGCGGCTCGCCGTGGGTGACCCGGTGGCCGGCGAGCGCGAAGTTGCCGACCTCTCCGGGATCGGCGGTGCCCTCGAAGTGGCCGAAGCCGGCGCCGAGGGCACGGTCGGAGGTGCCTTCAAGGACCGGGATCCGGTAGTCGTCGCCGAAGCGGGGGATCTCGATGAGAGCCTCGGCCGACCCGAACTCGGTGCTCACCTCGGTCTCGCCTGAGCCCCATGCCTGTTCGATCCTCGAGGTCGCCTCTCGCTGGCGCTGCTTGCTGACGATGGTGGTTCCGTAGAGCTCCCAGGCGACGTAGCCGAGGATGAGCAGTCCGGCGACGACCATGACGATGCCGGCCCGGAAGAGCGACCGGCGCCCCTGATGCTGGCTCTGCGACTCGGTGGACATCGGGTCAAGCATCTCAGCCCGATCGCGGACTGCTGACGTTCCCAGCCAGTCCGTGCCTGGTTCACAGGAAGCCCACAGCAGGCGGGCGGATTCTCGAGACATCAACCGCCTCAAGGAGGACCCGATGTCCCGCTCACGCCGCATCCGCCAGTCTGTCGTCGCCGCCCTGGCGATCCCGCTCGTCGCGATCCCCGTCGCCACCCCGGCCCTCGCGGTGGCCGCGGTCGGCGCGACCCGGACGTACGTCGCCGAGTCCGGCCCCGGATATGGCTCCGGATACGGCCCCGGATACGGCTCTGGATACGGATCCGTCGAGGGCTACGGCGGTAGGACGGTTGATCCCTACCGGCAGAGCCTCGGCACCTCGGCCGCGACGGTCGACTCCGAGCCTGCGACCGACTCCGAGTCGACCGGCGTCGTGCTGGTCAACACGACCGTCGACTACGGCACGGCCCAGGGCGCCGGCACGGGCCTCACCATCACCGAGGACGGGATCGTGGTGACCAACCACCACGTCGTCGAGGGCGCCACCTCGATCACGGTGACCGACCCGAGCACGGGCACGACGTACGACGCGACCGTGCTCGGCTACGACGACGTCCGCGACGTCGCGGTGCTGCAGCTCGAGGACGCCTCCGGGCTCTCGACCGTCGCGACCGACCGGGGCGCCGCGACCCGGGGTGAGACGGTCACCTCCGTCGGCAACGCCGAAGGTCAGGGTGAGCTCTCGGCCGCGGACGGCACGGTCACCGACCCGAGCACCGCGATCACGGTCGGCAACGAGGACGGGACCGCCGCCGACCTGACCGACCTGATCGAGACGGATGCCGACGTCGTCTCCGGCGATTCCGGCGGCGCGCTGCTGGACGAGGACGGCGAGGTCATCGGCATGAACGTCGCCGCGACCTCCGGCTCGGCCGAGATCTCCGGCTATGCGATCCCGATCGGAACCGTGCTCGACATCGCCGCCCAGATCCTCGCCGGAGAGGAGTCGGGCGACGTCGAGATCGGCGGCCCGGCAGCGGCCCTCGGGGTGCAGGTCGACACGACCAGGTCGACACTGGTCGTCGGTGTCGTCGAGGACGGTGCCGCCGAGGCGGGCGGGATCGCCGAGGGCAGCACGATCACCTCCGTCGACGGCACCGCCGTGGCGAGCATCGACGACATCACCTCGGTTCTCGGGAACCACGAACCGGGTGACCGGATCTCGGTCGGCTGGACCGATGCCGCCGGCGAGGCGCACACCGCCACCGTGACCCTGGGCGAGGGCCCCGTGGCCTGATCAGGCCCGGCTGTCGGGCCCCTCGTCGTCGCGGGGGCCGCCGCCCGTCGCCTCTTCGGCGATCGGGCGCTCGGCCCTGATCGGGATCGCGCCGGTGTGGCCCTCGCGCTCGAGAGCGATCTGCCGGACGCGGTCACGGACGAGGCGCCAGCCGATCATCAGCGCCGGGATGATGATGGCGAGGGTGGCGACCGTCCAGGTGCCGATCGGGTAGTCGAAGCCCATCAGGACGAGGACGACCGCGAGGAACACCAGGGTCGCGTATCCGGTCCACGGCGAGCCCCACAGCCGGAAGTCGGGCCGGTACATCAGACCCTTCTTCCACCGCCGGTAGAGCTGGATCTGGCAGATCACGATGGTCGCCCAGGACGCGATGATGCCGAGCGCCGACATGTTCAGCACGATCTCGAACGCCTGCCCGGGGACGACCGCATTGAGGCCGACGCCGAGGAGGGTGATGCTGCCGGTGAGCAGGATCCCGCCGAACGGCACCCCGTTCCTCGACATCCGGGCGGTGAAGGCCGGCGCGCTCCCGCTCATCGCCATCGAGCGCAGGATCCGGCCGGTCGAGTAGAGGCCGGCGTTGAGCGAGGACAGTGCCGCGGTCAGCACGACGAGGTTCATGATCGTGCCGGAGTTCGCGATCCCGAGCTGGTCGAAGAACGTCACGAACGGGCTCTCGTCGGCCCGATAGGTCGTGTAGGGCAGCAGCAGCGCCAGCAGCACGAGCGAGCCGACGTAGAAGACCGCGATCCGGGCGATCACCGAGTTGATCGCGCGGGGCATGACCTTCGCCGGCTCGGCGGTCTCACCGGCGGCGGTGCCGACGAGCTCGACCGCGGCGTACGCGAAGACGACGCCGGACACGACGATGACCAGCGGGAGCGCGCCGACCGGGAAGAGCCCGCCGTTGTCGAGGACCATGCCGATACCGGTCTCCTGGCCGTTCAGCTCCTCGCGACCGGCGAGCACGATCATCCCCAGCACCAGGAAGCCCAGCAGCGCGACCACCTTGATCAGCGCTGCCCAGAACTCCAGCTCGCCGAAGAGCTTCACCGAGATCAGGTTCATCGAGAGCACGACGGCGAGCGCGACGAGCGCGATCACCCATTGCGGGACGACCTCGAAGGTGCCCCAGAAGTGCACGTACGTCGCGATCGCCGTGACGTCGACGATCGAGGTCATCGCCCAGTTCAGGAAGTACATCCAGCCGGCGGCGAACGCGGCCGGCTCACCCAGGAACTCACGCGCGTAGGAGACGAACGACCCCGACGACGGTCGGTGCAGCACGAGCTCGCCGAGCGCGCGCAGGATGAGGAAGACGAAGACGCCGCAGAAGGCGTAGACGAGGAACAGGCCGGGCCCTGCCTCGTGCAGGCGGCCGCCCGCGCCCAGGAACAGGCCGGTGCCGATGGCGCCGCCGATCGCGATCATCTGCAGCTGCCGCGGGCTGAGGCTCTTGTGGTAGCCCTCGTCCTCGTCCGTCAGGCCGACCGCCTGGTGGCCGGCCGGGTCGATGGTCTGGTCGTCGGTGTCGGTCATCGGCTCGCTCCAGGTCCGGAGTGGGGTGGCTCGGGCACGTCCTTGAACAGCAGCCAGCCGCCGACCACGGCGATGACCGCCGCGGCCGCGTAGCCGATCAGCGACCACCAGCCCAGATGCAGGTAGGCCGTCACCCCGACGATCGCCAACGCGAGGAACACCATCACCATGCCGATGATCGGCGTCCGTGGCCTGTACGGATCCCGTGCCATTGCGATCACCTCACCCGCAGGGCCCCCGATGGCCCCGCTCCGGTGACCCATTAGAGCGCATCGAGCGCCTACTGGCGGTGACCGGACGTCGCCCGGCGTTTCCGTTCCAGAGGGCGGCGAATAACTGTAAGGTCGCTTTACAGTTAACCCCCATGAAGGAGCGTTCGATGCGTAGCTCGAGGATCCGCACCATCCGCACCACACTCACCATGACCGCAGCCCTGGCCCTCGTCCTGGTCGCCCCGTTGGCCGCGCCGGCCGCGGTGCCCGACCCGGAGGCCGGCGCGTCCCGGGCCGGAGAGGTGGAGGCCGCCGCCCTGACCTGGTCCGACGAGTTCGACGGGCCCGCCGGCAGCGCGCCCAACCCCGCCAACTGGAACCACGAGACGGGCGGGGGTGGCTGGGGCAACAACGAGCTGCAGACCTACACCGACTCCCGCGACAACTCCGCCCTCGACGGCAACGGCAACCTGGTCATCACCGCCCGGCAGAGCGGTGGCGGCTACACCTCGGCCCGCCTCACCACCAAGGGCAAGGTCCAGCCGAAGTTCGGACGGCTCGAGGCGCGCATCCAGATCCCGCGCGGGCAGGGCATCTGGCCGGCGTTCTGGATGCTGGGCGGCCAGTTCCCGAACACGCCGTGGCCCAACGCCGGTGAGATCGACATCATGGAGAACGTCGGCTACGAGCCCCACCTCGTCCATGGCACCCTGCACGGCCCGGGCTACTCCGGCGGCAACGGCATCACCGGGCAGTACATGCACCCGCAGGGCTGGTCCTTCGCCGACACCTTCCACACCTTCGCCATCGACTGGCGGCCCGGCTCGATCACCTGGTCCGTCGACGGGGTCGCCTACCAGACCTTCACCACGGCCAGCACCGGGGCCAACCCCTGGGTCTTCGACCAGCCGTTCTTCTTCATCCTCAACGTCGCGGTCGGCGGCAACTGGCCCGGCAACCCCGACGGCACGACCCAGTTCCCGCAGCGCATGGTCGTGGACTACGTACGCGTCTACGACTCCCAGCTCTAGGCGGTGACCGGGCCGAGGAAGCGGATGACGACGCCCTCGTCGTGGTGCACCCGGGCGCGGACTCCGTAGACCTCGGCGATGAGCGACTCGGTCAGCACCTCGGCGGGCGGGCCTCCGGCCACGACGCGGCCCTCGGCGAGCACGAAGACCTGGTCGCAGTAGGCGGCGGCGAGGTTGAGGTCGTGCAGGGCGACGAGGCAGGTCGTGGGCATCCGGCGGACCAGTGCGAGCAGCGCCAGCTGGTGACGTACGTCGAGGTGGTTCGTCGGCTCGTCCAGGAGCAGGATGTCCGGCTCCTGGGCGAGCGCCCGGGCGATCTGCGTACGCTGCCGCTCGCCGCCCGACAGGGTCGAGAAGCGCTGCTCGAGGCGGTCGGCGATCCCAGCATGGGCGGCGGCCTCCTCGATGACGGCGCGGTCCTGGGCGCTGTCGGGCGCCCAGGCCGGGCGGTGCGGGATCCGGCCGAGGGCGACGACGTCGCGTACGCGGAGGTCCTGGCTGGTCGCGGGCTCCTGCTCGACGACGGCGAGCCGGCGCGCGAGGCGGCGCCGGGACATGCCGCCGAGCGGGCTGCCGTCGAGCAGGACGTCGCCCGAGTCCGGCGGCCGGAGCCCGGCCAGGATCCGGATCAGCGAGGACTTCCCGGACCCGTTGGGCCCGAGCAGGCCGACGGTGGCGCCGTCCTCGACCTGGAGGGACACGTCGTCGACGACGAGTCGGCCGCGGGGAGCCCAGCTGACCCGGCCGGCCTCGAGCGCGGTCATCGCCGCGCCCTCATCAGCACCAGCGCGAAGGCCGGCACCCCGACCAGCGCGGTCGCCACCCCGACGGGGAGCTCTTCGGGGTCGATCACGGTCCGGGCCGCGGTGTCGACCCAGATCAGGAAGATCGCGCCGAGCAGCGCGGTGGCCGGGAGCAGCAGCCGGTGCCCGACCCCGACCAGGGCGCGGGCCAGGTGGGGGAGGACCAGCCCGACGAATCCGATCGCGCCCGAGGTCGCGACGATGACGGCCGTCATCAGCGCCGTCAGCACCAGCAGCACCGCCCGGATGCGCGCGACGTCGACGCCGAGCGAGGCCGCCGCGTCGTTGCCGAACGCGAACGCGTCCAGCCAGCCGGCGCCGACGACGCAGCAGAGCAGCCCGCCGAGCACGATCACCCCGCACACGAGTACGTCGGTCCAGCTGGCCGAGGAGAGCGACCCGAGCAGCCAGAACAGCACCCCGCGGGTCTGCTCGGCATCGGCTGCGGTGAACACGATGAACGAGGTGAGCGCCGAGAAGAGCTGGGTCGCCGCGATGCCGGCCAGGATGAGCCGGTCGGTGGTGCCGCCGGCGAGCGAGGCGAGCAGCAGCACCAGGGCGAACGAGGCGAGCGCACCGGCGAACGCCCCGGTGGAGAGCCCGATCGCGCCCGAGCCGACGCCGAGGACGACGATCGAGACCGCGCCGGTGGAGGCACCCGAGGAGATGCCGAGCACGAACGGGTCGGCGAGCGGGTTGCGCAGCAGCGACTGCAGGATGATCCCGCAGATGGCGAGACCCGCACCGCAGATCCCCGCGAGCAACGTACGCGGCAGCCGCAGGTCCCACACGATGCTCTGCTGCAGCAGCGTCAGCTCGGAGGACCCGAGCCCGGCCCGGTCGGCCACGACGCCGTAGACGTCGGCGATGCTCAGGTCGGAGGGGCCGACGGTGATGGCGCCCGCCACCGAGGCGACCACCACCAGGGGAGCCAGGGCCAGCAGGACGCCGGCGCGGGGGACGCGGCGCGCCGACATCAGCGGAGGCCGAGGGCGGCCAGCTGGTCGGCGACGTTCTCGACCGCGTAGACGGTGCGGATCGAGGGGTTGAGCTCGGCGCCGGAGACCGTCACGAAGCGGTCGTTGCGGACCGCGTCCATCCGGGCGGTGACCGGGTTGCTCTTCAGGTAGTCGATCTTGGCGCGGGCCGTCTCGGCGGTCTGGCTCTTGCGGGTCAGGTCGCCGAGGACGATGACGTCGGGGTTGCGCTCGGCGACGGTCTCCCAGTTGATCTGCGGCCACTCGTCGGTGGTGTCGTCGAAGACGTTCTCCACACCGAGGGTGCGGCCGATGATGCCGGGGCCGCCGCAGCAGCCGGCCAGGTAGGGCGACTCGGAGTTCGCGAACCAGTACATCGCGCTCACCTCGCCGGCGGGTGCCTTCGTCCGGGCGGCCTCCAGCCGCTGCGACAGGTCGGCGACCAGCTTCTCGCCGCGGTCGGGGACGCCGAAGATCCGCGCCAGGTCGGTGATCTCCTGGAAGATCGTCTCGATCTCGAGAGGGTCGAGACGGGTGCCGTCGTCGTCGCCCTCGTTGTCCTTGACGCACTCGGCGGGGGAGAGGTAGGAGCCGACGCCCAGCTTCTCCAGGTCCTCCGGCGTGGTCACCCCACCCTCGCCCAGGGTGCTGATGAAGGAGGCGGTGACGAAGTCGGGCTCGGCCTCCAGTACGCGCTCGTAGGAGGGCCAGTCGTCAGCGAGCCGGGGGACGCGCTCGTTGTCCTCGGCGAGCGAGTCGAGCACCGGGTCGGTCCACACCGCGGTGCCGGCCATCCGGTCGGCGAGGCCGAGCGAGAGCAGGATCTCGGTGGAACCCTGGTTGAGCGAGACCGCCCGCTCGGGTGGCGCCTCGAGGGTGATCTCGCGACCGCAGTTGGTCAGCGTGAACGGGAAGCCGGCAGCGTCGCCGGCGTCGGCCGCCGCCTGCTGCGCGCCGGAGGGCTGGCCGGCTCCGCAGCCGACCAGTGCGGCGCCGAGCACCAGCACGGCGCTCGCGGCGACCGTTCGGATCAGGGTCGGTCGGATGGTGCGAGACAGGTGCACGTCGGTCCTCGAGCGGGTCGCGGGCTGGTGCGCGTCGCCCGTGCTGACCGGCAGCGGTCTGCTGCAGGGCCAGCAGGTCTTCGGACTCGGGATCGACCGGCGCGAGACGCCTTCCCAGACCCGAGGGCCCAGTGGCACAGTGTCCCGTCCGTCACCCACACCGCTGCGCGTCAGTCCCGGACTCTCACCGGGTTCCCGTGCCGGGACTACGTCCCGAGCGGCTGGCCCGAAGACCGTAGCAGGCGCGCCCGCCCGCCGCCGTGACGCCCTCAGCCCTCGCGATGGGCGCTGAGCCCGTCCTGCCCGGGCGCAACCGAGTCGTGGAGCTTGATCGTGTGGTCGTACTGCTCCTCGACCATCGGCCGGTAGGCGATCCGCGGCTCCGTCATCACGCCCTCGAGACGTACGCTCAGGTCGGCCTCGATCCGTGCCATGACCTCGGCGTCGACGAGGTCGGCGTCGGTGATCAGGTGCGGACGCAGCGGGTCCATCCCGGTGTACCAGAACGTGCCGTGCAGCAGCGGCCACAGGACGTCCTCGATGTGGCCGCTGATCCCGCGCGGGCCCAGGGTCGCGGCCCGGTCGCCGGCCGTGACGATGGTCAGGGCGCGCTTGCCGGCCAGGCCGCCCTTGCCGTACTTGAGCGGCTTGCCGGTCTCCGGATCCGGTACGTCGAAGGCGAACCCCGACTCGAAGACCCGGTCGATCCAGCCCTTGAGGATGGCCGGCACCGAATACCACCACAGCGGGAACTGCACGACCAGCAGATCTGCCTCCCGCAGGCGGTCCTGGTGGTGGCGTACGTCGGCCTCGCCCCGTTCCACCAGAAGTGGATTGAAACCTTCTCGATAGAGGTCGATCTCGTCGACGGTCCAGCCGGTCGCGACGAGAGCGTTCCGGCCCGCCTCCTGCAACCGTCCGTTGAGGGACGACGCGTGCGGATGTGCCCATACCCAGAGTGCGTGCATGGGTCTCTGAACGCGGTCTGACGCGGCAGGATTCCCGCCTGGATGTGGGTGGGCGTCGTGCCGGTCTGACCACAAAGTCCGAACCTCGCTCAAATTAGCGGCCGAAGAGTGTTGACGTATGTGATTGCCATCACTAGCGTAAACCAGGCTTGAAACCTTTCAATTCGAGGAGCTGCCCATGCCGGACACACCCGCCGCACTGGAGCTGCGGGACGTGGCCAAGTCGTTCGGCCCCGTACGCGCCCTCCGGTCTGGAAGCCTCCGGGTCGAGGCCGGATCCATCCACGCGCTCGTGGGGGAGAACGGAGCCGGGAAGTCGACCCTGGTCAAGATCGTCGCCGGGCTCTACCGCCGCGACGCCGGCGACTATCTGCTCTCCGGGGAGCAGGTCGACTTCCGCAACACCGCCGAGGCCAAGCAGGCCGGCGTCGCGGTCATCTACCAGGAGCCGACCCTCTTCCCCGACCTCTCGGTCACCGAGAACATCTTCATGGGACGCCAGCCGACCAACCGCTGGGGCAGGATCGACCGTGCCGCTATGCGCACCGAGGTCATCGAGCTCTTCGCCCGGCTCGGCGTGCCGATCGAGCCCGACCGCCCGACCGAGGGTCTCTCGATCGCCGACCAGCAGCTGATCGAGATCGCCAAGGCGCTCTCGCTCGACGCCAAGGTCCTGATCATGGACGAGCCGACCGCGGCCCTGTCGGGCAACGAGGTCGAGCGACTGATGACCGTGGCGCGCACGCTGCGCGACCAGGGCTGCGCCGTCGTGTTCATCTCGCACCGCTTCGACGAGGTGTTCGCGCTGTGCGACACCATCACGGTGATGCGCGACGGCGCCTACATCTCCACCGACCCGATCGCCGCGGTCACCGAGGACGAGATCGTCCAGCGACTGGTCGGGCGCGAGGTCTCCGACCTCTACCCGAAGCTCGAGGCCACCGTCGGCAAGCCCCTGCTCGAGGTCAGCGGCCTCACCCGCACCGGCCTGTTCCAGGACATCAGCCTCACCGTCCGCGAAGGTGAGATCGTCGGCCTGGCCGGCCTCGTCGGTGCCGGGCGCAGCGAGGTCGCCCAGGCGATCTTCGGCGTCGACCCCTACGAGAGCGGTGAGGTGACCCTCGACGGGCGGCCGGTCCCGCCGGGTGACCCGCGACGCGCGATCGAGATGGGACTGGCCTTCGTCCCCGAGGACCGCCGCCAGCACGGCCTCGTCCTGGACGCACCGATCTCGCGCAACATCACGCTTCCGACGAGCGGCCGGCTCGCCCGCACCGGGCTGATCAGCACCGGCATCGAGAACCGCTCGGCCGCCGACTGGGCCGCCCGGCTCGAGGTCAAGGCCGCGACCCTCGACACCCTCGCCGGCACCCTCTCGGGCGGCAACCAGCAGAAGGTCGTCCTGGCCAAGTGGCTCTCCACCCAGCCGAAGGTGCTGATCATCGACGAGCCCACCCGAGGCATCGACGTCGGCACCAAGTCCGAGGTGCACCGACTGCTCTCCACGCTCGCGCAGGAGGGCCTCGGGATCCTGATGATCTCCTCCGAGCTCCCCGAGGTGCTCGGGATGGCCGACCGCGTGATCGTCCTCAGCGAGGGTCACCAGACGGCCGAGCTGAGCCGCGAGGAGGCGACCCCCGAGGCCGTCATGCGCGCGGCGACGGCCCACCACTCCACCACCCTGAACGTCAGCGAGGCATCATGACCACCACGCTCGACGCGCCTGCCCCGGCCGCGCCGCAGCCACGCCACAGAGCAGCCAGCCGGCTGACCTGGCTCCTGAAGCAGCGCGAGACCGGCATCGCCGTCGCCTTCATCCTGCTGCTCGTGGTGACCACGGCGGTGAACCCCAACTTCCTGTTCAGCACCGACGGCTGGCGCGACCTCACCCTGACCCCGGCGATCCTCGTCTGCCTGGCGATCGGCCAGGCGATGGTGATCGTCACCCGCAACGTGGACCTCAGCGTCGGGTCGACCCTCGGGCTGACGGCGTACCTCGCCGGTCGGCTCTTCCTCGACACCGGGCTCCCGGTGATCCTCGTCGTGCTGATCGCAGTCGCCGCGGGCGCCGTGCTCGGTCTGGTCAACGGGGTGCTGGTCGCCTTCGCGAAGGTGCCGGCGCTGGTGATCACCCTCGGCACCCTCTACGTCTACCGCGGGATCATGCTCGAGTGGGCCGGCAGCGACCGGATCAACGCCTCCGACATCCCGCCCGGGCTGCTCGACTTCGGAACCGGATCGTTCCTGTTCATCCCCAACCTGGCGTGGATCTCGTTCGCGCTGCTGGCCGTGGCCATCTATCTGATGCGCTCCACCCGCGTCGGCCGCGAGTTCTACGCGATCGGCTCCGACCCCGATGCCGCCACGCTCTACGGGCTGCGCGACAAGCGCCGGGTCCTGCAGGCGTTCGCCACCTCGGGTGCGCTCGCGGGCCTCGCCGGGATCCTGTACGTCTCCCGCTACGGCACCATCAGCTCCGGTGTCGGCCTGGGCATCGAGCTCGAGGCCGTCGGCGCCGCCGTCGTCGGTGGCGTGGCCATCTTCGGCGGCAGCGGCACCGTGCTCGGGGCGGCTCTGGGGGCGTACCTCCTCACCACCATCAACCGGGCGCTCCCGGTCCTGGGCATCCCCGACTTCTGGCAGCAGGCCGTCGTCGGCGCGCTGATCATCGGCGCGATCGTCCTGGACCGCTACTTCGCCCGCCGTCAGCACGACAAGCTCCTCGCAGAGAGGGAAGAAGCATGACCAGCCTGCTCTCCGAGAAGGCGCCCGCCCGGACGTACGCCGCGCACGCCAAGCCGTGGTGGCAGCGCACCCTGATGACCAGGGACACGGCGATCATCGCCCTGCTCGTGGTCGTGTGGACGTACGCCTCGATCGCGATCCTCAACTTCTCCGACCCGATCACGGTCTACTTCCTGGTGCTCGACATCGCGCCGATCCTGCTGATCGCGCTGCCGATGACCCTGATCATCATCACCGGCGAGATCGACCTGTCGGTGGCGAGCGTCGTCGGGCTCTCCAGCGTCCTGTTCGGGGTGCTGCACCGTGAAGGCCTCCCGATGGTGGCCGCGATGGTGCTCGCGCTGCTCGCCTGCGCGGTCGCGGGAGCGCTCAACGGCGTGCTCGTCACCCGCTACGGGCTGCCGTCGCTGGCCGTCACGATCGGCACCATGGCGCTCTTCCGCGGGATCGCGGTCGGCGCGCTCGGCACCACCGCGATCACCGACTGGCCCGACGCCTGGGGCGATGTCGTACAGGCTCGGATCGGCGACTCCCAGATCCCGCTGATGACGGTTCCGCTGGTCGTCCTGATCGTGCTCTTCGCGGTCGTCCTGCACTTCACGCCGTTCGGTCGGGGCATCTTCGCCGCGGGTCTCAGCAAGGATGCGGCCCGCTTCTCGGGTGTCAACGTCGACCGTACGAAGCTGATCCTGTTCACGCTCAGCGGCCTGATCTCGGGGCTGGCCGGCATCTACTTCACGCTGCGCTACGGCAGTGCGCGGGGTGACAACGCCACCGGCATGGAGCTGCAGGTCATCGCGGCGGTGCTGCTCGGCGGGGTGTCCATCTTCGGCGGCCGCGGCGCGATCCCCGGGGTGATCGCCGGCGTCGTCCTGATCGGGACCATCGGCAGCGCGCTGCGCCTCGACGGACTCAGCGCCAACCTCATCCAGATCATCACCGGCGTACTCCTCATCGCAGCGGTCATCGCGGCCAGCGTCCTCGGCTGGACCGGTCGCATCGTCGGCACCTATCGGCTGCCCAAAGAACGGGTAGAGCAGAGCTCGGACAAACCATCCTCGAAGAACTCAAAGAAATCGGAGTGAGAGACATGACCAGCAAGTTCCGACGCGCCGGCAGTGCCGTCGCCATCGTTGCGGCCCTCGGCCTCACCCTGTCCGCCTGCGGTGGCGGGAGCGGCAGCGGCAGCGATGGAGAGGGTGGCGGCGACACCAGCAGCATCACCTTCATCCCGAAGAACCTCGGCAACCCCTACTTCGACGCCTCCGACGCGGGCGGCCAGAAGGCAGCCGACGAGATCGGCACGAAGTGGTCGCAGGTCGGCCCGACCGAGGCGACCCCCGACTCCCAGGTCAGCTTCATCAACACCGCGACGCAGCAGCGTGCCGGCGCGCTCGTCGTCTCGGCCAACGACCCGACCGCCATCGGCGACGCCCTCGACGAGGCCCGCAACGCCGGCACCAAGGTCGTCACGATGGACTCCGACACCGAGCCGCAGTTCCGCGACGTCTTCGTCAGCCAGGCCGACGCCGCCGGCATCGCCAAGAGCCAGGTCGACCTGATCGCCGAGCAGATCGGCGGCAAGGGCGAGATCGCGATCCTCTCCGCGGCGGCCAACGCCACCAACCAGAACGAGTGGATCAAGCTGATGGAGGAGGAGCTGGCCGCGAACCACCCCGACATCAAGCTCGTCGACACCGTCTACGGCAACGACGACGACCAGACCTCCTTCGACAAGACCGCCGGCCTGCTGCAGTCCCACCCGAACCTCAAGGGCATCATCAGCCCGACCACGGTCGGCATCGCCGCGGCCGCGCGCTACCTGTCCGACTCGCAGTACAAGGGCAAGGTCGCGCTGACCGGTCTCGGCACCCCGAACCAGATGCGGGAGTACGTCAAGGACGGCACCGTGAAGTCCTTCGCGCTGTGGGACCCCGAGCAGCTCGGCTACCTGGCCGCGTACACCGCCGAGGCTCTCGCCTCCGGTGACATCGAGGGCAAGGAGGGCGACACCTTCGAGGCCGGTGACCTGGGTGAGTACACCGTCGGTGCCGACGGCGTCGTCGTCCTCGGTGAGCCGACGGTCTTCGAGGAGTCGAACATCGACGACTTCGACTTCTGAGCCTGCGAGCCCCGTTCCGGTGAGCTTGCTCGCCGGAACGACGGGCGGGTCGAGATCTACGCCTCCTCGGCGCCCATCCCCGTGTAACACGCTGTTCGTAGGACTACTCGCCCTATCAGAACGACCGGGTAGACCTACGAACGACGTGTTACACGAGTCCGCCGCCGAGCTGTGTGAGCAGCTCGGCGGCGTTCGTCATGCAGCGCTCGGGGTCCGGCTCGAGGTCGGTCAGCGCGCGGACCGTGGTGGCTCCGGCCTGCTCGGCCTCAGCGGAGGAGAGGGTGGTGCGGCCGCACAGGACGGCGGCGGGGATGCCGCGCCTCGCCGCCGCCTCGAGTACGCCGAGCGGGGCCTTGCCGGACAGGGTCTGGTGGTCGAACGAACCCTCGCCGGTGACCACCAGGTCGGCGCCGACCAGGGCCTCGTGGAAGCCGACCAGGTCGAGGAGGAGGTGGACGCCCCGCTCGACCCGGCCGCCCAGCACCGCGAGCGCGGCGAACCCGACGCCCCCGGCCGCGCCTGCACCAGGGGTGTCGGCCGGTGCGGCGCGGTCGAGAGCGTCGGAGACGAGGGAGGCGTACGTCGTCAGCGACGCCTCGAGGATGGCCTGTTCTTCAGGGCCGGCGCCCTTCTGCGCGGAGAAGGTGGCGACCGCGCCGCGGGGGCCGAGGAGCGGGTTGTCGACGTCGCAGGCGACCACGATCTCCGTCTCCCGCAGGCGTGGGTCGAGGCCGTCGAGGTCGACGCATGCCAGGTCCTGGAGAGCCGCGCCACCTTCCGCGAGCTCGGCCCCGGAGGCGTCGAGGAGGCGTACGCCGAGGGCGCGGAGCATCCCCGCGCCGCCGTCGTTGCTGGCACTGCCGCCCAGACCGATGACGACCGTGCGGCCGCCGCCGTCGACGGCGGCGAGCATGGCCTCACCCAGCCCACGGGAGGAGGCGGTGAGCGGGGCCAGCCGGTCGCCGGGCAGCCGCAGCAGCCCGCAGGTGTCGGCCAGTTCGACGACCGCCAGGTCGCCGCGGACGGCGTAGTGCGCCGCCACCGGCTCGAGCGTCGGACCGGCGACCGTCACCGGGACCAGGCGGAAGCCGGCGCCGGCCAGCGCCGCCACGGTGCCGTCGCCGCCGTCGGCGATCGGCACGATGCGTACCTCTGTCTCGGGGTTCGCCGCGAGGATCCCGGCGGCGACCGCCTCGTCGACCTCGCGGGCGGTCAGGGAGCCCTTGAACTTGTCGCAGGCGACCACGACGACCCGACCGTCAGGCTGGTGGACGGCCATCACAGGTGGGGGAGGACGAGGTCGCGGTAGCGCTGCGCCATGGTGGCGAGCACCTCGTCGGGGTCGGCGGCCCAGACCGCCTCGTTGAAGATCTCGACCTCGACGTCGCCGGTGTAGCCGGTCTCGGCGACCATCCGGGTGATCGAGGCGAAGTCGATGACCCCGTCGCCCATCATCCCGCGGGCGAGCAGCGCGTCGGCGGGGATCGGCAGGTTGAAATCGCAGACCTGGTACGCCGCGATCCGCCGCTCCTCGCCCGCGCGAGCCACCTGGGCGGCGAGGTCGGGGTCCCAGAACACGTGGAAGGTGTCGACGACGACCGCGACCGCGTCGACCGGGTGCGGCGCCGCCAGGTCGAGCGCCTGGCCGAGGGTGGAGATGACCGCCCGGTCGGCGACGTACATCGGATGGAGCGCCTCCAGGACGAGCCTCACGCCGGCGGCCTGGGCGTAGGGGGCGAGCTCGGCCAGCCGCTCGGCAACCCGCTCCCTGGCCCCGGCCAGGTCGACGTCGCCCTCGGGGAGGCCGCCGACGACCATCACCAGCGCGTCGGTGCCCAGGGTCGCGGCCTCGTCGACCGCCCGTTTGTTGTCCGCGAGCGCTTCCGCGATCCCGGCTGGATCAGACGCGGTCAGGAACCCGCCGCGGCAGAGCGAGGAGACGCGCAGGCCGGCGTCGCGTACGAGCTTGGTGGCCTTCTCCACCCCGGCCTCGTGGACGCGGTCGCGCCACAGTCCCAGCGCCGGGATACCGGCGCGAGCGGCGCCGTCGACAGCCTCGGCGAGGGTCCAGGAGTTCGTGGTCTTGGTGTTGAGCGAGAGCCGCTCGAGCCCGGTGGCATGGTCGGTCACTGATCGACTCCTTGCACGGTGAGGAAGGCGCGCATGCGTGCGGCCGCGAGGTCGGGGCTGGTCAGCAGGCCGGCCGCGTCGGCGAGCCGGAAGACCTCGGCCAGGTGGGGCACCGAGCGGCCGGCGTGCAGGCCGCCGGCCATCGAGAAGGCCGGCTGGTGGCCGTTCAACCAGGAGAGGAACGCGATCCCGGTCTTGTAGTAGTAGGTCGGTGCTTCGAAGATCTTCCGGCCGAGCGCCTGGGTGCTCTCCAGCAGCTGCCGGGCGGTGTCGGGGTCGTCGTCATCCAGCGCCTGCAGCGCGGCCGAGGCGGCCGGGTAGATCGCCGCGAAGATGCCGAGCAGCGCGTGCGAGAACTCGCCCTCGCCCGTTCCCTCACCGACGATCAGCTCGGGATAGTTGAAGTCGTCCCCGGTGTAGAGCCGTACGCCGCCGGGCAGCGCCCGGCGCAGCCCGACCTCGTGCTCGGCGTCGAGGAGCGAGACCTTGACCCCGTCGACCTTGCCGGGCCGGGCCCGGATGATGTCGAGGAAGGTCTGGGTCGCCTCCTCGACCGACGGGGAGCCCCAGTAGCCCGCCAGTGCCGGGTCGAACATGTCGCCCAGCCAGTGCAGGATGACCGGGCTGTCGGCCTCGTCGAGCAGGGTCGCGTAGACCTCGGCGTAGTCATCGGCGTCGCGGGCGACCTTGGCCAAGGCACGCGAGGCCATCACGATCGTGGTCGCCCCGGTGTCGGCGACGACCTTCATCTGCTCGCGGTAGGCGTCGATGACGGTGTCCAGACCTTGACGACCCTCGGGGACGGCGGACAGGACGAGCTGGTCGGTGCCGGCGCCGCAGGCGATCGAGCCGCCCACGGTCGCCGCCTCGGCGGCCGAGCGGCGGATCAGCTCGGCCGCGGCGGTCCAGTCCACGCCCATGCCACGCTGGGCGGTGTCCATCGCCTCCGCGACGCCGAGACCGTAGGACCACAGCTCGTGCCGGTAGGCCAGGGTGCGGTCCCAGTCGATGTCCGCGGCGGCGCCGGGCACGTTCTCGGCCAGGGTGCGGGGGACGACGTGGGCGGCGGCGTAGGCGGTGCGGGAGGTGAACGGCGCGGTGGGCCTCGTCCACTCCGTGGGGTCTGCGAGGGTGTAGAGCTCGATGCCGCCGTCGGGCAGGGGGAGACGTACGGAGGTCACAGCTCGATCTCTCCGAGCTCGACCCGACGTCCCTCGGCCGAGGAGGTGAGCCCGGCCTCGGCGAGCCGTAGGCCGCGGACGCCGGCCATGAAGTCGTAGGGGTGGTCGCCGTCGCCCTCGACGTAGCGGATGAACTGCTCCCACTGCGCCTTGAAGCCGTTGTCGAAGGGCTGGTTGTCGGGGACCTCGTTCCAGAGCTCACGGAACCGGATCGACTCGACGAGATCCGGGTTCCAGACCGGCTTCGGGGTCAGGTTGCGGTCCTGGGTGACGCAATGGTGCAGGCCGGCGACGGCGGAGCCGTGGGTGCCGTCGACGTGGAACTCGACCAGCTCGCCGCGGTTGACCCTGGTCGCCCACGAGGAGTTGATCTGGGCGATGATCCCGCCCTCCAGCTCGAAGATGCCGTAGGCGGAGTCGTCAGCGGTGGCTGCGTACGCGTTGCCCTGCTCGTCCCAGCGCTCCGGGATGTGGGTGACGACCTTGGCGGTGACGGCCTCGACCTTGCCGAAGAGGTTCTCCAGGACGTAGTTCCAGTGGGGGAACATGTCGACGGTGATCCCGCCGCCGTCCTCCTTGCGGTAGTTCCAGCTCGGCCGCTGGGAGGGCTGCAGATCGCCCTCGAAGACCCAGTAGCCGAACTCGCCGCGCACGCTGAGGATGCGGCCGAAGAACCCCGACTCGACCAGGCGGCGCAGCTTCAGCAGGCCGGGCAGGTAGAGCTTGTCGTGGACGACGCCGCTTTTCACGCCTTTGTCCGCGGCGAGGCGGGCGAGGCGCAGCGATCCCTCGACGTCGTCGGCGATCGGCTTCTCTGTGTAGACGTGCTTGCCGGCCGCGATCGCCTTGCTGATGGCGGCCTCGCGGACGTTGGTCAGCTGCGAGTCGAAGTAGACCGTGTCCTCGGCGTTGCCCAGGGCCTCGTCGAGATCGGTCGTCCAACGGTCCAGACCATGCTCCTTGGCGATGTCCTGGAGCTTCTCGGCATTGCGACCGACGAGGATCGGGTCGGGCTGGATCAGGGTGCCGTCGGAGAGCTCCACGCCGCCCTGCTCCTGGATCGCCAGGATGCTCCGCACCAGGTGCTGGCGGTAGCCCATCCGCCCGGTGACGCCGTTCATGATGATGCCGAGCCGTCGTGTGGCCATGTGAGGGTCCTCGTCTGCTGGAGTGCCGGAAAAGCGGTGGGGGAAAGCGCTTTCCCGGTACGGTAGGACAAATGTGATGCCCGTCGCAAGAGGCGCGTTCCGTCAGGCGTACGCCGAGTCGGCGCGTCTGTCTCGGTTCGGAGCGCCGACTCGGCCCGATCCAGCGGGACTGTTGCGCCGACTCGGCACGCGTCAGTGGGGCAGTTGCGCCGACTCGGCACGCGTCAGTGGGGCAGTTGCGCCGACTCGCGCCGGGCTAGGTGCGTGGGGGAGTGCTCTCCCGCAGCACGACCTCGCCGTGTACGGACTGCTTGCGGATCTCCGCCGACGGCTCGCCGAGCACGAGCTCGAGAGCCAGCCGGCCGATGTCGGCCAGGGGGAGACGTACGGTGGTCAGCCCCGGTGTCACGTCTCGCAGTGTCGCGATGTCGTCGAAGCCCGCGACGGCCAGGTCCTTCCCGACGTCCACGCCGGCCTGACGGCAGGCGGCCAGGGCGCCGACGGCCATCAGGTCGTTGACCGCGAAGACGCAGTCGACCTCGGGGCCGTCCTCGAGGAGTCGGGACATCGCCCGGTGTCCGCCGTCACGGCTGAACTCGTCGGCGACGTAGCCCGGCTTCGAGCCGGCCGCTTCCAGCCATCCCTCCGCGAAGCCGGCGTGCCGCTCGGCCGAGACCAGCAGGTCCTCGGGCCCGGTGAGCACCGCGGCGCGGCGGTAGCCGAGGCCGACCAGCCGCTCCGCCAATGCCTTGGCGCCGCCGTGGTTGTCGATCACGACGGTGTCGACCGGCAGGCGCGGCTGGCTGACCGCGGCCGCGCGGCCGCCGCCATCGACGTAGGAGGTCAGCAGGCCGGCGACCTCGCGGGTGTGGCGTACGTCGGCCGTGTCGCTACCCGCCAGCACGATCGCCCGGCTCCGCTGGCGCCGCAGGGCGGCCAGGAACTTCTTCTCCCGCTCAGGCTGACCGCCGGTGTTGCACAGCATCACCAGCAGGCCGTGCTTCTCGGCCTCGTCGGCCAGGCCGCCGGCGATCGTGGAGAAGTAGGGGTCGGAGATGTCCTTGACCAGCAGTCCGACCGTCTCGGTCGAGCCGCGCGCCATCGCCTGGGCGTTGGCGTTGGGCGTGTAGCCGAGCTTGTTCGCCGCCGCCAGGACGCGCTCCTGCAGCTCAGGGCGCACCACCCGGTCGCTCCCGTTCAGCGCGCGCGACGCGGTCGCCAGCGAGACCCCCGCCTCGCGGGCGACGTCGCTCAGCGTCGCTGCGCGTTCTCCGGCCAACTGACTCTCCTTAGGCTTCCGCTCCTGGAGCCTATGGCATCCGACGATGACGTACGCCGCGCTTCGTGTCTCCTCCAGATGTCCCGCGTCACCCGACGACTCGGTGCATCTGTCCCGCGCCAGCCCGTCGAGTCGGCGCGTCTGTCCCGGAGTCTTGGGACAGATGAGCCGACTCGGCGCGGAATGGCGGGACATTCGCGCCGACTCGACACTTCGGCCCGGGACAGATGCGCCGAGTGGGCGGTCAGGAGGGGCGGCCGAGGGTGGAGGCGCGGGCGACGAGCTCGGGGGTGAAGACGACCTGCTCGTGCTTGTGGGCGGGGTTGCCGACCTCGTCGAGGAGCAGCTCGGCGGCGCGGCGGCCGAGGTCCTGGCGGGGCTGGCGTACGGAGGTGAGGGGCACGGCCGCGGCAGCAGCGAACTCGATGTCGTCGTAGCCGACGATCGCCAGGTCGCCGGGTACGGTCCGGCCGCCGGAGATCGTCTGCTGGAGCAGCCCTAGCGCGAGCAGATCATTGGCGCAGAACGCGGCGGTGGGGCGGCGGCGGGCCGGCAGTCCGACGAGCCGCTCGCCGGCGGCGCGGCCGCAGGCGACGGTCGGAGCCTCGCAGGAGAGCGTGATCAGGTCCTCGGGCGGGAGACCGGCCTCGGCCCAGGCCTGCCGGGCGCCCTCGCCGCGGTCGCGGACCTGTCCGATCGACTCCGGCCCCCCGACGTACGCCACCCGCTTGTGGCCTGCGTCGATGAGGTGCTCCACGGCCAGCCGCCCGCCGAGGACGTCGTCGACGGCGACGGAGCAGAACGACGAGCCCGCTCGGGTGCGGTCGACGATGACGACCGGGGTGCCGCGCTCGCGCAGCTGGTCGATCTGCGGATCGTCCGGGTCGACCGGAGTGATCAGGATGCCCTGGACCCGCTGCTGCTGCAGGTGAGCCAGGTGGGCGCCCTCGCGGGCCGAGCGCCCGTCACTGTTGCACAGAAACAGGGAGAGGCCGGCCGCCTCGGCGGCCAGCTCGATGCCGCGGGCGACGTCGGTGAAGAACGGGTTGCCGGCGTCGAGCATGACGTAGGCGAGCGACTGGGTGCTGCCGGTGCGCAGCGAGCGCGCGGACTCGTTGCGTACGAAGCCCAGCTCGGCCATCGCGCGCTCGACACGCTCGCGGGTCGTCCGGCTGACCCGGTCGGGGCGGTTGAGCACGTTGGACACCGTGCCTAGGGAGACGCCGGCGGTGGCCGCGACGTCCTTGACCGAGGCGCTGCGCGGTGTGCCCGCACCTGGGGTGATCGCCACCTGGGCTCCTTCCTGAAACGTTCAATCGCAGCATAGGCCGTGGGCGGCGCTGTGACGAGGAAGGACGCTACCGGGATTGACCGGTGTCGGACATGCTCATTAGCGTCCGTGCCTAAATCGTTTCATCGGAGGTTGTCATGGAGCGCGTCTGCTTCCAGCTGCAGGTCAAGTCCGAGCGCATCGAGGAGTACAAGCGGCGCCACGCCGCCGTCTGGCCCGAGATGCTCCAGGCGCTGGCGGAGACCGGGTGGCACAACTACTCCCTGTTCCTCCGTCCCGACGGCCTGCTGATCGGCTATGTCGAGACGCCATCCATCGAGGCGGCTCAGGCAGGGATGGCCGCGACCGAGGTCAACGCCCGCTGGCAGGCCGAGATGGCGGAGTTCTTCGAGGACCTCGACGGCGTCGCCCCCGACGAGGGCTTCCTCCGCCTCGAGGAGGTCTTCCATCTCGAGGATCAGCTCGGTCGCGACTGAATGCCTCGCCGAGTCGGCTCGTTCTGACGCGCCGACTCGGCGACGTTCGTGGTCGGGACGCGTCGACTCGGCGACGGTCGGCGAAACTGAAACGCGACGAAAGCCAGCCTCCTCTTGACGCGAGTGACGTGCGCCACTAACGTCGGATG
The DNA here is from genome assembly GCF_036090055.1 of Nocardioides sp. NBC_00368. Classification (NCBI taxonomy): domain Bacteria; kingdom Bacillati; phylum Actinomycetota; class Actinomycetes; order Propionibacteriales; family Nocardioidaceae; genus Nocardioides; species Nocardioides sp. NBC_00368. The sequence continues at coordinate 6,131,019 of NZ_CP107970.1, forward strand.
CGCGCTTTGAAACCTTTCAACTCGCAGATAGAGAGGCTCTCCGATGACGACGTTCGACCAGATCTCGGGCGACCTGGCCGCCCTCGAGATCGAGGTCCCCTCGTGGGCCTACGGAAACTCGGGGACCCGGTTCAAGGTCTTCGGCACCCCGGGCACGCCGCGCACCCCCGAGGAGAAGATCGCCGACGCCGCGACCGTCCACCGCTTCACCGGCCTGGCGCCGAGCGTCGCGCTGCACATCCCGTGGGACAAGGTCGACGACTACGCCGCCCTGCGCGCCCACGCAGAGGACCAGGGGATCGCGCTCGGCACGATCAACTCGAACACCTTCCAGGACGACGACTACAAGCTCGGTGCGCTCACCCACACCGACGCCAAGATCCGGCAGAAGGCGATCGACCACCACTTCGAGTGCATCGAGGTGATGAACGCGACCGGCTCGCGCGACCTGAAGATCTGGCTCGCCGAGGGCTCCAACTACCCCGGTCAGGCCGACATGCGCGGCCGCCAGGACCGGCTCGCCGAGTCCCTCGCCACGATCTACGAGCGCCTCGGCGAGGACCAGCGCCTCGTCCTCGAGTACAAGTTCTTCGAGCCGGCGTTCTACCACACCGACGTCCCCGACTGGGGCACCTCGTTCGCCCAGGTCAACACCCTCGGCGAGCGGGCCGTCGTCTGCCTCGACACCGGCCACCACGCGCCCGGCACCAACATCGAGTTCATCGTGATGCAGCTGCTGCGGCTGGGGAAGCTCGGCTCGTTCGACTTCAACAGCCGCTTCTACGCCGACGACGACCTGATCGTCGGTGCGGCGGATCCGTTCCAGCTCTTCCGGATCCTCGTCGAGGTGGTCCGCGGCGGCGGCTTCAAGCCGGTGAAGGACGGCGGCGTCGCCTTCATGCTCGACCAGTGCCACAACATCGAGAAGAAGATCCCGGGCCAGATCCGCTCCGTGCTCAACGTCCAGGAGATGACCGCACGGGCGCTCCTGCTCGACACCGATGCTCTCGCCCGGGCGCAGGAGGACGGCGACGTACTCCTGGCCAACGAGATCTTCATGGACGCCTTCTACACCGACGTACGCGCCGACCTCGGCGGGTGGCGTGAGGACCGTGGCCTGCCCGCGGACCCGATGCGCGCCTACCTCGCCAGCGGCTACCAGGAACAGATCGAGGCCGCCCGAGTCGGCGGCACCCAGGCGGGCTGGAGCTGAATGTTCGTCAAGGTACGCAGCCCAGCCATCACTCCCCATGCGGAACTCCGCGTGGGAAGCGACTGCTCGGCTGCATACCTAGACGAACAGCGCCCGGGCCCCACGCGACCCCACACCAAGAAACAAGGGAAGCAATGACGACTGCAGAAGACCTGATCGCGCGCTCGAACCGTCTCGGCGCGGATCCGAAGAACACCAACTACGCCGGCGGCAACACCTCCGCCAAGGGCACCGCGACCGACCCGGTGACCGGCCAGGACGTCGAGCTGCTCTGGGTGAAGGGGTCCGGCGGTGACCTCGGCACGCTGAAGGAGAGCGGCCTGGCGGTGCTCCGGCTCGACCGGATGCGCGCGCTGGTCGACGTCTACCCGGGCGTCGAGCGCGAGGACGAGATGGTCGCCGCGTTCGACTACTGCCTGCACGGCAAGGGCGGCGCGGCGCCGTCGATCGACACCGCCATGCACGGCCTGGTCGACGCCGCCCACGTCGACCACCTCCACCCCGACTCCGGCATCGCGATCGCGACGGCCGCCGACGGCGAGGCGCTGACCACGACGATCTTCGGCGATCAGGTCGTCTGGGTGCCGTGGCGTCGACCCGGCTTCCAGCTCGGTCTCGACATCGCCGAGATCAAGGCGAAGAACCCGCAGGCGGTCGGCTGCATCCTCGGTGGCCACGGCATCACCGCATGGGGCGACACGTCCGAGGAGGCCGAGAAGAACTCGCTGTGGATCATCGACACCGCGGCCGCCTACATCGAGGAGCACAGCAAGGCGGAGCCGTTCGGTTCCGCGCTGGAGGGCTACGCGGCCCTCCCGGAGCAGGAGCGGCGTACGAAGGCAGCGGCTCTCGCTCCCACGATCCGTGGCATCGCCTCGGCGGACCAGCCGATGGTCGGCCACTTCAACGACTCCGAGGTGGTCCTCGACTTCCTGGCCAGCGAGGCTCACCCGCGTCTGGCCGAACTCGGCACCTCGTGCCCCGACCACTTCCTGCGCACCAAGGTGAAGCCGCTGGTCCTCGACCTCCCGGCCAACGCGACCGTCGAGGAGAGCGTCGCCCGGCTGAAGGAGCTCGCGGTGACCTACCGCGAGGACTACCAGGCCTACTACGACAGGCACAAGGACGCGAACAGCCCCGCGATCCGCGGCAAGGACCCGCTCATCGTCCTGGTCCCCGGCGTCGGCATGTTCTCCTTCGGCAAGAACAAGCAGACCGCACGGGTGGCGGGGGAGTTCTATGTCAACGCGATCAACGTGATGCGCGGCGCCGAGGGGCTTTCCACGTACGCCCCGATCGACGAGTCGGAGAAGTTCCGGATCGAGTACTGGGCGCTGGAGGAGGCCAAGCTCCAGCGGATGCCCGCCCCCAAGCCCCTGGCGACCCGGGTCGCGCTCGTCACCGGCGCCGCCTCCGGGATCGGCAAGGCGACCGCGAAGCGGCTAGCCGCAGAGGGTGCCTGCGTCGTGATCGCCGACCTCGACCTCGCCAAGGCCGAGGCCGCCGCCGCCGAGATCGGGAACAGTGATGTGGCCGTCGGCCTCGCCGCCGACGTCTCCGACGAGGCCGCCGTACAGGCGATGTTCGACGCCGCGGTCCTCGCCTTCGGCGGTGTCGACCTGGTCGTCAACAACGCCGGCCTGTCGCTGTCGAAGTCGCTGCTGGAGACCACCGAGCGCGACTGGGACCTCCAGCACGACGTGATGGCCAAGGGCTCGTTCCTGGTCTCCAAGGCCGCCGCCAAGGTGCTCATCGAGCAGGAGATGGGTGGCGACATCGTCTACATCTCCTCGAAGAACTCGCTCTTCGCCGGCCCCAACAACGTCGCCTACGGTGCCGCGAAGGCCGACCAGGCCCACCAGGTCCGGCTGCTGGCGGCCGAGCTCGGCGAGCACGGCATCAAGGTCAACGGGATCAACCCCGACGGCGTCGTCCAGGGCTCCGGCATCTTCGCCGGCGGCTGGGGCGCCAAGCGCGCCGAGGTCTACGGCGTCAAGGAGGAGGAGCTCGGCAAGTTCTACGCCCAGCGCACCCTGCTCAAGCGCGAGGTGCTCCCGGAGAACATCGCCAACGCCGTCTTCGTGCTCTGCGGACCGGACCTGACCCACACGACCGGTCTGCACGTGCCCGTCGACGCCGGCGTCGCGGCGGCGTTCTTGCGATGAGTGGGTCACGCATGTTCATCAAGGTATGCAGCCGACCCGATGCTTCCCAAGCGGAGCTCCGCGTGGGAAGCGCAGGTTGGTCTGCATACCTTGACGAACCGACGCCGCCGACCCCGAGGAGCCACCCGTGACCGTACGCGTCGCCGCGGTCGACCTGGGCGCCACCTCCGGCCGCGTGATGTCCGGCCGGATCGGTGGCGACCGGGTCGAGCTCGACGAGATGCACCGCTTCCCGAACGGAGCGGTACGCGTCCGCGGCTCGCTCTTCTGGGACGTGCTCGGCATCCACCGCGAGGTGCTCGCGGGCATCCGGGAGGTCGCCCGGACCGGGCCGTTGCACGGCATCGGGATCGACGCCTGGGCCATCGACCACGGGCTGCTCGACCACGACGGCCAGCTGCTCGGCCAGGTCTTCAGCCACCGCGACGCCCGCGTCGAGGGGATCGCCGAGAAGGTGGTCGCCCAGCTCGGCGCGAGCAGGCTCTACGCCACCACCGGCATCCAGCAGCTCCCGTTCAACACGATCTACCAGCTCGCCGCGGCACGAGGGACCGCCGTCCTCGACTCCGCCGAGACGATGCTGCTGCTGCCGGACCTGCTCGGTTACTGGCTGACCGGTGCCATCGGCGCGGAACGCACCAACGCCTCGACCACCCAGCTCTACGACGTCCGCCAGGGCGTCTGGGCGGTCGACCTGTGCCAGGAGCTCGGGCTTCCCGAAGGGATCCTCCCTCCCCTTCGGGACCCGGGCTCCCTCCTCGGCCCGCTGCTGCCCGACGTCGCCGAGGATCTGGGGGCATCCGCCGACGTGCCCGTGGTCGCGGTGGGCTCTCACGACACCGCCTCGGCGGTCGTCGCGGTCCCCGCGGAGACCCGGGACTTCGCCTACATCTCCTCGGGCACCTGGTCGCTGGTCGGCCTCGAGCTCGACGGTCCGGTGCTCACCGAGGAGGCCCGGCTCGCCGACTTCACCAACGAGGTCGGCGTCGACGGCACCATCCGGTTCCTCAAGAACGTGATGGGCCTGTGGGTCCTGTCCGAGTCGCTGCGGTCTTGGAGCGAGCGGCGCTACCAGGGCGCCGAGCTGGGCGCTCTGCTCGCCGCCGCGGCGGAGCTCGAGCCGCTGCGTACGGTGGTCGACATCAACGACTCGCGGCTGCTCTTCCCGAGCACCTCGGCCGACCCGATGCCGGAGCGGATCGCCGCGCTCGCCGCCGAGTCCGACGAGGCGATCCCGCACTCGCCGGCCGCCATGACCCGCTGCATCCTCGACAGCCTCGCTGTCGCCTACCGCCGCCACGTCCGCACCGCCGCCGCGCTCGCGGGCACCTCGCCCGAGGTCGTCCATGTCGTCGGCGGTGGCTCTCAGAACGAGCTGCTCTGCCAGCTCACCGCCGACGCCTGCGGCCTGCCGGTCCTCGCCGGTCCGGTCGAGGCAGCCGCACTCGGCAACGTCCTGGTCCAAGGCAGGTCCCTCGGGGCCGACCTGCCCGGCCTGCCCGGGATGCGGGATCTCGTCCGCCGCTCCTACGACGTACGCCGCTTCGAGCCGCGCGACGGCCTCGACTGGGCCGCCGCCGAGGCCCGTATCCCCTGACCCAGCCCACCCCGAAGGCCCCCATGACTGACTTCCTCACCAACCCCCGGCTCAGCCGTCGCGCGCTCTTCGGCGCCGCGGCCGCCACCCTCGGCACCGCCGCCGTCGCCGGCGCGGCCGACACCATCCCCGCGCAGGCCGCCGAAGCCGCGGTCCCCGCCGGCCTCCCGGACGCCTTCACGAAGGCCTTCCGCAAGCCCGGCACCGCCACCGCCGCCGGCTTCCGCTGGTGGTGGCCGCACGGCCTCGTCGACCCCGTCGAGATCGCCCGCGAGGTCGACCAGGTCGCCGACGCCGGCTTCGGGGTGCTGGAGGTCGCCGACGTCACCCACAGCCTGCGCGCCCGCAACATCGAGATCGACGTCGCGACGTACGGCTGGGGGAGTGCCCCGTGGGTGGCCGGTGTGAAGGCGGCGCTCGCCCAGGCCGCGAAGCGAGGCGTACGTGTCGACGTCACGGTCGGTCCCTCCTGGCCCGCCGCGGTCCCGACGATCACTCCGGACGACGACGCGGCCTGCACCGAGCTGGTGCACGGGCAGGCGATGGTCACCGCCGGCTCGACCTATGACGCCGCCTTGCCCGAGCCCGTGGTCGAGCCCGCATCGGCGGTCACCCGCGTCGAGCTGGTCACGGTGCAGGCCCACCGCGTCACCGGCTACGTACGCGACCGCAACAACAACATCACCAGCACGATCCTCGACCCGGCGTCCTACGTCGACCTGAGCGGCGAGACCGACGGCGAGCACCTCACCTGGACCGCCCCGGCCGAGCCGGTTGGTGCCACCTGGGTCCTGCTCGTCACCTGGCGTCGCGGCTCGGGCCAGGAGCCCGAGGCCGGTCCGCACACCTCGCCGCGCGCCTACGTCGTCGACCACTTCAGCCGCCGGGGAGCGCAGAAGGTGATCGACCTGTGGCAGGACCGCGTCCTCGACGGCGAGCTGCGGACCCTGCTCCGGAAGGCCGGCGGCTACCTCTTCGAGGACTCGCTGGAGATCGAGACCGAGGCGACGATCTGGACCCGCGACTTCCTCGAGGAGTTCGAGGCGAAGCACGGCTACGACCTGCGGCCGTGGCTCCCGTTCGTGCTGGAGAAGGACGAGAAGTACCAGTTCTCCCTGGCCGCGGCCGACCCCACGACCGCGGACAGCCTGCGCACCAACGAGATCCGCGACGACTACAACATCGTCCTCTCCGACCTCTACCGCGACCAGCACCTGCGCCCGATGCAGGAGTTCGCGCGGTCGCTGGGCATGGGCATCCGGATCCAGCCCTACGGCCTGGAGACGGACACCATGCAGCACGCGGCGGTGGTCGACGTCCCGGAGACCGAGTCGCTCGGCTTCAAGAACCTCGACGACTACCGCGTCATGGCGGCCGGTCGCGACCTCGCCGGCCACACGGTCCTCTCCTGCGAGGCGATCTGCTACAACGGCGCGGCCTACAACACCACCTGGGGCGCCAACGGGACCAGCCCCACCGCGCAGAACCAGGCGCTGTTCACCATCAACAGCATCTTCGCCGCCGGCGTCAACCAGCTGATGGTCCACGGCTTCCCCTACGCGAAGGCCCCCGGCGTCACCTGGCCGGGCTTCGCCGCCTTCTCGCCCTACTACAACAACGCCATCGGCTTCGGCGAGGCCTGGGGACCGCGCACGCCGCAGTGGCAGCACGTCCCCGGCATCGCCGCCTACCTCGCCCGCACCCAGCTGGTCCTGCAGACCGGCACCCCCAAGTACGACGTCGCCTTCTGGCGGCACAAGGGCTGGGCCTCCACCGGCATCGGCCCGCAGTGGATCACCAACAACGGCACCAAGCTCGGCTGGTCGCACTCCTTCGTGAGCGCCTCGCTGCTCGCGCTCGACGGCGTCGACTTCGCCGACGGCCGGCTGGCGCCGGAGGGACCGGCCTACAAGGCCGTGGTCATCGGCCCCGACAACCTGCGCGGGAACGCGTTCACGATGGACGTCGACGGGGCGAAGCGGCTGCTCGCGCTCGGCCGCAAGGGCCTGCTGATCGTGCTCATCGGCGACTGGTCGCAGGTGACGGCCGCCGGCCGCGACGACGCGGCGGCGACCGCCGAGGTCCGTACGCTGATGGCCCAGGTCGGCGCCCTGCCGACCACCCGCACCGTCCCCGAGGCCGAGGTCGGCAACGCGCTGGCCGCTCTCGGTGTCGTACGCGACGTCGAGCACGCCGACTCCACGGTCATGCACGTCCGCCGGGTCGATGGCGACGTCGACCTCTACTACCTCGCCAACGCGAGGCATGCCGAGAACCGGCGGCTCAACCCGGTGCAGCAGGACGTCTGGCTGACCGCCACCGACCGCGCCGCCGTGCCGTGGCTGCTGGACGCGTGGACCGGCCGGGTCACCCGGATCGCCGGCTACGAGCGGGCCGGTGACCGGGTCCGGGTCCGGGTCGAGTTCGTCCCGGGCCAGTCCACCGTGGTCGCCCTCGCGGCCCCGGGCGCGGGCGTGGCCCGCTCCGTACTCCCCGTCGCCACCGCTGGTCAGGCCGTGGTGGCGCGGGGCGCCAACGTCGCGCTCCGCACGACGACCGCCGGCAGCTTCGAGCTCACCGAAGCCGGCGGACGCACCGTGAGCGTCGCCGTCGACAGGGTCCGCGAGCCCGTGGTGCCGACGTCGTGGAGCCTCGAGCTCGAGGACTGGAAGCCGGCGAACCCGGCCGACCCGAAGGACCTCACCACCACGAAGGAGATCGTCGCGCGGGACCTCGCTGAGCTGCAGTCCTGGTCGAAGGTCGCCGGGCTCGAGGACGTCTCCGGTATCGGCCGCTACCGCACGACCGTCGACCTCGGCACCGACTGGACCGCGGAGGACGGCGCCCACCTGGAGCTCGGCGAGGTCAACGACACCTTCCGCGTCCGCGTCAACGGCGAGCTGCTGCCGCCGTGCGATCCGATGGACCCGGTCGTCGACCTCGGCCACACGCTCGTCGCCGGTTCCAACACTATCGAGGTCGAGGTCGCCTCGACACTGCTCAACCGGCTGCGCACCGTGACCCCGTCGGTCTACGGCGTGGCGGCCCGGCAGAGCTACGGGCTCGCCGGACCGGTCCGGCTGGTGCCCTACGTCGAGAAGGTGGTCGCCGGATGAGCACCGTGCTGCTCCGCGCATCGGGCAGCGTCATGCTGAGACAGGAGTGAATCGTGGCAGCCTCGGGCGGCGTACGTCCTTCCACCGACCTTCCCAAGGACGAGGTGGAGGTGCTGGCGCTGTTCGCCCGGGGCTACACGATCGAGCGGATCGCGCGGGAGCTGGGGGTCTCCGAGCGCACCGTGCGGCGGCGGCTGCGAGCGGCGGCCGACGCGCTCGGAGCGGGGACGAGCGTTGAGGCGGTCGTGCGGGCCGTACGCGCCGGACTCATCTGATTTGATGGCAACACCGACGAAGGAGGCATGCCGGATGCGAGTCGCGCTGATGGTCACCTGCATCAACGACGCGCTCTACCCGAGCACCGGGCAGGCGGTCGTACGCCTCCTGCGCCGGCTGGGCGTCGAGGTCGACTTCCCGCTGGCACAGACCTGCTGTGGGCAGCCGATGGTCAACACCGGCTATCTGGACGAGGCGGTCCCGGTGGTGCGTACGTTCGTGGACGCCTTCGCCGGCTACGACGCCGTCGTGACCCCGTCCGGATCGTGCGCAGGCTCGGCGCGGCACCAGCACTCGATCGTGGCCCGCCGCTCCGGCGACGCGGCCCTTCAGGAGGCCGTCGCGGAGGTCGGACCGAAGGTCTACGAGCTCTCCGAGTTCCTCATCGACGTCCTGAAAGTGACCGACGTCGGCGCCTACTACCCGCACCGGGTGACCTACCACCCGACCTGCCACTCGCTGCGGATGCTCGGGGTGGGGGACCGGCCGCGCCGGCTGCTCGAGGCGGTCCGGGGGATCCGGCTCGTGGATTTGCCCGGCGCCGACCAGTGCTGCGGCTTCGGCGGCACGTTCGCGGTCAAGAACGCCGACACCTCGGTCGCGATGGGCGCCGACAAGGCCCGCCACATCCGCGAGACCGGCGCCGAGATCGTGGTCGCCGGCGACAACTCCTGCCTGACCCACATCGGCGGCGTGCTCTCCCGGCAACGCTCGGGCGTACGCACGGTCCATCTCGCCGAGATCCTCGCCTCGACCGAGGCGGGCTCGATCGAAAGGACGCTGCGATGAGTGGCACCTTCGTCGGCATGCCGGCCTTCCCCACCGCCGCGCGCGAGGCCCTCGCCGACTCCCAGCTGCGCCACAACCTCGCCCACGCGACCGGCACCATCCGCGCCAAGCGGGCCAGGGTCGTCGCCGAGGTCGAGGACTGGGAGGAGCTGCGCCTGGCCGGCGCCGCGGTCAAGGAGCGCGCGCTGCTGGATCTCGACACCCAGCTCGTACGCCTCGAGGAGACCCTCACCGCCAACGGCGCCACCGTCCACTGGGCCCGCGACGCTGCCGAGGCCAACGCGATCGTCGCCTCGATCGCCAAGGCTCACGCCGCCCAGGAGGTGGTGAAGGTCAAGTCGATGGTGACCCAGGAGATCGGGCTCAACGAGGCGCTCGCCGAGGAGGGAATTGCGGCCTGGGAGACCGACCTGGCCGAGCTGATCGTGCAGCTCGGCGACGACCTGCCGTCGCACATCCTGGTGCCGGCGATCCACCGCAACCGCGCCGAGATCCGGGAGATCTTCCGCTCCAGGATGGCGGCCGCGGGCCGTCCGGCGCCGGCCGACCTCACCGACGAGCCCGCCGTCCTCGCCGCCGCGGCCCGGGAGCACCTGCGCGAGAAGTTCCTGCGTGCCAAGGTCGGGATCTCCGGCGCCAACTTCGCGGTCGCCGAGACCGGCACCCTGGTCGTGGTCGAGTCCGAGGGCAACGGCCGGATGTGCCTGACCCTGCCCGAGGTGCTCGTCTCGGTGGTCGGCATCGAGAAGGTCGTCTCCCGCTGGGAGGATCTCGACCCTCTGCTGAGGCTGCTGCCCAGGTCCTCGACCGGCGAGCGGATGAACCCCTACACCTCGACCTGGAGCGGGATCACCCCTGGCGACGGCCCGCAGGAGGTCCACGTCGTCCTGCTCGACAACGGCCGCACCCGCGCGCTCGCCGACGAGGTCGGCCGGCAGGCGCTGCGCTGCATCCGCTGCTCGGCCTGCCTCAACGTCTGCCCGGTCTACGAGCGCACCGGCGGGCATGCGTACGGCTCGGTCTACCCGGGCCCGATCGGCGCCATCCTCAACCCGCTGCTCAAGGGGGTGGGCCACGACGACCAGGTCGACTCGCTGCCCTACGCCTCCTCGCTGTGCGGCGCCTGCTTCGAGGTCTGCCCGGTACGCATCGACATCCCCTCCGTCCTGGTCGACCTGCGCGCCCAGGTGGTCGACGCCCACCGAGGCGGCGTGCCGAAGCCGGAGGCCGCGGCGATGAAGGGCGCGGCGTACGTCCTGGGGCGCTCGCGCCGCCTGTCCGCCCTCGAGCGCCTCACCGGTCTCGGGATGCGCTTCGCGCGCCGCTTCGGCCCCACCGCCTGGACCGGCGCGCGCGACCTGCCCGACGCGCCGGGGGAAAGCTTCCGGGCCTGGTGGCAACGTACGAACGGCGGAAAGGACGACGCATGACCGACGCCCGCACCGAGATCCTCGCCCGGGTCCGCGAGGCACTTGCCGGCTCGGCGGTCGAGCCCGCCGAGACCCCGGCGCCGAGGGACCTCGCGCCCGTCGCCGCCCCCGAGGTCATCGACCTCTTCGCCGAGCGCGTGGCCGACTACCGTGCCGTGGTCGAGCGCTGCCGAGCCGACGAGATCCAGGACCGCATCGCCGCCGCGCTCCCGGCCGGTCAGGTCGTCGTACCGCCCGGCCTGTCGGTCCATGTCCCCGGCGCCGTCGTCGACGACGGCACCCTGACCGCCGCGGAGCTGGACCGGATCGCGGCCGTCGTCACCGAGGCCCGCATCGGCATCGCCGAGACCGGCACGATCGTCCTCGACCACGCCCCCGACCAGGGCCGCCGGGCGATCTCCCTGGTCCCCGACACCCACCTCTGCGTGGTCCGCGAGGACCAGGTGGTCGCCGACGTCCCCGACGCGATCGCCGTCCTGGACCCGGCCCGCCCGCAGACCTGGATCAGCGGCCCCTCGGCCACCAGCGACATCGAGCTCGACCGCGTCGAGGGCGTGCACGGCCCCCGCACCCTCCACGTCCTGGTGGTCGCCACCGACCGGTGACTTCGCTAACCTGCCGCAGTGCGCCGAATCGCCGCGCTGGCCGCGGTTCTCCTGATCGGGTCGATGCCGGCCGCCTGCGGCACGGACGAGCCGCAGAAGACCGCATGGCCCGACGGGCTGACCGCATACCTCGACCAGACCCGGCTGCAGCGCAACACCGGTGAGGCGTTCGTACGCCTCGTCAACGACACCGGCTCCTCGATCGAGGTCTCGCGCCTCGAGGTGAGCAGCGACCGGTTCCGGGCCCGATGGAAGGGCTCGGAACCGGTCGACCCCGAGATGGACTTCGACTTCGACATGCCACGCGGACAGTGCGGCGAGGGCGGTGACGCCGACCTGACGATCACCTGGCGCAAGACAGGCGAGGCAGGGGAGTGGCGCACCAGCACCGGCACCGCCGAGGACAGGTACGCCAACATCGACCGTCTCCTCGACCGCGACTGCGCCGAGCGCACCCTGACCGAGGCCGCAGAGATCACCGTCGGCGAGCCCCGCGTCGAAGGCGAGGGCAAGCAGAGCGTCTTCGTCCTCCCGGTCACCTTCGCCCCGACGGAGAAGGCTCCGGAGGTCACCTTCGCCGGCTGGGAGGGCACCGTCCTCTTCCAGCTCGCCGCCGAGACACCGACCTGGCCGCGTTCGGCGCCGCGCCCGATGACCGGCGAGCCGACCACGCTGGAGCTTCGGGTCCTGCCTGCCCGATGCGACCCGCACGCCCTGGCCGACGACAAGGTCGGCAGCCTCTTCCGGGTCCACGTCGGTGGTCCAGGCATTCCCGAGGAGGCGGCCTACTTCCTGCCGCTCAGCAAGCCGCAGAAGGCGGCGCTCTACGACTTCCTGCCCGGCCACTGCGGCTGGGAGTGAGGCGCCTCAGCCGAACAGCGGCCCGAGCGCGGCCCGGGCGAGCAGGAACCCGACGATCCCCACCGCCCACGCCGTGGCGCTCGCGGCGTGCTTGATCAGCCAGCCGTCGAGCAGTGCCAGCGGTCTGGCGACGAGCGGCGCGGCCAGGACCCGCAGCGCCGTGAGGACGAGCGCCGGAGCGATCATCACCGCGCAGTACGCCAGGACCCACAGGCCCGAGACGGGCCACTCCGGCCCCTCGGTCCCGATGATTCCGATCGCCGCGAGGTAGGGGAGCATCGAGGCGGCCTCGACGAGCCCGGCGAGCACCGCCATCGCTGCCAGTGCGGACGCCGAGCCGGACTCGGAGGCGACCGCCCGCTCGCGCCAGCGAAGCAGCCGGCGCGGGGTCTCCGGGGCGCGCTCCTTCGCCGATCTCGGTGGGTCCAGCTTGAAGCTCCAGGCGAACAGGCCGACGCCGACGAGCAGCTGTCCCCACAGGAACGCACGCGAGTCGCGCAGTCCCGCGAGCGTCTCCGCCACGGCCGATCCGCCCAGCAGGATCGCGATGCCGAGCAGCGCATAGAAGCCGGCGATGGCGCCGAGATAGACCAGGATTCGCCCGGCTCGCACCCGCCCGGGCGCCATCAGCAGCCAGACCGGGATGAGGAGAGTGCCGAAGCTGGTCGAGTCGATCAGCGCCAGCACCGCCAGTGCGACGTACGTCGCCGTGCCGCCCAGATCGCCGGTCAGTGGGCCGAGGTCGATGTCCATGCCCCGAGCCTCGTGCGCGCGGTGTCCACCGGGCGTCGGCCGAACCGGTGATCCTTCGAGGCGGGGATACATCCTTTGGATGACCCCGGAGCGGCGGCGTACGTGCTGAGATGGTGTCGTGGACCGCCCGACCCTGCTGCAGCAGCTGCCCGCGGCGCTTCTCGGCGGTGGCACCAGTCTGCGCGCCGGGGACCGGCGCCTGGCCTGGCTCGATGCCGGCGTCGTCCTCGTCGCCGGCATCGCGCTCTACGCGCTGGGCCAGGTGGGGACCGTACGCGGCCTGCACCCGTTCGGCCTCGGCTCCGACAACGCTCCGTCCTGGTGGCATCTGCTCCCGCTTGCGCTCGCGGCCGGCGCGCTCGTGCTCAAGCGTCGTCGGCCGCTGGCCGCCATGACCGTGGTCGCCCTCTGCGTCGGAGCGGATCTGCTGATCGGGGGCAGCGTCGCGATGGTGGTGGTGCTCTGGGACGCCCTCTTCGCGGTCCACCTGCATGGATCGCTCCCGGCACGCCGCCTCACGACGGGGACGGTCGTCGCGGTCATCGCAGCCGCGGTCATCGCCACCGCGGCGGCCACCGCCGACCCGCGCACGCCCGCCGTGCTCGCGCTCACCCTCGTCGCGCTCGTGGTCACGCCGATGTGGTGGGGAGACAACGTACGTCAGGGCAGCGAGCTCGCCGACGCGGCGGACGAACGTGCCCGGCTCGAGCGTGAGCGCAGCGCCGCGCTGCTGCGCCTGGCCGACGCCGAGCGGCACGACGCTGTCAGGGCGGAGCGCTCCGCGGTCGCCCGCGACCTCCACGACGTGGTCGCCTCGCACCTGTCGGCCATCGCGCTCACCTCGGGCGCGGCGCTGGCCGGCGATCAGGACCCCGAGCGGGACCGGGCGGCGCTGCGGTCGGTGCGGGCCGAGAGTCTGGCCTCCCTGGACGACATGCGTGCCATGATCCGGGTACTGCGTGCGGACGAGGAGCCTGGGGAGGCCGAGGATCTCACCGCCGCCTCCCGCACGGCCGACCTCGGCCCGGTCCTGGAGCAGGCCCGGCTGGCCGGTCTGTCGCTGCGGGTCGAGGACCCCGGCGGGCTGCTCGACGGCGCAGACCACGCGCTGCCGGTGGCGGTCGACCACGCCGTCTACCGGATCGTGCGCGAGTCCCTCACCAACGTGCTCAAGCACGGTGGCGGCACGGCTGAGCTGCGGCTGATCCCCGGAGACGCCCTCGAGGTCGAGGTGAGCGACGAGGGCGGCGCGAACGCCCCGGCCGTCGAGACCGGGGTCGGCACCGGCACCGGGCTGGTCTCGATGCGCGAGCGCGCCGAAGCTCTCGACGGCACCTTCGAGGCCGGCCCTGCCGGCAGCGGCTGGTGGGTGCGCGCCGTTCTCCCGCTGCCCGCGGCGACCACGAGCGCCGACAGCGCGCCGGAAGGAGGTACGAGCGCATGATCCGTGTCCTGCTCGCCGACGACCACGCGGCCATCCGGGCGGGCCTGCGCATGCTGCTGGCCACCGCCGGCGACATCGAGGTGGTGGGGGAGGCCGCCGACGGCGCGACCGCGGTCGCCAACGCCCGCGCGCTGCGTCCCGACGTCGTGCTGATGGACGTACGCATGCCGGGCACCGACGGCGTGACCGCCACCCGCCAGGTCGTGGACGAGGGGCTCGCCGACGTACTCGTGCTCACCACCTTCGACCTGGACGAGTACGTCTTCGGTGCGCTGCGCGCCGGAGCAGCCGGGTTCCTGCTCAAGTCGGCGGAGGCCTCCGCGCTGATCGACGCGGTCCGGCACGTCGCCGCCGGTGACGGCGTGGTCGCCCCGGAGGTGACCCGCCGGGTGCTCGCCGAGCTGACCAACCCGAGGCAGCCGTCCGCGGCTGCCACCGAGACGCGGCTTCCGGCCGATCTCACCCCGAGAGAGCGCGATGTGCTGGCGGCCCTGGGCCAGGGTCTGTCCAACGCCGACATCGCGGAGCGGTTGGTGATCTCCGAGGCGACCGCGAAGACCCACGTGTCCCGGGTCCTGGCGAAGCTCGAGGTCACCTCGCGGGTCCAGGCGGCGATCGTGGCCCGCGAGGCCGGCGTCGTCTGAGACGCGGACACCGCCGAGAGTTCACCGGTTCGTGACCTCGGGAGCCCCTATCCGGGCGGATCAGGTAGCAGAATTACCTGCGTCCGTAACGCACACACTGGAGGATTCATGTCCGGGAAGAACCGCTCCGTGCTCACCATCGTCAAGCTGCTGCTCGCAGCCCTCGTCGCCACCACCGGCCTCGTCGGTGCCGGTCTCGCCACCGCTCCGTCCGCGAGCGCCTACTACAACCCGAGCTGCACCCACAGCGGCTGTGCGGAGGCGCGCAGCTCCAACAGCACCTGGAAGTCGATGGGCTATCCCTCCAGCCGCGGCTGGTACGACTGGGCCCCCACCGGAACCTGCAACTTCGCCGGCGGCACCTACAACAACTACGAGGGCGAGCTGCCTACCGGCCGCTCCTACCTCGAGTTCGACGTCACCCCGCGCGCCTGTGGCGCCGCGCGTCAGTCCTACCGGATCGTCGTCGACCGCAGCTCCGGTGCGGTGTACTTCACCCCGGACCACTACAGCACCTTCTACAAGCTGGTCTGACTCGTTGAAGGGGCCTCTGACCTGGGACGACACCGACGCGCTCGCCCAGGTCAGAGGCCCTTTCGTACGCCACGTGCAACCTGAGACCCCGCTGAGACGTTCTGGACACGACGCCGAGGATCGCGTCGGGCCTGGGAGCCCGCCGTACTCTTGGTTCGTTTGTGACCGCGGGAGGGGACATCTTGAGCTGGCAGGGCAATCCGCCTTACACACCCACGCCGAAGCCGAAGAAGAAGCGGGTGAAGAAGGTTCTGAAGGCCTTCTTCGTGCTGATTCTGGTGGGCGCGCTGATCGGCACCCTGGGTGTGATCGTGGCCTACAACGCCATCCCGATCCCGAACGCCAACGCGGCCTACGAGAAGGAGACCTCCTTCGTCTACTACCGCGGTGGCAAGGAGGAGCTCGGCCGCTACATCGCCGACTCCCAGGACCGCGACTCGCTGCCGTACGACGAGATCCCGCAGCTGATGAAGGACGCCGCGGTCGCCGCCGAGGACCGCACCTTCTGGACCAACAGCGGCATCGACATCAAGGGCATCCTGCGCGCTGTGGTCAACAACAACACCGGCGGCACCCAGTCCGGCGCCTCGACGATCACGCAGCAGTACGTCAAGAACCTCTACCTCACCCAGGAGCGCACCTACACCCGCAAGGTGAAGGAAGCGGTCATCTCGCTGAAGATCAGCCGGCAGAAGTCCAAGGAGGAGATCCTCGCCGGCTACCTCAACACCATCTACTTCGGCCGCGGTGCCTACGGCATCGAGGCGGCGTCCAACGCCTACTTCGACAAGCCGGCCGCGAAGATCAACCTCCGGGAGGCAGCCGCGCTGGCCGCCATCCTCAACGACCCCAACGACCTCGATCCCAGCAACGGCGAGGAGTCGGTTGCCGAGCTCGACGGCCGCTACCGCTACGTCATCAACTCGATGGTCAAGATGGGCATGGTCGACGCCGCCGAGGGGGAGGAGGCCAAGGCCTCGCTGCCGAAGTTCAAGAAGCCGCGCTCCGACAGCCGCTACGGCGGCCAGAAGGGGCACGCGCTCAAGCTCGTGCGCGACGAGCTCCTCAAGCTCGAGGACGAGCAGGGCAACCAGCTGGTCACCGAGGACGAGATCAACGGCGGCGGCCTGCGGATCACCACCACACTGACCAAGAAGACGATGAAGACCGTGGAGGACGCGGTCAACGACGTACGTCCGGAGGACAAGAAGGCGTACGTCGAGGGCGACGTCTCCGACGAGCTCCACGTCGGCGCGGCCACCGTCGACGTCAAGACCGGCGCCCTGCGCGGCTTCTACGGCGGCCAGGACTACCTCGAGTCGCAGATCAACTGGGCCGCGAGCAGCGCCACCATGGCCGGGTCGACGATGAAGCCGTTCACCCTCGCCGCCGCGCTCAGGGCGGGCTACTCGCTCAAGGACAGCTGGAACGGCAACTCGCCGATGGAGTTCCCCGGGGGCGTGAGCATCCGCAACTCCGGCCAGAGTGCTGCCGACCCGTACGGCCACAGCTACGGAGCCAACGTCAGCAGCCTCCAGGCGATGGAGGACTCGATCAACACCGCCTTCGTGGAGATGTCCGACTCGCTGCCCAACGGCAGCAAGGACGTCTACGACATGGCCGTACGCGCCGGCATCCCGCGCGGTGACCGCAGCGACGCCAACTACCCGGGCATCCCGATGAAGTCCGGCGGCGACATGCGTCCCGACAACTTCCTGCTCACGCTGGGCAACTCGACGGTCAGCCCGATCAACATGGCCAACTCCTACGCCACGATCGCCAACGGGGGAATGCACAACGACGTCTTCGTCGTCTCCAAGGTGGTCGACGCCGATGGCACGGTCCTCTACGAGCACGACGACACCGAGACCAGCCGGCGGGCGATGGACGAGGAAGTCGCCGACGACACCTCCTACGCCCTCCAGCAGGTCGTCTCCAGCGGCACCGGCCAGGCCGCCAGCGCGGTGGTCCAGCCGGCCGCCGGCAAGACCGGCACCGCGACCAACGACAAGGACGAGGTCTCCTCGGCCTGGTTCGTCGGCTACACCCCGCAGCTCTCCACCGCCGTCGCCTACAGCCGCGGACAGGGCAGCGGTGCCCTCGACGGCTGGCTCGACACGTTCTTCGGCGCCGACTATCCGGCCGACACCTGGGTCGAGATCATGGGCCCGCTGACCGACGAGCTCGACTACGAGCAGTTCCCCGAGCCGGCCTGGCTCGACGGCGACGCCCCGGAGGAGGGTCACGCGCCCTACGTCCCGCCGAGCCCCGACCCGGAGCCGACCAAGGAGCCGTCGCCGTCGAACACCCCGGTGCCGTCCCAGACGCCGACGCCCACTCCGACGCCGACCCCCACTCCGACGCCGACGCCCACTCCGACGCCGACCAAGTCGCCCGGTCCTCCGGATCCTGATCCCGAGGACCCGTCGACCGAGCCCGGGCCCGTCTGAGGCGCCTCGGGTCGGCATCAGATGACGTGTCAACGCTTGCTGGGGGACCTCACTTCCCGCGACCTTGCTCGACACGGTTAGATAGAGCCCGTGTCTGTGATCGCCCCCGTTGACGTCCACGATGACACCGCTCTGAAGGCTTGGTACGCCGTGGAGGCGGCATCGATGGCCTTCGACCGACCCTACGCGTCACATCGCACCTACGAGGCGCTGGCCAACTCGGTCCGGATGCCGCACGACCACGGCCGCCGGGTCCTGCTCGCTGCGAAGGAGCAGGGCGAGACGATCGGCATCGCCGAGCTCGATCTCCCCGAGGAGGAGCGCAGCCATGTCGTCGAGCTCGGGATCCACGTCCTTCCCGTGCACCGCTGGCGCGGCGTCGGCACCGAGCTGTGGCGAGCCGCCGACGACGTACGTCGCACCAACGGCCGCACCCTGACGACCGCCGAGGTGACCATCCCCCCGAAGTCCTCCCTGGCCTTCGCGCGGGCGCTCGGCTTCAAGTCCGTACGCCGCGAGGACCACCTCGCCGCCGACCTCCCCCTGCCGCACAAGCCCTTCAACGTGCTCGGCTACGAGATCCTGATGTGGGAGGACCGCACCCCCGAGGAGCTGCTGGCGCAGTTCGTCGGCCTGCGCAACCAGATGGGCAAGGAGATGCCGGGCAAGTCCCAGGAGGACATGGTCGCCCACACCGCCGACCGCATCCGCTCGGCGGAGAAGAGCACCGCCCGTTCCTACGACCGCATCACCGCCGCCGCCCGCGAGATCCTCACCGGCGAGCTCGTCGGCTACTCGGTCATCTTCCTGGCCCACGGCAGCGACGAGGCCATCCAGGACGACACCTTCGTCAAGTCCGCCCACCGCGGCCACAAGCTCGGCCTGGCCCTCAAGGTCGCCACCCTCGCCGCCGTCCAGCGCGACCACCCCGAACGCACCAGCATCCACACCTGGACCGACCCGTCCAACGACGTGATGCAGCGCATCAACCGACAGTTCGGCTTCCGCAAGATCGAGCTCATGCACGAGGTCCAGCGCACCGATCGTTGGTAGGCCGTGCGGGGCTCGAACCCGCGACCCAAGGATTATGAGTCCTCTGCTCTAACCGACTGAGCTAACGGCCCGCAGGGGAGCCTATCGGGACCCGGCACGCTCCCGCGCTCAACCCTCGTCGTTGACGGCGATCGTCCGGCGGCGTACCGACGCCTGCGCGTCCCTCTCGGTGTCGTCGCCGAATCGCGAATTCGCGCCGCCAAGGTATGCCCCGCCATGCATCGGGTACCTCCCGGGGTACGCGGGTGGTTGGAGGGCCGCCCGAGGAGGGAGCACCAACATGTCTGTCACCACACGAGTGGGAACCGCTGTCGCGGCGGGTTATGTGCTCGGGCGCTTCAAGAAGCTTCGACTCGCCGTGATCGTCGGGTCAGCGCTCAGCAACAGCGCCGTTCGCGACCGCAGCCTCGAGCTGTTGAAGATCGGTACGCAGAGCCTTGGCGGCTCGTCGGACGTACAGAAGCTCGGGCAGCAGGTCAGCGGAAAGCTCGTCATGGCTGGTAAGGCGGCCGCGGTCGCCGCGGCCGCGAGCCAGATCGACAAGCTCAGCGATCGGTTGCACGAGCAGAGCACGCTCTGGAGCGCGTCGTCATCTGATGAGGACGCCGACGAGGACACCGACGAGGTTCCGGAGGACGAGGAACCCGAGGACGAGTACGAACCCGAAGACGAACCCGAAGACGAAGCCGAGGGCGAGGAGCCTGAGGACGAGTACGAGGAGGAGCCTGAGGACGAGGCTGAGGAAGAGCCCGAGGACGAGTACGACGAAGAGGCGGAGGAAGAGCCCGAGGACGAGTACGAAGACGAGGACGAGCCCGAGGACGAGGCGGACCAGCAGGACGAGGCCGACCAGCAGGACGAGGACGAGGAAGAGGAGAAGCCGCGCCGGCGCGCGCGGAGCTCCCGTCGTCAGCGCGCAGGTGCGCCGAGAGGAGGTGCCTGAGTCATGACGGAGCAGACACGCAAGAAAGCGGCTTCCGACACGGAGGACTCGGGCCTTCTGTCGCAGCTCCCCGTCGATCGGCTGCGTAAGGAGGTCCTGGGCCTCAGCCGCGCCTTCGGGAAGCGGAGCCTGAGCAAGCTGGGCAGCGGCGTCGAGGGGCTCACCGACCGACTGACCGGCATCGCCGACGGTGTCCCTTCGATGAGAGGGGCGAAGGGGTCCAAGGGTGGCTCGACCGTGAAAGCGGGGGCGAAGGCGGCCGTCGACAAGGTGACGGCGCCGGTCGGCAAGGTGAAGAACACCGCCGCCCAGGTCAAGGACACGGCGACTCAGGTCAAGGACACCGTTGACAAGGTCTCGGGCGGTCTCAACAAGAGCGAGCAGCCCACCGGCAAGAAGCTCAAGGTGACCAACATCGTCGAGACCGTCGACGTACCCGTCAGCCGGGACGTCGCCTACGAGCAGTGGACCCAGTTCGAGGAATTCCCGTCGTTCATGAAGAAGGTCGAGAACGTCACCCAGGAGGACGACCAGGTCGTGACCTGGCAGGCCCAGGTGTTCTGGTCCCACCGCACGTGGAAGGCAACCATCCTCGACCAGGTTCCGAACGAGCACATCGTGTGGAAGAGCGAGAGCGAGAAGGGACGCATCGACGGCGCGGTCACCTTCCACGAGCTCGCGCCGAACCTGACCCGGATCCTCGTCTCGCTCGAGTACCACCCGAAGGGCCTCTTCGAGCACACCGGAAACCTCTGGCGGGCCCAGGGGCGCCGGGTTCGCCTGGAGATGAAGCACTTCCGGCGTCATGTGGCCAACCACACGCTTCTCCACCGCGAGGAGATCGAGGGGTGGACGGGCGAGATCCATGACAAGGAGGTCGTGGACGACGGTTCCGGCGAGGGGTCGGAGAGAGGGCAGAAGAACGGCTCGGAGAAGCGTCGGGAGCAGAGCGGGAGGACGAAGGCCCGTACGACGAGCAGCTCCCGGAGCTCCGAGAAGTCGTCGTCGAGCAGCACGACGGGCAACGGGTCTTCCAACAGCAGGTCTTCCGCGAACGGGTCGTCCGGTGACAAGCCGCAGGCGAGGAGGACGACCGCGAAGAAGGCCGCTGCCAAGAGGCCGGCAGCCAAGAAGACAGCTGCGAAGAAGACGGCTGCCCAGAAACCGGCGGCCAAGAAGACCACGACCACGCGGCGCCCGACGAAGCAGAGTGCGAGCAAGCAGAGCGCGAGCAAGCAGAGCGCGAGCAAGCAGAGCGCGAGCAAGCAGAGCGCGAGCAAGCAGAGCGCGAGCAAGCGGAGCGCCAGCAAGCAGAGCGCCAGCAAGCAGAGCCCGAGCAGGCGTACGTCCTCCGGCTCCTCCACGAAGGCATCCTGACCATGGCCGAAGACGACGAACGCCGTGTCCAGGAGCTCGAGCGCAACGTCGAGGAGCTCATGGTGGAGGTCGATCGCTATCGGACCGCCACCGAGGACGCCTTGCAGCAGCTCGACTGGTGCATCGGCTACTTCGTCGGGTGCGGGAAATCCGGCCTGGCGAGGTCGCTCGGCGCCAACCGGGCCTACATCCGCAGGCACGTACTGAAGCGGGCCGAGCAACCCGTGCCCGCTGGCACCCCGGCAGAAAGCGACTGAGTCATGACCATCACCCAGCAGAACCGGTACCTCGACCGCCCGGCTCCGAGCAGCCTCGCCGACGTCATCGACACGATCCTCGACAAGGGTCTGGTGATCGACATCTATGTGCGTGTCTCGCTAGTCGGCATCGAGCTGCTGACGATCGACGCCCGCATCGTGATCGCCAGCGTCGACACCTACCTACGCTTCGCCGAGGCGGTGAATCGGCTGGACCTCACCGACACCCAGACGCACGGCATCCCGGAGCTGATCGAGGGGGTGACCGAGTCCGGGGCCAAGGGGAAGACATCCGGAGCGATCGAAGGAGCCAAGGAGAAGCTGGGGAGCATTCTCGGCGGCGACGACGAGGACTCCGACGAGGACGCCGACAAGGACGCAGACGAGGACGACGACGAGGACCAAGGCCAGGGTCGCAAGCAGCCGGCTCGGCGTACTCGGAAGAGCACGTCCAGACAGACGAAGGCGAAGGAGGACTGACCGTGCCTGTCCACATCTACGGAGTCACGGACACCTCGGTCGCCATCCCTGCGGACCGGAAGGGACGAGCCTCACGTCCGCTGCGTCGCATCGACGGCGATGGTTTGCGGGTGCTCGTGAGCGACGTGGACGCCGACTCGCGCGTGATGCGCGAGGACCTGATGGCCCACGCCCACGCGCTCGAGGCGATGGCCGCGGCCGGCACGGTGCTGCCGATGCAGTTCGGCGTCGAGATGCCGGACGACGACACTGTACGCCACGAGCTGATCGAGAGCCGGGGCGGAGAGATCCGCTCGCTCCTGGAGCGGTTCGACGGCCTGCTCCAGCTCAGCGTGTCGGTCGAGCTGAACGAGGAGGAAGCCCTCCGGGAGGCGCTGCGACGCGATCCTGACCTCGTCGCCCTGCGCGACCACGTACGGCGTGCGAGCCCGGGGGAGCGGCCCTCGTCCGAGCTGCGCCTGGGCGAGGCGATGGCCGGCGCGCTCGACATGCTGCGGGCCGAGGTCGGCGACCGTGTCGTCGACGAGCTGGTTGCGGTCGCCCGGGCCGTCTCGCTCGGCGAAGCCCGTGGAGCGCTGCAGGCGGTCGAGGCCGCGCTGCTGGTCGAGCGCGACCGACAGAGCGAGGTCGACGCGACGGTGACCACCCTGCGCGACGACCTGACGCCGTTGGCAGCCCTTCGCTACGTCGGCCCGCAGCCACCGTACGCATTCCTCGATGCCGCGTCGTCGGAGGTGCCCGCATGGGGCTGATCACCCAGCTGCTCACCCTGCCGATCGCGCCCGTACGCGGTGTGGTCTGGGTCGGCGAGAAGATCCTCGAGGAGGCCGAGAGCCAGTACTACGACCCGGCCGCGATCCAGGCCGCGCTCGACGACGTCGACGCCCGCCATCAGGCAGGTGAGCTGACCGACGAGGAGGCGGCCGCCCTCGAGGAGGAGCTGGTGCAGCGGCTGATGGCCGGAGGCTGGCATGACTGACTCGTCCCTGTCGACGATCGCCGAGCACGTGCTCGAGGAGCTCGAGGCGCTGGTGGGCTGCCCCGCCGAGGGCGTGACCGCGATCCGTCGCGACGACGACGGTTGGATCGTCACCGCGGACATTCTCGAGCTCGAACGAGTCCCGGAGACCACCGACGTGCTCGCCTCCTACGAGGTGACCGTCGACAAGGACGGTGAGATCACCGGCTACCGCCGCGTCAACCGTTACCTCCGAGCCCAGGTGGACGATCGATGAGCGAGACACCGCGTACGCCGGTCTTCGTCAACAACCGGCCCCAGCCATCTTCTCAGAACCTCGCCGACGTGCTCGAGCGCGTGCTCGACAAGGGCATCGTCATCGTCGGCGACATCCAGGTCCGGCTCCTCGACATCGAGCTGCTGACCATCAAGGTCAGGCTCATGGTCGCCTCGGTCGACCGCGCCCGGGAGATGGGCATCAACTGGTGGGAGGGCGACCCGTTCGTCAGCAACCTCGCGGACGAGGAGAAGCGGGACGAGGAGCTCGACCTCCGCAAGCGCCTCGAGGCGCTCGAGCGCAGCGTCGGCGAACAGAGCCAGATCGTGGAA
Organism: Nocardioides sp. NBC_00368; assembly: GCF_036090055.1. Taxonomy (NCBI): domain Bacteria; kingdom Bacillati; phylum Actinomycetota; class Actinomycetes; order Propionibacteriales; family Nocardioidaceae; genus Nocardioides; species Nocardioides sp. NBC_00368. The sequence goes on from NZ_CP107970.1 coordinate 6,154,573, forward strand.
GGTGAGACGAGCCGTGAGCGCCGCTGACCCGACCACCGTCGTCCATGCGTACGGCCTCGTGCACAGGCCCCGGACGCTGCCCGACCACGGCATCGCCGAGGCGGACCTACGCACCATCGGCTTCCACGACCTCGAGGTGGTCGTCAGCGATCTGGCCGCGGAGTCGTTCGGCGAGGCCGCGTGGGCAGAGCACGGCGAGGACACCCGCTGGGTCACGCCCGTCGCTTCGGCTCACCACGAGGTGCTCCAGGATCTGGTCGACCGCGGTGACGTGCTCCCGTTGCAGCTGCCGGGCATCTACCGGAACGACGAGGCGCTGGTCGCCGCGCTGGAGTCGAGCCGCGCCCATCTCGAAGGCGTCTGGCGGTTCCTGAGCGGACGTGTCGAGTGGTCGCTGCAGGTCTTCCCGACCTCGGCTCCGCGCAAGTCCGAGGTGCCCGCGCCCCGCAGCGGCCGGGAGTACCTGGAGCGACGCCGGTCCCAGCAGGACGAGCGCGACGAGCAACGCGGACGGCGCGAGCGCCTCCTGGCGAACACCCACGAAGCGCTGGCTCGCGAGGCGGTCGCGAGCGTGGTCAGAGCCCCTCTCGACAGCGCCGTGACCGGCCGCGAGGAGCCGATGCTGCTCAACAGCGCCTACCTGGTGCCACGTGAGAAGGAGCGGCGGTTCCTCCGGGTCGCCGAGGAGCACCACAACCAGCTGGTCGTCGACGCGGGCATGCGCGTCGAGGTGAGTGGCCCGTGGCCGCCCTACAGCTTCGTCGGTGCGGGGGAGCGGCGCGATGACGACCTGACCGGGACGGCGTCGTGACGCTCGAGCATTCCCCGGCCCTCGACGAGACGTCGCTCGTCGACCTCGTCGACCGTCTGATCGACGGCGGTGTCGTCGTGGGCGGCGACATCGTGCTGTCGCTCGCGGGCGTCGACCTCGTCTACCTCGGCCTGCGCCTGGTGCTCGCCCCCGCCCACAAGGTCTCGCCGCCCGACTCCGGGAGGCAGCGGTGATGCTCCTCTACGCAGTGGCCGCCGCGGACGCCGGCAGCACGGGGGAGGAGGTCGACCTCCCGCTCCGGGCACACCGATCCCGTGGCCTGACCGTCTTCGCGGAACCGCGTACGCAGCCACCCCAGCGCTCGACGCGCGAGCTGCTCGGGTTCGGGCGCGCCCTCCACCAGCTCTGGGCGTATGTCCCGGTGCTGCCGATGCGCTTCGGGACGGTCGTCCGAGACGACGACGAGCTGGACCGGCTCGTCGCCGAGCACGAGAGCGAGTGGAGCGATCGGCTCGCCGCCGTCACCGGACACAGCGAGTGCATCGTCCACCTCCTGATGCCGGCCCGCGCCGCGACGGTGCGGACCGGGTCGGACTATCTCCGTCGACGGGCGATGGAGGTGAAGCAGCGCGATGCCGAGACCGCTGAGCTGCAGGCCCTGCTCGCACCGTACGCCTCGGAGATCAGGCCCCTGCCGCCCGTCCGCCCGCACGAGGTGCGACTGGCGGTCCTGGTTCCGGACGAGCACGTGGAGGCGGTCCGAACGGTAGTCGAAGAGTGGTCCACGAACGGGCCCGAGGCGACCGTCACCGGCCCGTGGCCACCGTTCAGCTTCTGTCAGGAGGCGGGCGAGTGAACCGGCCCGACGACTCCGCCCCGTGGCCCTTGGACCTCGACGACGAACGCGACCTGCCGTCGGCGTTGAGCCGGCGCATCGACGCCGATCCCGAGTCCGTGGAGAAGGGGCTCGTGCAGCTTGTCCTCACCCTCGTGGAACTGCTCCGGCAGCTGATGGAACGGCAGGCGATCCGGCGCATGGATGCCGGCGGCCTGAGCGACGACGACATCGAGCGCCTGGGACAGACCCTGATGCTGCTCGACGAGAAGATGACGGAGCTGCGTGACCACTTCGGTCTCACCGCCGAGGACCTCAACATCGATCTGGGCCCGCTCGGCAAACTGCTCTGACGTGCTCAACCCTCGCTGTTGATCAGGTAGCGCCCGTCGGCGTAGACGAGCCCGAGCGTCACCGTGCCGCCGTCCTGGCGGCCGTCCTTCATCGTGTACCTGTAGGTGTAGGTCACCTTGAGCGGGTCGACGCTGGGTGAGACCGACACGACGCTGGTGCTGTCGACGGAGCCCCACCAGTCGCGATAGCCCTCGAGCCCGCCGCTGCTCGCCTGGAACGCCGGGGTCAGCATGGAGCTGTAGGCGCTGTCGGGGTTCGCGGGAGCGGTGGCGAGATAGCTGCGGATGAAGGCGTCGATGCCCTCGGCGCTCGCGCCGGCGGTCTGGCTCGCCGACGGGCTCTCGCTCGGGGTCTCGCTGGCGGTCTCGGTAGGCGTCGGCTCCTCCGACGGCTCCTCTGACTCCTCCTCGGCGGCGTCCTCGGTCTTCTCGTCGGTGGCCTCCGACAGCGGCGACGCGGAGGCGACCTCCTTCGGCTTCGCGGTCGGCTCGTCCCCACGGTTGGCCCACAGCGCCCCGCCGACCAGCAGCACCAGTGCTGCGGCCACGACGGCGACCACCGGCCACCACCTGCGGCGGCCGGCCGCGGCCGGCCGCGACGCCACCGCGGGTGCTGGGGCCTCCACCGGAGCCGGAGCCGGCGCCGCGACGGCGGTGAGCGTCTGCGTACGCATCGCCACCGGCTCCAGCTTCTCGGCCGCGATCCGCCCCGCCAGGAAGTCGAGGACGTCCTGGGCCGACCACCGCTCGGCCGGGTCGTAGGCCATGGTGTGCTCCAACAGCGGCGCGAGCCGGCCGGCCAGCGGCGTACGCGGCGGGTCCTCGTGCACCACGCGATACAGCGTCGCCAGCGCGTTGTCGCCGATCCCGTAGGGCGGCTCGCCGGTCAGCGCCTGGAAGAGCGTGGCCCCCAGCGACCACATGTCGCTGGCCGGGCTGGCCCGGCCGCCGGTGGCGATCTCCGGAGCCAGGTATGCCGGCGACCCGGTCACCTGCCCGGTCTGGGTGGTCTGGGAGTCGACGCCGCGGGCGATGCCGAAGTCGGTCAGCTTGGCACGGTCGGCACGGCCGACCACGATGTTGGCGGGCTTCACGTCGCGGTGGACGATGCCGGCGGCATGGGCGGCGCGCAGGGCGGAGGCGATCTGACCGATCAGCCTCGCGGCGTCCTCGACGGTCAGGGGACCGTCGTCGCGCACCATGTGGGCGAGGGTCTTCCCCTCGACGTACTCCATCACCAGCCACGGCTTGTCGTCGTCGCGCACCAGATCGAAGACGGCGACGACGTTCGGGTGGACCAGTCGTGCCGCGAGCCGTGCCTCGCGTTCGACCGCGGCATCGGACACGCCGTCGAGCGCGACCAGCTGTTTGAGCGCGACGGAACGTCCCAGCACGTCGTCGGTGGCGAGCCAGACGGCCCCCATCGCTCCCCGGCCGAGCTCCCTCTCGAGCCGGTACCTCCCTGCGATCACCCAGGTCCCCTCAAATCTCGTCGCGAACGCCAGTGGTCAACTCTAGGGGGTATCGCCTACTACCCTTGCTTCCGGGACAACCCGTTCCGGGCCCCGGAAACACCATCTGAGAACGATCTGAGAAAGGCACCACGTGTCCATCGATCCCACCCTCCTCGACGACCTCGAGTGGCGAGGCCTCATCGCCGACTCGACGGACCGCGACGCGCTCCGAGAAGCGCTGGCCGGCGGGAGTGTGCGGTTCTATATCGGGTTCGACCCCACCGCGCCGAGCCTCCACATGGGCAACCTCCTCCAGATCACCATGGCGATGCGCCTGCAGCAGGCCGGCCACACGCCCTACGTACTCGTCGGCGGCGCCACCGGCATGATCGGCGACCCGCGCGATTCCGGTGAGCGCACCCTCAACTCGCCCGAGACCGTCAAGGAATGGGTCGGGAAGGTGCGTAGCCAGATCGAGCGATTCGTCTCCTTCGAGGGCGAGACGGCCGCGACGATGGTCAACAACGCCGACTGGACGGCGTCGCTGTCGGTGATCGACTTCCTGCGTGACATCGGCAAGCACTTCCCGGTCAACCGGATGCTTGCCCGCGACACGGTGAAGAAGCGTCTCGAGGACGGCATCTCCTACACCGAGTTCTCCTACATCCTCCTGCAGTCCATGGACTACCTGAACCTCTTCCGTACGCACGGGGTCAGCCTCCAGTTCGGTGGCTCGGACCAGTGGGGGAACATCACCGGCGGTGTCGAGCTGGTCCGCCGGGTCACCGGCGAGACCGTTCACGCCTTCACCACTCCGCTGATCACGAAGGCCGACGGCACCAAGTACGGCAAGACCGAGGGCGGCGCCCTCTGGCTCGACCCGACGATGATGTCGCCCTACGCCTTCCACCAGTTCTGGCTCAACGTCGAGGACGCCAAGGTCGGGGAGATGCTGCGCGTCTTCACGTTCCTGTCCCACGAGGAGATCGAGACCCTGGAGGCTCAGCACGCGGAGAAGCCGTTCCTGCGGGTGGCACAGAAGGCGCTGGCCGATCACATGACGACCCTCGTCCACGGGGCGGGGGAGACCGAGCAGGCCAAGCAGGCCGCAGCCGCGCTCTTCGGGGGCGGCGACCTGGCAACCCTGAGCAGTACGACGCTGGCCGCCGCGATCACGGAGGCCGGTGCCGTCGAGGTGGAGCGTGGTGAGGAGCTGCCGACGTACGTCGACCTCTTCGTCGCCGCCGGCCTGGTCTCCTCCAAGGGGGAGGCCCGCCGGACGATCTCCGAGGGCGGTGCGTACGTCAACAACGTCCGCGTCGAGGACGCTGAGGGCGCGCTCGACGAAAAAGAGTTGCTCGGTGACGGCTGGGTCGTCCTGCGCAGGGGCAAGAAGAAGTTCGCCGGCGTACGCCTCAAGTAGCCTCTGACCTGCGAGAACGCCCTGGCGAAGGTGACAGCCTTCGCTGGGGCGTTCCTCGATTTGGCAAGCGCGTCACGGAGGCGTAATGTTCATCTGGTCGCCG